>CALKHQ010000091.1 GCA_937988735.1 uncultured Alphaproteobacteria bacterium
CCGCCCGGCCTCCGCCGGCGGTGCGGGGGGGAAACGCCGGCGTGCGGCCCTGCGCAGCGGCGTGGCGGTCCGGGAGGGGCGCGCCGCGTCAGTCGACGAACGCGCGCTCCACGACGAAGCTGCCGGGCTCGTGGTTGGAGCCCTCGACCAGGCCGAAGCCTTCCATCAGCGCCCGGGTGTCCCGGATCATCGCCATCGAGCCGCAGATCATCGCCCGGTCCTGCGCCGGGTCGATCGGCGGCAGCCCGAGGTCGGTGAACAGCCGGCCGCTGGCGATCAGGTCGGTGATCCGCCCGGTGCGTTCGTAGGGTTCGCGGGTCACGGTGGAATAGTAGGTCATCCGGCCGCGCGCGAACTCGCCGACCAGCGGGTCCTGCTCCACCTCCACCGCCAGCCGGTCGCCGAAGGCGAGCTCGGCCGCCTCGCGGCAGGTGTTGGTCAGAACGACCTGGTCGAACTTCTCGTAGGTCTCCGGGTCGCGCACCAGGCTGGCGAAGGGCGCGATGCCGGTTCCGGTCGCGAACAGCCACAGCCGCCGGCCCGGCAGCAGCGCGTCGAGCACCAGGCTGCCGGTCGCCTTCCTGCGGATCAGCACCGTGTCGCCCCGGCGGATCTTCTGCAGATGCCGGGTCAGCGGACCGTCCGGCACCTTGATCGAATAGAAGCCGAGGCCGTCGTCCCACGATGGCGTGGTGATCGAATAGGCGCGGAACACCGGCTTCGGCGCGTTGGGCAGGCCCAGCATGACAAACTCGCCGGAACGGAAGCGGAAGCTCGCGGGCCGGGTGATGCGGAAGCTGAATACCCGCGGGCTGTAGTGCTCGACCTCAAGCACCGTCTCGGCGTGGACCCCCTCGGGGATCGGGAAGGCCGGCGCCGGGGCGCCGGACTCGGCGCCTCCGCGGGCGGCAGCAAGGTCGCGCGTGGTGGCGATGTCCATCGAGGCCTCCGGCGATGTCAGGGAGGAGGGTCGAGCCGAACCAGTCGGAGCTATGATTGTTAGTATACGAACGATTTTCCGATTTTCAAGGGCAGCCCTCGAGAAAAACTGTGCGCCGGATCACAGGAAGCGGCTGTGCGCGCGGGTCAGTCCTCGACCCAGGCGGCCATGCCGGGCCCGGGAATCGTCCGCGTGCCGAGCACGAAGGCGGCGCCGTCCGGCGCGGGGGCCTCGACGGGCGCCGCGCCGTAGTTGAAGGCGAAGCGCAGGCGGCCGCAGCGGCGCAGGCGGAGCGTGTCGCCGAGTGCCCGGGCGGGAAGCCCGCAGTCGCGGCACAGCGCGGCGAGCCAGGCGTCGAGGAAGGCCGGGTCGGGCCAGAAGCCGAGATAGTGCCGCCGGCCGTCGCCGACCATCGCCGGGCTGCCGTCGTCGGCGAAATGCGCTGCCGGCGCGAGCGCGCTCTCCAGCGTCTCCCGCCACCGCGTCACGGGGAATCGCCGGCCCTGCCACACCACCGTGTCGACCAGTCCTTCGGTCAGGCTCGCCACCCGCGTCACCTTCAGAGGCAGCATCGCCTGCAGCGGGCCGGGGGCGAGCGCGGACGGGTGCTGGAAGCTCACGGTCTTCGAACCCGTGCGCGGGCCGAAGACGAGCGTGCCCTCCGCCGCCTGGAACGCGGCGAGGGCGGCGTCGGTGACGATCGGCAGCGTCGGCACCACGACCAGGCGATAGCCGTCCAGCGGCTGGCCGGCCGGCACCACGTCGACGTCGAGGCCGAGCCGGCGCAGCGCGGAATAGAAGGCGAGCACCAGGTCGTGGTAGCGCATCGTCCGGCCGTGGGGCTGGATCTCCAGCACCCAGGCCGCCTCGTGGTCGAACACCAGCGCCGCGCCGCCGCGCCCCGCCGGCCCGGGAGCGAGACCCGCCAGCTCCGCCGCCACCTGCGCGACCTCGGCGCTGGCGCGGTCGGGCGCATAGTCCGGGCGGTTCAGCCCGGCGTGCATCTGCTCCTGGGCGAAGGCGGCCTGGCGCCAGCGGAAATAGCTCACCGTCTCGGCGCCATGGGCGAAGGCCTCCCACGTCCACAGCCGCACCATCCCGTCGGCGGGCGCGGCGTTGTGGTCGGCCCAGTTCACCGGCCCTGGCTGCTGTTCCATCACCCACCAGCGCGCGGCGTCGCCCTTCGCCGCGCGGGCGACGCCGCGGTAGAGGTCGTGGTGGAAGGCGGCCGCGTCCGGATGCCCGGTGCGGGCAAACCGCACCCGCTCCTCCGGGGACAGCGCCATCAGCCGGTCGGTGAAGCCCAGCGGGTAGCTGTCCCAGGCGACGACGTCGAGATCGTGCGCCAGCGCACAGAGGTCGAAGCCGGTGAAGAAGCCCATGAAGTTGTGGGCGATGAAGCGGCCGGGCGAATGGGTGCGCACGATCTGCGCCTGCAGCCGGTTGTAGGCGACGACCGCATCGGACGCGTAGCGGCGGAAGTCGAGCTCGTGCGCCGGGTTCGGCGTCGTCACGGAAAGGTTCGGCGGGTCGATCTCCTCGAAGTGCCGGTATTCCTGCGACCAGAACGCACCGCCCCAGGCGGCGTTCAGCGCATCCACCGTGCCGTAGCGGGCGCGCAGCCAGTCGCGGAAGCCGGTCGCCGCCGCCGGCGAGTAGGACAGGACGGTGTCGTGGCAGCCGTATTCGTTGTCGAGCTGCCATCCGACCACGGCCGGATGCTGGCCATAGCGCTCGGCCACGCGGGTGCAGATCCGGCGCGTCTGCTGCAGCCAGCCGGGGCTGGAGAAGTCATAGTGCCGGCGCGAGCCGTGGCGCCGCGGCCGGCCCTCGCGGTCCCAGGCCAGGATGTCGGGATGCCGGTCCACCAGCCATTTGGGCGGGGCAGCGGTCGGCGTGGACATCACCACCCCGAGGCCCGCCGATCCCAGAATGGCGATCGCCTCGTCCAGCCAGTCCCACTGGAACTCGCCGGGCATCGGCTCGATCCGGCTCCAGGCGAACTCGCCGATCCGAACGTAGCGGATGCCCAGCTCTGCCATCCGCCGGGCGTCTTCCGCCCACAGCTCCTGCGGCCACTGCTCCGGATAGTAGCAGACGCCGAGCATCCCTCTCTCGCTCATGGCCGCGCACCATAGTCGGCGGGCGCGCGCAAGTCAGCTTTCGGGATGGTTGGCTCTGAGCGGCCCGCGCCGGGGATCACGGCCCGGGCGGCGGTGACGGCGGCCGGCGGTCGGCGACGAAGCGGGCGATGCCGAGGCCGACGATCCAGCCGGCCAGCGGCACGACGAAGATGTAGTCGAACCACGGATGGGCCGGGTCGCTGCCGGTCACGATCAGGATGCCCGCCATCCAGGCGGCGGTCAGAGCATAGCCGATGCCGCGCCACAGCTGCCCCGGCGCCACCTTCATTCGCTGAGCCCCGCGTAGATGCCGTAGGCGATGCCGATGCCGGCGATGATCATCGCCCACACCATGGCGTCGCGCAGCACCTGCGACGACGGCCGGCCGGTCAGGTAGCGCGCGCCGATGGCGACCAGCAGGACGAGGCCGGAGACCAGGCTGGCGAGCTGGTAATCGTTCATCGCCCGAGATGTAGCGGGGTCCGGCCGCGGGCGCCACTCCCGGCGTCGCGGCCGTTACGCTTTTGTCAATCGCTTTGTCCGACACTCGCCGCCCATCACCAGGCTACCCGCCTGCGCGGACGTGAGGAGCCGGTTCGTGACTGTCCAGACTGCCATCGCCGCCGATTCCCGAGCCAGAGGCCCGCAGATCGACAGCGCCAGCCTGCTGCGCGGCAGCGAGTATCTGCCAGCCACCTTCGAGGAGCGCGGCGTCGCCATTTCCTTCACTACGCCGAAGCTCAACCAGGCGCGCATCCGCCGCAACGAGCGCCAGGCGCTGGAGCTGCTCGTGCCCGACTTCGCCGACAGCGGCGCCACCTACGTGATGCCGTGGGCCGTGCTGCCCGAGGTCATCAGCATGACGCTGCATGACCGCGAGCTGTACAAGGCCATCACCGCCGAGCCCGCGCTCACCCCGTGGGACATCCGGCGCCTGCAGCTTCAGGTCGCAGCCCGCGGTCTCGCCGGCCCGGCCGCCGCCCAGGCCAGCCGCAGGGCGCTCGGTGAGGAGGAACGGCTGCGGCTGGCGGCCAACTTCGCGCTGATCCAGAAGGTGTTCGGGTTCCTCGGCTTCGAGACCGGCGGGCTCAAGGCCGCGAGCTTCCTGTCGCCGGAGACGCAGGACCACGTCCGCCGCGCCTTCCATGCGCTGGCCCGCGAGATCGGGGCGTCGCCCGAGCAGTGCTATGCCGCGATCGCCGAGCAGAGCGTGAGCCTCGCGCAGGTCGGCGTGCCCGGCGCGGAGGAGCAGGGAAGGCTGCGCCGGATCGTGGACGACATGCGCTCCTTCGTCGGCTCGGTGAACGGCTGGGCCATCACCGCCTACACCGAGCACAAGGGTCGGGCCGCGCTGGTCGCACGCGTCGCCGAACAGACGGTGATGATCGCGGACTGGGACCTGGAGCGTCTCGACGGCAGGATTCGCGACATCGCGCGCTTCGTCCGTGACTGGCACCGCGAGGCGCAGGAGGTGCGGCGCCTCGTGGCGCGCCTGTCCTGGCTGCTCGATGGCTGGGACCACATCACGGCGGCCTGGTTCTGCGCGATCGACAGTTCGGAGATCGACACCGTTGCAACCCTTGCCGAAATCGAGCGGGTGTTGCCGCGGGTGCCGCGCAAGGAGCTGGAGGCGATGCCGCAGTTCGCGGAGTCCGTTGCGGGCCAGGGCCGCGGCCGGCGCGTCGCCGCCCTGCAGGACTGGCGCACCCGGTCGCGCGACCTGGACATGATCCGCCGGCTGGAGACGGTGAAGGGGGCGACCCGGTGACCACGCCGGCCTCGCAGCTCGCGCCCAGCGTCTTCCGCGACCTGGGCAGCAAGCTCTACCGTCTGACCGATGCGGAGGTGCTGGAGATCGCTGCACTGCTGCAGAAACGCGAGCATGACCCGCAGGCGCGGAAGGGTCTGGCGATCCTGCGTCCGCGGCTCCGGCTCCTGCGTCTGCCGCGCGGGCTGGACGCACGGCGCCTGTTCTGCATGCCGTTCGAGATGCTGCTGAGCGAAGACCAGATGCCGACGGACCCGATCCGCCGCATCGCGCGCGCCGCCGTCCTGCCGGCGTGGACGCAGGTTTCGGCGCGGCTGCCGGCCGAGGTGCTGGCGGACGCGGAAGCGGCCGCCGCCGAGGCGCAGTCGGTGCTCGACCCCGACCTGCAGCAGCCGGCGGCCCGGCTGTGGGCGGCCGCGGCAGCGGTGGTCGCCGACGACTTCGACGCCATCGCCGCCAGCGTCGGCGAGCCGCAGTGGCTGCGGGATATTGGCGCGGCGCTGGTCGGGCATCGATGGATCGCCGAGGTGCGTCGCCAGCTCCGCTGCGAGGGGCTGCCCAGGCCGCCGGAAGACCAGGCGCGGGAGATTGCGGGCATGATCCGCAACGCCATCGACCTGGGTGAGGACATCGGCTTCGTCACCGCGCTGGTCGCCGCCGCCCATTTCCGGTCGCCCGGCAGCCTGGTCGGCGCGCTCCTCGACAACAGGGTGGGTGTCACCCCCGGGCCGGGGCAGGCGGTGATCCGCCGGCTGTGCGAGGCGGTGGGCGTGGATCTGGAGCGGGAAATCGCGGGCCTGCAGGCGAGCAACGGCGCGGATCCGCACGCCTTCATCGCCACGCTCGACAGCCTCGCCACCGGCCTGAAGGGCCTGCAGGGCTTCGCCGACAAGGCGGGCGATCCCGAGCTGAAGCTGGAGGTGGACCGGGTGCTGCACGCGGCCCGCACCGCCGCCGTCGAGGAGGTGCTGCCGCGGATGCACCGAACTGCCGGCGACAACCTCGACGGCGCGGTGCAGGAGGCGCTGAGCGGCGAATCCTTCGACACGGCGCTGATGGTCGAGGACAGCATGGCGGCGCTGCGCCGCGCCCGCCCGGCGGCAGAGGCGCTCGGGGTGGCGCCGGCGGTGGACCGGGCCGTCTCCGACCTGCTGGCCGCGGTGCGTGCCCGGGCGACGGCAGAAGTCCCGGGCGAGAGCCCGTCCGACCGCGAGGCCCGGATCATGGCGCTGGCGCGCTACGTCGAGCTGCTCGAAGGCCCCGACGCCGCCCAGGCCTGTCTGGACGAGTGGCTGGCGGCCGCGATGCAGGCGGCCTGAACCCGGCCGCCGCGCCGGGTCTTCGACGCCTCAGCCATCTTCGGGCAGCAGCCCCGGGTCGAGGGCGTAGGCGCCAACCGGCGTGCTGCGGCCGCGGAGCGTGATGCTGCCCACCGGACGCAGCGCCGCGCGGTGGTCCTCCGGCAGGTGGCGGGCGACCGCCTCGCTGACCACGACGACGAGGCCGCTGTCGCTGCCGGCCTCCGCGGCGATCTCCTTGCCCATCTGCTCCAGGCGCTGACACACGTTCACGGTGTCGCCGACGATGGTGTAGTTCATCCGTTCCGGCGCGCCGATGTTGCCGACCGTGACGATGCCGCAGTGGATGCCGATCCGCATCCGGATCGGGGCCTCGCCGGCCGCTTCGCGCTCCCGGTTCTCCGCCTGGATGGCGCAGTGGATCGCGCGCGCGGTGCGGCAGGCGCGCAGCACGTGGTCGGTCTGCCGCTCGGGCGCGCCCCAGAACGCCATCGCCCCGTCGCCGATGAACTTGTCGAGCGTGCCGCCGGTGCCGTCCACGGCCTGCCCGATGGTCGCGAAGTGGCGGTTGAGAAAGTCGGCGACGTCGGTCGCCGCCCGGCCCTCCGACCAGCTGGTGAAGCCGGCGAGGTCGGTGAACATCACCGTCACCTCCACGTCACGGGAGCTGACCGTGCCGCCGGTGGCGTCGAGGAGCCGCCGCGCGAGCCGGCGCGGGACGTAGATTTCCAGCCAGCGCAGCGCCCGCACCATGCCGTTGAACGCCCGCGCCTGGTCGTCGATCTCGCGGATGCGGCTGCCCGGCAGGTCGGGAATGGACCCCAGGCTCATCTCGCCGACCTGCACGGCGGCGGCCGCGACGCGGGTGAACGGGCGGGCGATCTTGTTCGCCACGACGAAGGACAGCAGGACGGCGACGACCACGATGGCGAAACCGGCCATCGACATGCCCATCAGGCGCTGCACCTCGGCGCCGATGTCCTCGTCGCGGAAGTAGGCGCCGACCGTGATCGGCACCTCGCTGTAGCCGTACAGCCGCTCATAGACGAAGATGTAGCCCTGCCCGCCGAGCTCGACATGGTGGCCGGCCACGCCCGGCCGGAAGCGGATGATGTCCAGCCGCTCGCGGTCGGGGCGCTGCCAGATGGACGCCAGCACCGGGTCGCCGAAGCCTTCCAGCGCCGGCAGCGGGTGTTCCGGCGTCAGCAGCCCGGACCGCTGCGCCAGCAGGGGATGGGCCAGCACGCGGTCGTTTCCGATCAGCGCGAAGCCGTTCTCGCCCAGCGCATCGGACAGCGTGCCCACCAGCCGCGAGAACTGGGGCACCGACACCGCCGCGCCCACCGCGCCGACGAGCTCGCCGTCGATCCGCACCGCGCGCACCACGTTGAGCACGCTCGTCCCCAGCTCGTCGGACCACACCGGCTGGCCCCAGCGCGGCCGGTCCCGTGGCTGGTCGAGGCGGGCGAGGGCGCTTTCCAGCGGCGGCATCACCACGTCGAACCGGCCGGTGGACAGCGTCCCGTCCGCCTCCTTGCGTACCCCGATCGCCGTCCGGTCGGGCCGGACGAAGATCAGGCCCGCCACCTGGGCAAGGCCGGAATGGGCGCCCTGCAGCGCCGCGGAGATGGCCTCCGGGTCGTCGAGCGGGATGTCCCCGGCCTCCATCCGCCGTGCGAGAAACTCCGTTGCCTGGGCCGCCGGGTCGAGCTGGCCGCGGATGCGGTCCACCGCGCTGTCCAGCATCAGGTTCGCCTTGTCGGACAGCAGCGACCGCGTGTTCTCGCCGGCGCCATACAGCGTGACGGCCAGCAGGGTGCCGACCATCAGCACCATCAGGCCGCCGATCGTGAACCCCAGGACGAGCGCGAGCGGCAGCTTTCCGGGGCGGCGTTCCGGCCGGTCCGGCGCTACGGTCGCGAGAGCGGTGGTGGTCATGAAATCTTCCCCGCGCTGCCGAGGCCTTCTTCCCATAGAATGGGGAGCGCGGCACCAACCGCAACGCACAACCGCCGCAGATCTCGCGGCATGTACAGGGGAAAAGGCGGGTGATCGGGAGATTTTCGGCGGCACGGAGCGTGGCCGCAGCCGCCCTGGCGCTCTGCCTGGGCTTCGGCGGCAGCCCGGCACAGGCCGCCGACATGGCGCGGCCGGCCATCATCGGCTTTTCCGAAGACGGCCGGTTCGTGGCCTTCGAGGAGTACGGGATCCAGGACGGGTCCGGCTATCCGTACGCCAACCTCTACGTCATCGACGTCGCCGCCAACGACTGGGTGCAGGGCGCGCCCGTCCGCGTCGTCATCGACGACAGCCAGCACGACCCGGAGGTTCTGTGGACCCAGGGTGTCCCGATGGTGCGCGAGGAGGTGCGGCGCCAGGCCGCCGCCGTGCTCGACCGCCACGGCATCATCCCCGGCAACACCGGGACCACGCTGGTCTATCACCCGCACAGCGATCTCGACGTGTCGCCGCACGCGGCCTCCTTCTCGATCGCGGCGGCCTACACCACCGGCTTCATGCCGGAGCGCAACGTGCTGACCCTCACGGAGCGGCCGGCGACCTCGGCCTACTGCGAGAAGTTCGACCTCGGCCCGCATGTCGTCCTGACGCTCGAGCTTGCCCGGGAGGGAGAGGCGCCGCAGGTGCTGCAGGAGGACAGCCGGCTGCCCGACAGCCGCAACTGCCCGACCAGCTATCGCATCCATTCCGTCGTCGCCTATGCGCTGGACGTGGTGGACCAGAGCCAGTGCTGCGGCTCGGCTTATGCGCTGCTGGTGCTGGTCGGCATGGCCCAGCTCGGCTTCGAGGGTCCCGACTGGCGCTACATGGGGATCACCACCATCGTCCCCCCGTTCTACTGAGCCGGCAGGCCGCTGCCCGCATCGCCGGCGCTTTTCACCGGACGTCAACGACCCGGGTTGAACATCGGTCGCGCCGCCGTCCATCCTTGCCGGCCCGCCAGGGAGGTGCCAGGCGATGCAGGCAGCCGACAGTCCGGTGCCGCGGAACGATCCCGAGCCGCCGCGCGTGGACGGCGTGTTCCAGCAGCTGGACGCGCCGCAGCATGCGTGCGCGGTGGCGCTCCACGCGCTCTGGCAGCGCCTCTGCCCGCCGGACGGTATCCCCTGCCGCACCGACTTCAGCTTCGAGACGGTCGGCGACGCGGGCCTTCTGGGGCACATCTTCGTCATCGAGCCGACCGGCGACGGCCGCGACTGGCGCTACCGGCTGCTGGGCAGCGAGATCACCTGGATGTTCGGCCGCGACGTCACCGGGATCCCGTTCCGGGAGCACTTCGCGCCGGGCGAGGCGGAAGTCTGCATCGCGCTTTCCAACCATGTCGCGGAGACGCGGATCCCGGTGTTCCTGCGCGGCAGCATCCGCTCCGGCAGCTACAGCGGAGTGTTCGAGACAATGTCGCTGCCGGTGTGGAGCCGCCGGCGGGATGCGGTGTGGCTGATCGGTGGCAGCTTCGTGGAGCGCTGACCCCCGGTTGACGGCTGCCGCCGATGGCAGCCGTATTGCGCGCGGGCCGTCGGCGCCGTCCGAGTCGGACGGGAAGGACCGCGGCGAGGGCGGAGAGAATCGGATGACGCGGGCGCGCACAGGGGTGCTGGCCGCGCTGCTGGCGGTGGTCCCGGCAGCACTGCAGGCACAGCCGCAGGAACAGGCGGGCACGGGCTTCGGCACACCGGTCCCGGTCGCGGCGGAGCAGCCCGCGGCGCCCCCGCAGCCGACCCTTGCCGAGCTGCAGGCGTGGGAGCGGAGCTGGAGCCGCGAGGAAAGGCAGCAGGTGCAGCGGGCGCTGGAGCTGCTGGGCCTCTACGCCAGCGGCATCGACGGCGTGTTCGGCCGCTGGACCCGCACCGGCATCCAGGCCTTCCAGCAGGGCCTCGGGCATGATGCGACCGGCTACCTCACCCGGCAGGAGCGGGTGGCGCTGTCGGTGGCGGCGGCGCTGGAGGCAGAGCGGCGGGCGCTGGCGGCGGCGGATCGCGCCCGGGCCGCGGCGGCCGAACCCGGCGAGGTCCATCAGTACGAGAGCGGCAACGTCTATCGCGGCGACGTCGGCCGCGACGGCTACGGCGTCTACGAGTGGACCGGCGGTCATCGCTACGAGGGCGCCTGGGACGATACCACCCGCCACGGCGACGGCGTGCTGACGCTCGCCAACGGCTGGCGCTACGCCGGCCAGTGGCGCCGGTCGATCTTCGTCGGCTTCGGCACGGCGGTGGGGCCCGACGGCACGCGCCAGATCGGCGAATGGCACGTGCCGCAGGGCACCCAGTTCTCGGCCGGCCTCAACGGCTGGGGCGAGATCACCGCTGCCGACGGCAGTGTCGCCGGCGGCCGCTTCGTCGGCAGCGTCCTCGTCGAGTAGCCGGGGCCTCAGCGCGCCTGCCGGGCAGCGCGCGCCATGAACCGCCGGTTCATCCGCTCCTGCGCCTCGTCCGAACCGTCGTGGTAGGTGCCGAAGATCTTGTCGAGGATCGGCATGCCGTCACCCGAGTAGTTGCACTCGAAATAGCGGTGATGGAGGTAGTGGAAGTAGTTGTCCACCCGGAGCGCTCGCCCGTCCCCGAGGACGATGCGGTCGTAGCCGCAGTGCCCCGCCGCCGGCGAAAAGGCGGCGTGCTGCAGGTGGAACAGCGCGTGGATCGGATGCGACGGCACGATCCAGTGCACCAGGATGCCCGAGAAGTAGAGCAGATGCTCCACCGGGTGCATCGACAGCCCGGTCCACGGCCCGATGTTGACGTTGCGGTGGTGCAGGTGATGCACCCAGTCGTACAGCGGCTTCCAGTGGATCAGCCGGTGGATCAGGTAGAAGTGCAGCTCGCGGATCGCCGGGATCAGCACCAGCAGCACGATGAACCAGACCGGATCGGTCGCCAGGTCCAACCACGGCAGCCAGCCGTTGGCCCACGCCCACCAGGTCAGCGCCTCATAGGCGGTCATGAGCGGGACGCCGCTGGCGAAGGTCCAGAACATGTTGTCGTGGACCTGGTTGCGGAACAGGAAGGTGTCGCTGTTCCGGGCCAGCGGCTTGTCGGTATAGCGGTAGTCGGTGCCCTGCCGCTTCAGGATGTAGAAGTAGAGGTGCCACGCGCCGACGATCAGGAAGGTCATCGCCGCGTTGCGGGCGAGGATCAGCGCGATCCAGCCCGCTTCCAGCGTCTGCATCGTCGCCAGGTCGGGCGTCAGCAGGTACCAGGTGAGGACGGCGATCCCGAGGTAGAGCGTGTTCCACGGCCACACGTAGCCGGGGAAGCCGAACAGCCACTTCACCACCGCCAGCGGCTTCGGCGGCCAGGCGAAGATCGGCGGCAGCTCGAGACGGTACGGCGGGCGCCAGTCACCCCGCTTGTCGCGCTTGAGAACCGTTGTGTCGGCCATCGTTCGTTGCGTCCTTTCGTGCATCATACACCGCCCTCGGGGCCGGGGGAGTCCGAGGCGGGCGCGGTGCGGCCCTCCCGTCCCGCACCGGACGCCGCCGCGGGGCCTCAGCAGGGCGGCCGGTAGCGGAACGGCCGGTAGACCGGGTTCCAGACCTGCGCGTCGATGCGGGCGGCCAGCGCGTCGGCGCTCATCGGCGGGGCCAGGCCCTCGGCGATGGCCTGCTCGCCCACCGCCTGCGCCACCGCCCGCGACACCGTTCGCATCGCGCTCACCGGCGGCAGCAGCCGGTTGCCGCCCGACGCCGCCGGCGACAGCGCCGCCAGCGCCTTCGCCGCCGCCATGAACATCGCGTCGCTCACCCGCCGCGCGCCGGAGGCGAGCACGCCGAGCCCGACGCCGGGGAAGATGTAGGCGTTGTTTGTCTGGTCCACCGGCATCTGCCGCCCGTTCCACGACACCGGCGGGAAGGGGCTGCCGGTGCCGATCAGCGCGCGGCCCTCGGTCCAGCGCATCAGGTCCTCCGGCGTCGCCTCCGCCCGGCTGGTCGGGTTGGAGAGGGGGAAGATCACCGGCCGCTCCACCCGAGCCGCCATCGCCCGCACCGCCGGCTCGCTGAAGGCTCCGGCCTGGCCGGAGACGCCGATGAGGACGGTCGGGGCCGCATTGGCCACGACGTCGATCAGCCCGATGCGCCCCGGCTCCAGCAGCGGCCAATCGGCGACCGCGGACCGAGGCTGGGCCAGCGTCCGCTGGGCCTCCGTCAGGTCGTTCATGTCCTCGGTCAGCAGCCCTGCGCGGTCGATGGCGTAGAACCGCCGCCGCGCCGTCTCCCGGTCCAGCCCGTCCGCGACCATGGCCTCGATCAGGAGCCCGGCGATGCCGCAGCCGGCGGAGCCCGCGCCGACCAGCGCGATCCGCTGCTCGCGGAGCGCGATGCCCGTCACCCGGATCGCGGCCAGCAGGGTGCCCGCCGCGACCGCGGCCGTGCCCTGGATGTCGTCGTTGAAGCTGCACAGCCGGTCGCGGTACCGGGCCAGCAGGCGGGCCGCATTGGCGTTGGCGAAGTCCTCCCACTGCAGCAGGACGTCCGGCCAGCGCTCGGTCACCGCGCTCACGAACTCCTCGATGAAGGCGTCGTAGTCGGCGCCGCGGATGCGGGGATGGCGCCAGCCGAGATAGACCGGCTCCGCCAGCCGCTCTGCGTTCTCCGTCCCGACGTCGAGCTGGATCGGCAGCGTCACCGCCGGGTGGATGCCGGCGCAGGCGGTGTAGAGGGCAAGCTTGCCGATGGGGATGCCCATGCCGCCCGCGCCCTGGTCGCCGAGGCCGAGCACGCGCTCTCCGTCGCTGACGACGATCACCCGGACCCGGTCGAGCCGCGGGTCGGACAGGATCTCGCGGATCCGGTGCCGGTTCGGATAGCTGAGGAACAGGCCGCGCGGCTTGCGCCAGATCTCGCTGAACCGCTGGCAGCCCTCGCCGACGGTCGGCGTGTAGACCAGCGGCATCAGCTCCTCGATGTGCCGCAGCAGCAGCGCGTGGAACAGCACCTCGTTGGTGTCCTGCAGCTCGCGCAGGAAGGCGTAGCGCTCGAAGTCGGTGGCGAAGTTCCGGAGCGCCTTCAGCCGGCGCGCGACCTGCACCTCCAGCGTGCCCACATGCGGCGGCAGCAGCCCGTGGAGGCGGAACATGTCCCGCTCCTCCTCGGTGAAGGCCGTGCCCTTGTTCAGCAGGGGCTGGTTCAGCAGGTCGATACCCGTGAGCTCCGTCTCGATGACCTCCTCGTTCACTTGGCTGCCGCTCCGAAAGACTGGCTGAATCCGTCGCCCGGCATCGTGCCGGGCGGGGCACACTATGGGGCGTCTTTCGGGGCGTGCAACGCGTCAACGTGCGCCGGCGGCGGGCGGCGCCGGAAGTTCCTCGAACCAGTCGAGCGCCATGTCCTGCCAGTCGCGGGGGATGGCGTGCTCGCCGGGGTGCAGCACGAAGGTAAGGCTGCCGCCGGCCCGGCATCCGGACCAGGTCTTGCGCCAGATGTCGCCCGCCGCTTCTTCGGCGTCCGCGCGGGTGCCGCAGCCGAGCGTCCGCCGCCAGATCGCGAGCCCGGCGTAGATGTCGCCCTGCTGCGCCCGGAAGTCGCCGTCGCCGATCGGCCGCCCCTCCAGCGGCACCACCCGGTCCGTGAACCCGTGGGTGTGGAGGATGTGGGCCGGGCCGGCGCAGCCCTCCGGCAGCGGGTCCCAGAACCCGCCGGCGACCGGGGCATAGGCCGCCGCGGTGCCGGGGGCGAGGCAGGCGATGTCCCACACCATCGTGCCGCCGATCGAGAAGCCGGCGAGCAGCACCCGGCTCCGGTCGAGCCCGAAGCGGGCGGCCGCATCGGCGATCACCGCCGCGACGAAGGCGACGTCGTCGCGCACCGGCGTGTAGTCGCCGGCGCGGAAGCCCCAGGCGTTGGGCCCGTCCGTCCGCGACGGCAGCGCCTCCGGCACCACCACCGCATAGCCTCGGGCGAGGAAGGGGCCGAGGAAGCCCGTGTTGGCGACGGTCCGCTCCGCCGCGCCGCCGTAGCCATAGAGGTAGACCACCATCGGCGCGCCCTCCGGCGTCGCCGGCAGCGTCGCCAGATAGACGCCGTCGCCGACCGCGCACGGCGCCTCCGCCCCGCCGCACCCATCTTGCGCCCGTGCCGGGGCGGCAGCCGCGATCAGCAGGCAGGCGAGGACGAGGCGCAGCATGGCGGAACGGATCCCGTCGCAGGATGGCGGCAGGCCGGCGGCCGCCGCATGCCGGAGAACACACCCAAGCCACCGCCCATGCAAGCGTCCGCCTGCACGACCATGCCATGCCGTCATGCCCGGCCCCCGTGCCGGGCATTTCCTGCAGCGTGCGGCGGAGAGGCCGATCACTCCGGCGGAATGTTCTGGTTCACGCGGAACAGGTTGTCGGGGTCGTAGCGCTTCTTCACCGCGCGCAGGCGGGGATAGTTGGGGCCGTGGTTGGCCTGCACGCGGTCCTGCTCGGTGTCGGACATGAAATTGCCGTAGCCGCCGTCCTCCGACCACGGCTTCAGCGCGGCATGGGCCTCGCGCACCCAGGCGATGTTCTTCTCGTTGTCGGCCGGGTCGGGCCAGGAGCCGGAGAAGATCACCGAATAGCGCGCGTCGCGGTGGGGGAAGGCGGTGTCGTTGACGCCGACGCGGTGGCAGGCGCGGTCGATCGGGAACAGGAAGGTGCCGGAGGCGGGGTGGGGTACCCTGGCGCCGTGCTCGATGTGGGCGGCCAGCGCCTCCTCGGGGACCGACTTCACCACATTCGCCTTCCAGTAGTGCTGCATCCCGTACGGCAGGGTGGCGTCGAACAGGGTGTTCACCTGCGGATAGGGCATGCGCCAGAGCGCCTGGCCCACCACCCGGCCCAGCGACGACAGGCGCTCCTTCACCGCGTCGTCCCGGGCGGCGTCGCCGCTCCAGCAGGCGACCACCGCCATCACCGGCTTGCCGTGCCATTCCTCCGGCAGCAGCGGCGAGGCGGCGCCGATGGTGAAGGCGAAGATCGCCTGCAGCTCGTCCGGCGACTCCGCCAGCATCGCCTCATAGCGGGCGAAGACGGCGGGGTCGGGCGCGTAGAAGGTGGGGCCGCCGAACACCTCGCGCACCGGATGGGCGCGGTAGCCGAAGCTGGTCACGACGCCGAAGTTGCCGCCGCCGCCGCGGAGCGCCCAGAACAGGTCCGGATGGCGTTCGGCGTCGCAGGTGAGGAACCGGCCATCGGCGGTCACCACGTCGGCCGAGATCAGGTTGTCGCAGCTCAGGCCCCCGCGGCGGGTGAGGTGGCCCATGCCGCCGCCGAGGGTGAGGCCGGCGATGCCGGTGGTGGAGACGACACCGCCGGGCACCGCCAGCCCGAAGGCGTGGGTGGCGTGGTCGAGGTCGCCCCAGGTGCAGCCGCCGCCGGCCTGCAGCGTCGCGCTCTCGGGGTGGATGCGGATGCCCTTCAGGCGCTTCAGGTCGATCACCATGCCGTTGTCGCAGGTGCCGAGCCCGGCAACATTGTGCCCGCCGCCGCGCACCGCCAGCAGCAGCCGGTGCTCGGCAGCAAAGGCGACCGCGGCCATCACGTCGGCCACGTCCGCCGCCTCGATGATCAGTGACGGCCGCCTGCTGCTGTGCATCTCGTTGTAGACGGTGCAGGCGGCTCGGTAGCCCTCGTCGCCGGGCCGGATCAGCCGGCCGCGCAGCCGCCCCTTCAGTTCGGCCACCCGCTCCTCGTGACGGGTCACGGTGCGGCCGTCGCGATCGACCAGCGTCTCCGCCATGGTCATCCTCCCCTGGGTTCCGACGTTTGGGCGGGAGACTAGCAAGCAGCCGCCGGTTTGCCACCTGCGGCGCGGGTGCTAGGCTGCCTGTCCGCAACGGGAGAAATCAGGCGATGAACGTTCCGGCCTTCGCCGCGGTCGCCCTCTACGCCGGGCTCAATGCGCTGATCCTGCTGTGGATCGCGGCCGCCACCGGGCGGCTGCGCCGGCGCACCGGCATCTTCATCGGCGACGGCGGCCACCCGCACCTGATCCGGATCATGCGCGGCCACGCCAACGCGGTCGAGGCGATCCCGATCGCGCTGATCCTGATGCTGCTGATGGCGATCCTCGACGCGCCGGTGTGGGTCATCCACCTGTTCGGCATCGTGCTGACCGTCGGCCGGGTGCTGCACGCGCTCCACTTCATTGCCGAGGACGCGCCGCGGTGGCAGCGTGCGGTCGGCGCCGGCCTGTCGATGCTGGTGATCGCGGTAACCGCGCTGGGCGCGGTCGGTCATGCGGTCTGGCTGATGGTGCAGGGGCCGGTGCCGTAAGGCCGGGGGCGCCCCCGCTCCGCCGCCTGTGATCCCGGTCACAGTGCGGTGCCGGGCGCTGTCGGTTCCGGCCGTTCCCGTTCGTCAGTCCCCGGGAAGCTGAACGGGCGGAGACGGATCATGGCGGACTCTCTCTATCGTTGGGTGATCGTGGCAGCGGGCGGCCTCCTGGGCTGCGTCGCGATCGGCGCGATGTTCTCGCTGCCGGTGTTCCTGCGGCCGATGGCAGAGGAGACCGGATGGTCGGTCACCGGGCTGTCGAGTGCGATGACCATCGGTTTCATTGCGCTGGCGGCGGCGAGCATGATCTGGGGCACGCTGTCGGACCGCTACGGCCCGCGCGTGGTGGTGCTCACGGGATCGGTCGGCCTGGCGGCGAGCCTTGCGCTGGCGAGCCTGGCGCCGTCGCTGATCGTGTTCCAGCTCGTGTTCGGCGTGCTGGTCGGTGCGACGACCGCGGCGATCTTCGCGCCGCTGATGGCCGCGGTGACCGGCTGGTTCGACACCCGCCGCAGCCTCGCCGTCTCGCTGGTCTCGGCCGGCATGGGCATGGCGCCGATGACGATGTCGCCGCTGGCCGCGTGGCTGATCACCATCCACGACTGGCGGACCGCGCTGCTGATCATCGCCGGCGTCGCGGCGGCGCTGATGATCCCGGCGGCGCTGCTGATCCGCCGGCCGCCGGCGCTGGGGGCCGCGGAGGGCGCCGCTGCTGCGGGCGGCGCTGCGGCGGCGGGGCCGACCGTCGGCCAGGTGCTGCGCTCACCCCTGTTCATCATCCTGCTGCTGATGAGCTTCTTCTCCTGCGCCACCCACTCGGGGCCGATCTTCCACACGGTCAGCTACGCCGTGACCTGCGGCATCCCGATGATCGCGGCGGTCACCATCTACAGCGTCGAGGGGCTGGCGGGCATGGGCGGCCGCATCGCCTTCGGCCTGCTCGGCGACCGGTTCGGCGCGCGGCGCACCCTGGTGGCGGCGCTGCTGCTGCAGGCGGGCGGCGTGCTGGGCTATGCCTTCGTCAACGGGCTGACCGGCTTCTACGCGGTGGCGGTGGTGGTCGGCTTCATCTACGCCGGCGTGATGCCGCTGTTCGCGGTGGTCGCCCGCGAGAACTTCCCGCTGCGGATGATGGGCACGGTCATCGGCGGCACCACGATGGCGAGCAGCCTGGGCATGGCGACCGGCCCGGTGCTCGGCGGGCTGATCTTCGATGCGATGGACGGCTACGAGTGGCTGTACGTCGGATCCTTCGCCATCGGCATCTGCGCCTTCCTCACCGCGCTGATGTTCCGGCCCGCGCCGCAGCCGGAGGCGGCGCCGACAGCGGCGTAGGCATCGCCGTCGCGATCGTCGCCGGCCTCAGCCGCGCCGCATGAAGGCATCCATGCGGTCGAGGGCTTCCTGCAGCACCGCCGGGTCGCGGGCGTAGCAGAGGCGGAGGTGGCCCTCGCCCGCCGGGCCGAAGGCGATGCCGGGGGCAAGCCCGACCTTGGCCTCCCGCAGCAGCCGCCTGGCGAAGCCGAGGCTGTCGGCAAGGCCGTCGATGCGGAAGAAGGCATAGAAGGCGCCCTCCGGGGCGACGTAGGTGACGCCCGGCATGGCGGAAAGCCGCTCCGCCACCAGCGCATGGGCGGCGGCGAGCCGGGCGCTCTGGTCGGCGATGAAGTCCTCCCCGCCGCGGAGCACGGCGATGCCGGCCTGCTGCACGAATCCCGACGGGCCGGCGATGTTGAACTCGGTGAGCATGGCGAGCGTCGGCTCGAGGGCCGCGGGGGCCACGATCCAGCCCAGACGCCAGCCGGTCATCGCCCAGGCCTTGGAGAAGCTGTTGACCGAGACCACCCGGTCCTCCGGGTCCGCGATCTGGAGGAAGGACGGGGCGTGGTCGCCGGCAAGGCAGAGCCGGGAATAGACGTCGTCGCCGACGATCCAGGTGCCGTGGCGGCGGCAGTGCGCCAGCAGCGCCGCCTGGCTTTCCCGGTCCATCACCCAGCCGGTGGGGTTGTTGGGCGAGTTGACCACGACCGCGCGGGTCGCCGGGGTCAGCGCGTCGAGCAGGCGGTCGAGGTCGAGCTGCCAGCGGCCGTCGCGCGCCTCGAGGCCGACCGTGCGCACGCGGGCGCCGGCGATCTGGAAGCAGCCCGGGATGTTCGGCCAGGCCGGTGCGACCACCACCACGTCGTCGCCCGGGTCCGCGATCGCCTGGGCGGTGAGCGCGAGCCCCTGCATGCCGGATGCGCTGACCGTGATCCGGTCCACGCCCACGGCCACGCCGTAGATGCGGCCGATGTAGTCCGCGATCGCCTGGCGCAGCGCCGGCCGGCCGCTGTTCGGCTGGTAGAAGTGGTCGCCCGCGCGCAGCGCTGCGGCCGCGGCTTCGACGGCGATGGCCGGCGAGCCCCATGCGCTCTCGCCGAACCACAGCGGGACCACGCCCTCCATGCGCATGCCTTCCTCGGCCACCTCGCGGATCTGGCTGGCGCGGAGCGCCGCGGCGCGGTGGGCGAGCAGCGGCGAGGCAGGGGCGGGGGAGCGCAGTTCGTCGGGCATGGCCGGACCATAGGGTGGCGTCGGGCGGCTGTCACCACGGCGGCTTGTCACTGCTGATCGTTTTTGATCAAGCCCGCGCCTTGGACCGCCGGCGGCGCGTGGGATATTAAACGTTTCAGAACACCGCCCGACCGGCCTCGCGACGGGACCCGTCGGGGGAACGGCGCAACGCGGGAGCGGATCCTGGAGGAGGGGACGCCATGTCGGATGTGACGTTCCGGCGCGACAAGCGCGGGGACTGGAAGCCGGACGAGCGGATCGAGCTTGCTCCCGTGCTGGTGTGGCCGGTGCAGCCGGTCCGCTTCCTGAAGTGGCTGTTCGGCTTCCCCGGCTACCTGTGGCCGTGGAACCTGCTGTTCGCCGGCATCGCGCTCGCCACCTGGCTGTGGCTGACCCCCGACATGGCGACCATGCGCGAGCTGGAGGCGGGCTGGATCGCCTTCATCCTCGCCCGGAACGCGGTGCTGATCACGCTCTACGTGGGTGCGTGGCACCTGTGGCTCTACGTGATCAGGGGCCAGGGCGACCGCTACAAGTACACCACCCGGCCGCTCGCCCGCGGCAGCAGGACCTTCCTGTTCGGCAACCAGGTCTGGGACAACGTGTTCTGGACGCTGGCGAGCGGGGTGCCGATCTGGACGGCCTACGAAGTGCTGACGCTGTGGGCCTACGCCAACGACTGGCTGCCGTTCGCGAGCTGGGAGTCCGATCCGGTGTGGTTCGTCGCGGTGTTCCTGCTGATCCCGGTGTTCCGCGACTTCCACTTCTACCTGATCCACCGGCTGATCCACTGGAAGCCGCTGTACGACCGGGTGCATTCGCTGCACCACCGCAACGTCAACATCGGGCCGTGGTCGGGCATGTCGATGCACCCGGTGGAGCATGCGCTGTACCTGTGCGGGGTGTTCATCCACTGGATCGTGCCGTCGCACCCGCTGCACGCCATCTTCCACCTGCAGCACCTGGCCTTCTCGCAGGCGCAGGGTCACGCGGGCTTCGACCGGATCGAGGGGCCCGGCAACGTCGCGCTGGGGCGGGGCAACTACTACCACTACCTCCACCACAAGCACTTCGAGTGCAACTACGGCGGCGAGGGCATCTGCCCGTTCGACAAGTGGTTCGGCACGCTGCACGACGGTTCCGAGGAGGCCGAGGCGCGGATGAACCAGCGCTTCATGGAGCGGGCGCGCCGGCAGCAGGCGAAGCAGGCCGCGCGCGAACGGCGCAGGGCGGTGTGACCGGCCGGATGCCGTCGGTGCCACCGCGAGTGCAAGACAGCAGGGGAAAGCACCAATCACGATCACGGTGATCTGAAGAACCGGATAGTGCAGAGCGTGTGAAGGCCCGAGCGTTCGGATCGCCCGGAAGCATTTCGGGGCGGGAGAGGGTCTGTCTTGTTTTCGCATTTGCGGCCACAACTTTCGTTGCGGCCAATTTCCGTTTGCACACTCCCGGCCGACCCGTGCAGTATCCCGCGACAATCAAGAATCCGGGAGGAGTGCCATGCTGAAGAAGATACTGCAGGCGACGGCAGCCGCTGCGCTTGCCGCGGGCGTCGCCGCCGGGGCGGCGCAGGCCCAGGACAAGCCGGTGATCGCGGTCCTGCCCAAGACCATCATCGGCGACATCTTCCAGACCAACATCGCCAACTTCGCCCAGGCCAAGGGCGAGGAGCTCGGCGCCACCGTCGAGATCTTCGGCGTTGCAAGCCATTCCGCGGTCGAGGAGCAGGTCTCGATCATGGAATCGCTGATCTCGCGCGGGGTGGACGCGATCATCCTCGCCGCGGTGGACTCGCGGGGTCTCGGGCCGGCGGTGAACAAGGCGACGGACGCCGGCATCCCGGTCATCCTCGTCGACTCCGGCGTCGAGGGCGCCAACTACGTGACGGTGGTGCAGACAGACAACGTCCGCGCCTCGGGCCTTGCCGCCGATTACGCTGCGGCGCTGCTGAGCTACTCGGGCAAGGTGGCGCAGCTCGAGGGCGAGCCGTCGTCGGAGACCGCGCAGCTCCGTCGCCAGGGCTTCCACGAGGGCATCGCGAAGTATCCCGACATCGAGCTGGTCACGTCGATCACCGGCCACTGGACGACGCCGGGCGCGGTCGAGGCCACCGAGGCGATCCTGCAGTCGCATCCGGACGTGGACCTGATCTTCGCGTCGAGCGACCTGATGGCCGTCGGCGCCGCCATCGTGCTGGAGCGGAACGGGCGCGACGACGTCATCGTGATCGGCTTTGACGGCATCACCGAAGGCACCGACCTGATCCTCGAGGGCAAGGCGGCCGGCGACGTGGCGCAGAACGCGCGCGGCATGGGCGAGATCGCCGTCGAGATCGCGATGCAGATCATCAACGGCGAGAAGAGCGCGGACGACTTCCCGGACTTCATCGACAGCGGCATGACGCTGGTCCATCCGTGGAACGTCCACGCCTATCGCGAGGCGGCCCTCGGCATTCCGCGGCCCGAATAAGGCCCGATATCGCGACCTGCCTCGCCCGGCACGCCCGGGCGGGGCTCCCTGTCCTTCTCCTGGAGACGCGATGACCCTGGCGAACAGCGCGGCGACGGGTGTTCCCCTGGTGGAGATGCGCGGCATCTCCAAGTACTTCGGCGGCATTGCGGCCCTGCGCGGCGTGGACTTTTCGGTGCGGGCCGGCGAGGTGGTGGCGCTGCTGGGCGACAACGGCGCCGGCAAGTCCACCCTGATCAAGACGCTATCGGGGGCGCAGCCGCCCGACGAGGGCGAGATCCGCATCTCCGGGACGCCGGTGCACCTCGACAGCCCGAAGGCTGCCAAGGCCGCCGGCATCGAGACCGTCTATCAGGATCTCGCCCTGTGCGAGAACCTGGACGTCGTCGCCAACCTGTTCCTCGGCCGCGAGCTGAAGCGGGGCCCGCTGGGGCCGTTCTTCAGCTTCTTCGACGGCGGCCGGATGATGAACGAGGCGCGGACGCTGCTCGACCGTCTGAACATCGAGATCCCGTCGCTCAGGACCGCCGTGCGCCATCTCTCCGGCGGCCAGCGGCAGTCGATCGCCATCGCCAAGGCCGTCTACAGCCAGGCCCGGCTGATCATCATGGACGAGCCCACGGCCGCGCTGGGCGTCGTGCAGACGGAGAAGGTGCTGCGCCTGGTGCGCGATCTCGCCGCCGCCGGCATCGCGGTCGTGTACATCAGCCATATCATGGAGGACGTGTTCAAGGTGGCCGACCGGATGGTGGTGCTGAAGAACGGCCGGCGCGTCGGCGAGCGGCTGACGGCCGAGACCGACCGTGACGAGATCGTGCGGATGATGATCACCGGCGTGGACGAGCGCGCCGGCGCCGGGGCCGCCGTCTGATGCGCCCGTCGTCCGAGAGCAGCCACCGGCACCCGTCGGTCGTCGTCTGGCAGCTGGTCGACAAGCTGGGCGCGATCGCCGTCCTGGTGCTGATCCTGATCGGGATGTCGATCTTCTATGCCGACTTCGTCACGGTCGACAACCTGCTGACCATCGGGGTCCAGGCGACGACCCGCGCGATCCTCGCCATCGGCGTCACCCTGGTGATCGTCTCCGGCGGCATCGACCTGTCGGTCGGCACCGGCATGTCGCTGTGCATGGTGGTGATGGGCGTGTTCGCCATCAACTGGGAGCAGTCGATGTGGCTGGCCGGCGCGATGGCCATCGTGACCGGCGCCGGCATCGGGCTGGTCAACGGCAGCCTCATCGCCTTCGCCGGCCTGCCGCCGTTCATCGCCACCCTCGGCATGCTCGGCATCGCGCAGGGCATCGCCCTGATGCTGAGCGAGGGCTACTCGATGTACGGCTTCCCGGCGGAGTTCGGGTTCGTCGCCGCCGGCACCGCGGTCGGCATCCCGCTGCCGCTGATCATCCTCGCCGTCATCGCCCTGCTGATGGCCTACGTGTTCAAGCAGACGCGCCTCGGCCGCTATTCCTACGCCATCGGCGGCAACGAGGAGGGCGCGCGCCGCGCCGGCATCCCCGTCCGCGGGATCAAGATCGCGATCTACGTGACCGCGGGCGCGCTGGTCGGCGCGGCGTCGATCGTGCTCGCGTCGCGCATCAACTCCGCCCATCCCGGCATCGGCTTCGGCTACGAGCTCGACGCCATCGCCGCCGCGGTCATCGGCGGCGCCAGCCTGCAGGGCGGGCGCGGCACGGTCGGCGGCGCGATCATCGGCGCGCTGATCATGGCGACCATCCGCTTCGGGCTGAACGTGCTGGGCATGTCGCCCTTCGTGCAGCAGATCGTGATCGGCGCGATCCTGATCGCCGCCGTCTACCTCGACATCGTGCGCACGAGGCAGGAGGTGCGGCTGAGCCGGCTCCGCGCCCACTGAGGCGCGGCCCCGCCCGGCCTGTCAGCGGGGCTGGCCGCGGCGGGCGATGATCTCCGCGATCCGCTCGGCGTCGGCCTCGCTCAGGTAGCGGCCGCGCTCCATGATCTCGAGCGTGTACTCGCGGTAGGTGAGGCCGAGCCGGGCCGCCTTCGCCGCACGCATGCGGACGATGTCGAGCGGCACGTCGCGCCACGCGCGGCGCTGGGCCTGCATCCAGCACACATAGGCATGCGGGCCGCCCTCCCCCCACGGCCGCCCGGGGTCGTCGAGCGGCGGGCCGCCGTTGTGGCCGATGCCGACCGGGCGCGGGTTCGGCGGCGCGTTCATTGCCGGAGCACCGCGACCAGATAGGTGGCCGGCTCCGGCCCCGGCGCGCGATAGGTGCAGTCGGCGGGCGGGCCCAGCTCCAGGCAGTCGCCGGGCCCCATCTCGTGCACCGTCCCGCCCTCGACGAAATCGAGCCGGCCGGAGATCACCCAGATGACATGGCGGAGGAAGGTGTAGGACGAGGCCGGGAAGCTGACCGAGGCGCCCGCCGGCAGCTCCACATGCACCAGGTCGAGCGGCAGGTCGGAGCCGGGCGACAGGTGCCGGCGCACGTAGCCGGTGGCCGGGTCGCGCCAGGTCGGCTGATCGGCGGCGCGGAGCAGCCGGCCCGGGCGCAGCTCGGCCCGCGCGATCAGGGTGGACAGCGACAGCCCGAAGGCGCCGGAGAGCCGCCCGAGCAGGGCCGCCGTCGGGCTTGCCTCCCCGCGCTCCACCTTGCTGATCATCGCCTTCGACACGCCGGAGCGCTGCGCGAGTTCGGCCAGCGACCACCCCCGCGCCTCCCGCTCCATCCGCAGCCCCGCCGCCAGCCGCGGCGTGGGATCGTCTAATTTAGTGGACATGATGGTGATGATAGTGGATGAGCCGTTGGCCGGCAACGGGGGCTGTCGCTGCATACCGGGTCGCGCGGACGGCGCACTCGCAGGACTTCGGCATAAGTTCTCTTTTTGTTCTTGACACGGCAGGGGCTATGTGCTAGGCTTTTGCCATCCTCGACAGTTGCGGCCACGCACCACCGCGCCCGGCCCGCGGCACCAGACATTCCGCGGCGTGTGCGCATTTTCCGTGAGATGGCCGGGACGAGCCCGGCCATGACGTGCTTGTGGCAGGCAGCGCGGCGGTTCCCGGCACGGCGGGCGGTCAGCGGCCTTCGCGGCGCCAGGCGACCATCATCGCGGCGAGGATCAGGGCGAGGGCAGCCGCTGCGGGCATCAGCGGGATGTCGCGGACGCCGGTGACCACGTAATCGCCGTTGGTGCGCAGCCCGAGCCAGCTCGAGCCGGCGGTGGCGCGGCCGGCAGGGACGAGGCGGATGTCGGGCACGCCGTCCTCGCCCAGCCAGTAGACGCCGCCTCCCGTCGCCTCGGCGACCGGGGCGAGCAGGGCGTCGGTGGCGCGGACGTCGGCGAGCTCGACCGGGTTGACGCCGCCGACGGCGGCGAGCGCCACGCGGGTGCCGTCGTCCAGCCGGTAGAGGCCGGGCTCGTCCACGCGGAGCGTCGCCCGCGCGATGCCGTGCTCGTCGGCCGGGCCCAGGGTCACCTGCTGCGTCGTGCCGGACGGGCCGGTGACGGAGACCGGCGCGTCGGTGTCCTCCAGCGTCTGGCGCTCGATGGTGATCCGGTCGCCGTCGACCTCGGCGCGGAGCGCGTCCTCTTCCAGCGCCGGCTCCTGCATCAGCCAGTGGGCGATGCGGCGCAGCAGCTCCTGATAGGGGCCGCCGCCCTCGAAGCCGCGCGCCCACAGCCAGATCTGGTCGCTCATGATCTGGGCGACGCGACCCTCGCCGACGCGGTCGAGGATCAGCAGCGGATGGCCTTCGGAGTCGGACATCACGATGTCGCCCGAGGTGGGCCGGGTATCGACGATGCGGAACCAGCGGCCCCAGCGCGGGAGCCCGTCCTCGCCCTCGAACGACTGCAGGATGCTGGTCACCGGGTGGCGGCGCCCGATCTCGGTGAGCTCGGGCAGGAAGCCCTGCTCGTAGATCTCGCCGGTCGGCTCGCCCGGCAGCACCGGCCCCAGCGGGGTGTTGTAGAGGCTGAGCGGCGTGGCGAAGGTCGGGCCGGCCGCCTCGAGGAACGCGCCGCCGTTGCGCACGTAGTTGGCAATGTTCTCGAGGTAGGCGGGGGGCAGCACGCCGCGCCGGCGGTAGCGGTCGAAGATGATCAGGTCGAACTCGTCGATCTGGAGCTCGAACAGCTCGCGCACCGGGAAGCTGATCAGCGACAGCTCGGTCACCGGCGTGTTGTCGTGCTTCTCCGGCGGCCGGAGAATGGTGAAGTGGATCAGATCCACCGACGGGTCGGACTTGAGCAGGTCGCGCCACATCCGCTCGCCGGCGTGGGGCTCGCCGGAGACCAGCAGCACCCGCAGCCGGTCGCGCACGCCGTTGATCTCGGCGACGACCCGGTTGTTGATCAGGGTCAGCTCGCGCTCGCCGGGTTCCACCTCGATCTCGAACACGTTGGAGCCGGCGTGGTCGATGGTGACCGTGATATCGAAGGGCTGGCCGACCGGGGCCGGGATCGTGCGCACCTCCCCGCCGTCGTGGCGGACGGTCAGGTTGGCGATGGCGCCCTCGGCGCCGGGGTCGTCGATGCGCACGGTGATGGTCTGGTCGCGGTCCACCATGCCGAAGCCGGCGGATTCCACGATCTCGATCCGCCGGTCGCGCTCGCCCGGGGAGCCGGTGATGAGCGCGTGGAACGGGCCGGGGGCGGCGGCCAGCGCCTCTGCCGCCGGCACGTCGTGGATCTGGCCGTCGGTGAGCGCAATGACGCCGGCGACCCGCGAGCGGGGCGCGTCGGCGAGCGCGCGCTCGACCGCGGTCATCAGCCGGGTGCCCTCGTCGCCGCTGGCGGCGCCGAGGCTGTCGACCCGCGCGATGCGCACGTCGAGCCCGGGTGTCGCGCGCAGCTCGGCCTCGATCGCGGCGACGGCCTCGGCGGTGAGCGCCACCCGTCCGGCGACCTCCTGGCTGGTCGAGTCGTCCACCACCAGCAGGACAACGTCGTCCAGCGGCGCGCGCTGCTCCTCGATCAGCGTCGGGTTGGCGAGCGCGAGCAGCACCAGCAGGGCCGCGGCCACGCGCCACCACGCGCCACGGGCGCGGCGCCAGATGCCGAGCGAGCAGACGAGGACCGCGGTGACGGCGAGGATGCCGAGGACCGGCCAGGCAAAGGCCGGGTCCAGGCTGATGGAGAGCGATTCCCTCATTGGCCCAGCCGCTCCAGGATCGCCGGGATGTGCACCTGGTCGGCCTTGTAGTTGCCGGTCAGCGCGTACATCACGAGGTTGACGCCGAAGCGGAAGGCCATCTCGCGCTGGCGCTCGCCGCCCGGCAGCACCGGCAGCATGCCGCGGCCGTAGATGTCGATCGCCCAGGCGCCGGCCCAGTCGTGCCCGCCGATGATGATCGAAGACACGCCGTCATAGGCGGCGTCCTCGTCGGCGACCACCCAGACGTCGCCGCCGACGAAGCGGCCGGGGAATTCGGTGAGCAGGTAGAACGCCTTGCCCAGCACGTGGTCCTGCGGCACCGGCACCAGCGGCGGGACGTCGATCCCCTCCGCAAGCTGGCGCAGTGCAAGCTCGGCATCGCTCGCCCCGCCCAGGCCGCCGCTGCCGGGCCCGGCGTCGCGGGTGTCGAACAGGATCATCCCGCCGGTGCGGAGGTAGCTGTTCACCCGGTCGCGCGCCTCCGCACTGAGCGGCCGCGCCTCGGCGACGACGGGCCAGTACAGGATCGGGAAGAAGGCGAGCTCGTCGGTCTCGGGGTTCACGCCGATCGGCTCGCCCGGCTCGATCGCGGTGCGCTGGGTCAGCACGTAGCTCAGCCCCTGCAGGCCGGCATGGCTGAGTTCGTCCACCTCGCGCACGCCGGTCCGGACATAGGCGAGGTGGATCTCCAGCGACGCGGCGAGCGCTGCCGCATCGTCCTGGGCGCGCGCCTCCCCGCCGGGGACGCCGGCCGCGATGACGCCGGCCGCGAGGATGGCCGCCGCGCGGCGGGCGGCCGGGGTCAGCAGCCCGCGCAGGAACAGCCCGATCAGGATGTCGGCAAGCAGCAGCAGCAGCGCGGCCGCCAGCAGCCACGGCTGGAGGTCGATTTCCTCCCCGTCGGCATAGGGCGCCAGCGTGACGCTGCCGGGGAGCGACGGCCACGGCC
>CALKHQ010000092.1 GCA_937988735.1 uncultured Alphaproteobacteria bacterium
GTCGGCGACGAGGTCTGCGCGCTCGTGTCCGGGGGCGGCTATGCCGAATACTGCCCGGCGCCCGCGCCCCAGTGCCTGCCGGTCCCGCGCGGGTTCGACCTGGCCACTGCGGCCGCCATTCCGGAGACCTACTTCACGGTCTGGACCAACGTCTTCGAGCGCGGGCGGCTCGCGCCCGGCGAGACGCTGCTGGTCCACGGCGGCAGCAGCGGGATCGGCACCACCGCCATCGCGCTCGCGGTCGCCTTCGGGTCGAAGGTGATCGCGACGGTGGGCAGCGCGGAGAAGGCCGAGGCCTGCGCGGCGCTGGGCGCCGCCGCGATCAACTACCGCGAGGAGGATTTCGTCGAGGCGGTGCGGCGGCTGACCGGGGGCGAGGGTGTCGATGTCGTGCTCGACATGGTGGGCGGCGACTACACCCAGAAGAACCTCGACGTGCTGCGCATGGACGGGCGGCTGGTGCAGATCGCCCATCTGCACGGGCCGAAGGCCACCATCGACCTCGCCGCGTTGATGCGGCGCCGGCTCACCCTCACCGGCTCGCTGCTGCGGCCGCGCACGGTGGCGCGGAAGGGGGCCATCGCGGCGGCGCTGCGCGAGAAGGTGTGGCCGCTGTTCGAGTCCGGCCGGATCCGGCCGCGGGTGCATGCGACCTTTCCGCTGGCGAACGCGGCCGAAGCGCATAAGTTGATGGAAAGCAGTGCCCATATTGGCAAGATCGTGCTGACGGTGTAGGGCATGCGCGCAAAGACGCCGCGCCATCCCGGCGGCCGGCGCCACGCGGCCCTGCCCGGCCGGCGCTGCGCCGGCGTCCACGATGAACGAGATTGATCGGCAGCGGCCGTTTCCGCCGCCCAAGGAGGAGATTGTATGACCCAGCTGCTGATGCCGAAGGCGACCGCCGTCTGGCTGGTGGAGAACACGACGCTTACCTTCGAGCAGATCGCGGACTTCACGGGCCTGCACGAGCTGGAGGTGCAGGCGATAGCGGATGGTCAGTCTGCGATCGGGATGAAGGGCTGGGATCCCGTTGCCAACGGCCAGCTGACGCAGGAGGAGATCGACCGCTGCGCGGCCGACCCGACCGCGCGGCTGCAGATCGCCAAGCGCGACGTGCCGGAGCCGGTCGCGCGCAGCAAGGGCCCGCGCTACACCCCGATCGCCAAGCGCCAGGACAAGCCCAATGCGGTGGCCTGGCTGCTGAAGCAGCACCCGGAGCTGTCGGACGCGCAGATCTCCAAGCTCATCGGCACCACCAAGCCGACGATCCAGGCGATCCGCGACCGCACCCACTGGAACATCCAGAACATCAAGCCGCAGGACCCGGTGCAGCTCGGGCTGTGCACCCAGGCCGAGATCGACGCCGCCGTCCGGCGTGCGCCGAAGCCGGTGACCGAGGAAGGCGCCGAGGCCGCCGCCGTTCCGGCCGAGAGCGAAGAGGAGTGAGTCGGGGCTATTCCCCGGTCGCCTCTTCCCCTTCCGCGCCTTCTTCCCCGTTCTCTTCCGCCGCCGCGTCCTCTTCCGGATGGTCCGGCGCCTCCCGTCCCGGGAGGTCGGCCGAGTCGTAGTAGCGCTGCGCCCCCGGGTGCAGCGGCACCGCCATTCCGTTGAGCGCGGTGGTCAGCAGGATGCGCTGGCCGATCGCGTGGCCGTTGTTGAGGACCTGACGGTTCGACGGGTGCCACAGCGCCCGGGTCAGCTCGAACACCGTCTCCTCGTCGAGGTCGCTGCGCACGAAGAGCTGGGCGCCGACCGCGAGCGTGGGCGTCTCGGCGACGCCGGGATAGCTCTCTTCCGTGATCCGGATACGGGTGAAGAACGGCGCCTCCGCCATGACGGTGCTGGCCGGCTCGTCCTCGATCGGCAGCAGCCGGAAGCCGGGGTCCTGCGCCAGCGGCTGCAGCCCCGGTGCCGGCGCCCCGGTGATGACGAACAGCGCGTCGGCCTCGCCGTTTTTCAGCATGCCGACGCCGCGCACCAGGTTCTCATGGATCGGCTCGATGTCGTCGAAGGTGAGCCCGACCCCGTTCAGGATCATGCCCGCGCCGATCAGCGTTCCCGACCCCACCGTGCCGACGATCACCCGCTTCGCGCGCAGGTCGGCGAGCGAGCGGATGTCGCTGTCCCGCCGCACCGCGATGTGGACGGCCTCGCTGTAGAGGTTGGCGAGCCCGCGGATGCTCTGGTGCGGGCTGCCCGCATAGAGCTCCTCGCCGTGGTAGGCCCAGTAGGCCACATCCGCCTGGCCCAGCGCCGCCTCCAGCGCCCCTTCCTCCAGCAGTTCCATGTTCTGGACCGAACCTTCGGTGGCCTGGCTGATCGCGATCAGGCCCGGCACGCCGCACAGGCCGTTCTCGCTGCAGTCGGTGTTGTAGCCGGGGTCGCTGAAGACGTTGGCGAGGATACCGCCGATGCGGAAATAGACGCCGCCGACATCACCCGTGCCGATCCGCAGGTAGCGCACCTCCTGCGCGAGTGCCCGGCGCGGGAGCAGGGGCAGGGCGCCCGCCGCCGATCCCGCGCAGACGGCGGCGAGGCCTGTGGTGAAGGCGCGGCGGGTGACCTTGCGGCCGGTCACTTCCGGGACGGATACCATGGGCGAATCCAGCGGGCGGCGGCGCGTCACGGCCGAGCCGTGACATACCCGTATCTATGCCACTTGTCATAACTTTGGGTATGCAAATTGACGAAAAAGGGGCGGTGCTTCACCCGATGAACAGGAACACCGTGCCCCCGCCGCGACGGATGGTCAGCGCGATCGAATTGCGGACCTGGGACAGGGCCTCCTCGAGGGCCGCGAGCGAATCGACGGGGCGCTGATTGACCCCGATGACGACGTCCTGCGGGCGGATCCCCATCCGGTCGGCGATGCTGCCCGGCTCGACATCGCCGACCAGCACGCCGGAGACGCGGCCATAGAGCGCCATGCCGGGCAGGATGTCGTGGAACACCGCGCCATCGAGCGCCTCGAAGCGGCGTCCCTCGTCGAGCGGGCCTTCGACCAGGCCGACCAGCTCTGCCGCGACCACATGCTCCCTCCCGTCGCGTATGAAGGCGATCTCGATCGCCGCGTCGACCGGGGCGAGCCCGATCCGGTTGTGCAGGTCGTTGCTGTCGCGGATCGGCCGCCCGTTGATGGCGACGATGACGTCGCCGATGAGGAGCCCGGCCGTGTCCGCCACCGAGCCGCGTTCCACCCGCGTGATCACCACCCCCTGCGCGCGGGGCATGCCCAGCAGTTCCGCGAGGTCCGGGGTCACGTCCTGGTAGGCGATGCCGAGTCGCCCGCGGCGCACCTCGCCGTAGGCGAGGATCTGCTCCATCACCGACTGCGCGATCCGGCTGGGGATGGCGAAGCCGATCCCGATGTTGCCGCCGCTGGGGGCGAGGATGGCGGTGTTGATCCCGATCAGCTTGCCGTGCAGGTCGATGAGGGCGCCGCCCGAGTTGCCGGGGTTGATCGAGGCGTCGGTCTGGATGAAGTCCTCGTAGCCCTGATTGTGGATGCCGGTGCGGCCGAGCGCGCTGACGATGCCGGAGGTGACGGTCTGGCCGAGGCCGAACGGGTTGCCGATGGCCAGCACGAAGTCGCCCACCTGCAGCGCGTCGGAGTCCCCGAAGTCGATCGCGGCCAGGTCGTCCGGCGGGATCCGCAGCACGGCCAGGTCTGTCGGCGGGTCACTGCCGATCAGTTCGGCGGTCAGCTCCCGCCCGTCCTTCAGCGTCACGGTGATATCCGTGCCATTGGCGACCACGTGGTGGTTGGTCAGCACGATGCCCTCGGCGGCATCCACGATGACGCCGGAGCCCACGCTGACGCGCGGCCGGCTCTCCGGCTGCCGCAGCGGAAAGCCCGGCATGTCGAAGAAGCGGCGGAAGAAGGGATCGCGGAACAGCGGATTCTGCTCGAGCGGCGCGCGCGAGACGGCGGAGATGTTGACCACCGCCGGCGTCACCTCGGCCAGCAGCGGCGCGAGCGTCGGTACGCCGTCGCGCTCCCACGCGAGCGGCGGCTGGCCATGCGCGAAACCGGCCGCCATGAGGAGAAGGCAGACGGCAAGTGTGGCACGGCGGAACGGCATGCTCTGCTCCCTCGGGGCAACGATGCTGCTGCATCGCGACATCGCCGGGCGATCCGCCGGCCACCTTCTGCCGGCTGCCGCCGCAGCGCCGTCGCTGGTCCTGCTGTCGAACTCGCGCCGCGCGCCGGTGCGCCAGCGGCGTCTCCCCCAATCTCTAGGTCGGCCCGGTCAGGCGCGTCGACACCTGTATGCTCTCGCCGCCGCGGATTATGGTCAAATCCACTTGATCGCCGATCTGCATCAGGCCGATGCGGTTGCGCAGCGCGGCCGCGCTGTCGATCGGCCGGCCGTTCACCGCGGTCACCACATCGCCCACCGCCAGCGCTTCCGCGGCCGCAGAGCCGGGGCGGATCTCGGTGATCACGGCGCCGCGATAGACCTTGAGGCCCAGCGCCGCCACCGCCTCCTGGTCCACGTCGGTGACGACGATGCCGAGCTGGCCGCGCTGCACGTGGCCGCCGTTGGCGACCAGCCGGTTCACCACGTTGGCGACGATGTTGCTGGGGATCGCGAATCCGATCCCGATGTTGGCGCCGGTCCGCGACAGGATGGCGGAGCTGATTCCGATCAGGTCGCCGCGCGAGTTGACCAGCGCGCCGCCGGAGTTGCCCGGATTGATCGCGGCGTCGGTCTGGATGAAATCCTCGTAGCCGTCCTGGATCAGGCCGGCCCGGCCCAGCCCGCTGATGATGCCGTTGGTGACCGACTGGCCGAGGCCGAACGGATTGCCGATGGCGAAGGCGTAGTCGCCGACGCGGACGTCGTCGGAGTCGGCGAAGGGCAGCGCCGTCAGCCCGCCGGGCGGGATCTGCAGCACGGCGATGTCGGTCTGCGGGTCGCTGCCCACCAGCCGCGCTTCGCGGACCTCGCCGTTGTGAAGCGTCACCAGGATGCGGTCCGCACCGTTCACCACGTGATGGTTGGTGACGATGTAGCCGCGCTCGGCGTCGATCACCACGCCCGAGCCGACACTCGTCTCGCGCTGCGGGGGAAGCTCGTCAGGGATACCGAAGAAGCGCCGTACCTGCGGGTCGCGCAGCACGGGCGGCAGCTCGGCCGCGGTGACCATCTCCACGGAGACATTGACGACGGCCGGCGTCACCCGCTCCAGCATCGGCGCCAGCGACAGCACGGCTTCGCGGGGGCCCGGCGTGGCGCCGTCCGACCCGGCGAGCTGCAGCGAGCGCTCGCTGTAGGACTGGCAGGCGGCGACCGCTGTCATCGCCAGGAGCGAAACGGTCCTCAGCAGCTGGGACAATGCCGACCTGCCGCGGGCGCCCATGTCAGCCCCCCGATCTGCATCGTCGCTCATGAGCCGTCTGTCGTCCCCTCGCTGGACACGGGCGCGATGCGCCCGCACGACAACCTATGCACCGGCCGACTGCATTGATGCAATGTCGACATGATGCCCGGGCCAGAGGCGTGTCTCCGGCGTTTCGCCATGTTAAGGTGCCGCATGCGCGCGCCGGATGCATAGTCCGGCGCCGTCGGCCAACGTCATCGTCGTGCCTCAATCACGATGCACGTTCGCCGCTCGGGAGATGTAGGGTTTGGCAATGATGGTGGCAATCGGCAAGGGTTTCAGGCGCGCCGCTCGGGCCCTCGGGCTGATTCTGGCGCTGTCGTTGGGCACGGCTGCGGCGCAGGCGGACACCTATCCGGCGTGGCAGGCCTACGAGCGCGGCGACTACGCGCTTGCGCTGCAGCTCTTCGAGCCGCTGGCGCGGGCGGGCGACGCCGACGCGCAGTACGGCATGGCCCTTCTGCTTTCCGACGGCCTCGGCGTGCCCCAGGACCGCACGGCCGCGGTGCACTGGCTGGAGCAGGCGGCGGCCCAGGGCCACGACCAGGCGATGGTCAACCTGGGCTTCCACATCGACCTCGGGCTCGGCGTGCCCCGCGACCGGGACCTGGCGGAGCAGTGGTACGCGCAGGCGGCCCAGATGGGCAACCTGATGGCGCGCAACAACCTCGCCTACATGTGGGCGCTCGACCGGCGCAACCTCGACGAGGCACTGCGGATCATGCGCGACGTCGTCGCGCTGGCGCCGCACGAGTCCAGCTATCTCGATACCCTGGGCTGGGTCTACTACCAGATGGGCCGGTTCCAGGAGGCGGTGGGCCCGATCTGCGACGCGGTGACCCTCGAGCCCGGGCATCCCGAGCTCCGTGCCCATCTGGGCGACGTGTACTGGCAGCTCGGCCGCAGCTTCGACGCCCAGTACCAGTGGCAGCGGGGTCTCGACCTGCTTTCCGCGCCCGAGGCGCTGAGCGAGACCGGCGCCGACTTTGCGGAAGGCCTGGGTGCGGAGATCGCCGCCGGCCTGCAGCAGAGGCTCCGGAACGGCCTGCCGTACGAGGAGCACAGCCCAGGCGCCGCGGGCCAGGCCGAGAGCCTGTCGCCCTCGCTTCCGGACGAATGCAGCATCCCGGTGGCCTGACCGGCGCCGCTATTGCCCGTGCGCGGGCTGGCGTGCCGTTCCGCAACACCGGTCAGGCGATGGCGCTCGTCCGGCTCTTTGCCCCGGACGGGATCGTGAGCGGGCTCGCCGGCAGTTGAGTGGGCAGGGCGCAGGCGCCGGAACCCTGCTCCTCGTCCACCGCGACGGGGAGGTGCGGGCAACGCTCGCCCGCGGGCTGCAGATCCCCGGTCTCCGCCTGAAGGAGGCCGACGGGGCCGTTGCCGCGGCCGCGCTCGCCGGGGATGGCGCTGCAGTGGTGGTGATGAAGGTGGACCTGCCGGACGTGACCGGGCGGGGGCCGATCGACGCGGTGCGCGCCGCGCTGCCTGATGTCCCCCTTGTCGTCGTGGTTCCGGATGCGGATACCGGCCGGCTCGCGGCGGCCCGCGGGGCCACCGCCTGCATTTCTTCCGCCGATGGGAACCTGGCGCAGCGCCTGCGGGAAGCGGTGCTCGATCTGCGCCTGCAGGCGCTGGAGCGCGGGCTGGCGGCGAGGGCGGCCCGCCGCGACGGGCCGCAGCCGGCGCCGGGCGCCGGCCTCCGCCTCGCGCACGACCTCAACAACCAGCTGCAGGTCATCATCGCCGCGGCGGAGGACCTGGAGGACGCCGGCCTGACCGGTGAGGCGGGCCGCAGCGTCGAGCGCATCATGGGCGCTGCACGCCGGGCCATCGAGCTTGCCCGCCGGATGCGGGAAGGGAATGACGCCACGTCCGGACCAGCCCCGGCTGGCGAAACGCACGCGGGGTCGCAGGACCTCTGACGCTATTTTCCCGGCCAGGAAGCGTGAAATGGTCTTCCCCCACCCGTGAAACATCGTCAACATATCGTTGCGGGCATGGCGGGATTTGTGGCCGCCGTTTACACGAAGTTTACAGTCTGTGCCTAAGATGAGAGCGCGCGCTGACCGGCGGCCTTAGGCATTCCCCTCGAGGATCAGGACATGGTGCATCCCCCGCGCACTGTCTTCGTGCTTGATGACGACGAGACGGCGCTCGGCGGCATCTGCGGCCTGGTGCGGCGTATCGGTGCGGAATGCACTGCCTTCCAGTCTTCGACGGCGCTCACGCGGAAGCTCGCGGAGTCGCCCCCGGATCTCATCCTGCTGGACGTCCGGCTCGGCGACGACGACCTCGACAGCATCGAGGTGCTCCGGCGTCTCGCCGAGCTGAAGTGCCGGTCCGCGATCCTTCTCGTCAGCGGCGTCGATACGCGCCTGCGCCGGTCGGTCGAGGCCATCGGCCGCGAATACGGCCTCAACATCGTCGGCGGCCTCGCCAAGCCCTTCGACACGCAGCAGCTCGAGCAGGCCCTGCTCGCGGTGGACCAGCAGCCGCTCGCCATCACCGGCGAGGTGGCGCTCCGCGAGCTGCACCGCGCCTTCCGCAACCGCGAGTTCGACCTGCACTACCAGCGGCAGGTCGGGATCGGCACGGGCAACACCATCGGAGTCGAGGCGCTCGTCCGCTGGCGCCATCCGGTGCGCGGCCTGCTGCCGCCGGGCGAGTTCCTGCCGCTCGCGGAATCCTCGGGGCTGATCAACCCGCTGACCGACTGGGTGCTGGAGGAGTCGCTCGCCCAGCTCAAGGCGTGGCACGACCGCGGCCTGCACGACCTGACCATGTCGGTGAACGTGCCGGCGAAGCGGCTGGCGGACAGCAGCTTCTCCACCATGGTGCTGTCCACCCTCAACCGCTACGGCGTCAGCGGCGACAGGCTGAAGCTGGAGGTCACCGAGACCGGGGTGATGGAGGACGTGATCACCGCGCTCGACGTGCTGACCCAGCTCCGACTCAAGGACGTGATGCTGTCGATCGATGACTTCGGCACCGGCCATTCCTCGCTGGTCAAGCTGCGCCAGATCCCGTTCAGCGAGATCAAGATTGACCGCTCCTTCGTCACCGACCTCGACAGCGACGAGGACTGCGTGCTGCTGACGCGCACCATCGTCGATCTCGCCCACTGCCTGAACATGCAGGTGGTGGCCGAAGGGGTGGAGACGGCCGAAACGATGCGCATCCTGGGCGACCTCGGCTGTGACGTCGCCCAGGGTTATTTCATCGGGCGCCCCGCCCCCGCCGCGAAGCTGTTCGGGGCGCACGACGCCGCCGCCTGAGGCGTCAGAAGCTCACCTCGACCTGCGTCTCCATCTTCGGCGTGCGGGCGACGATCCGGCCGCGGCGCAGGACGACGAGCCGGGCCGGGTTGGTGCGGATGGCGTGGAACCGGTCCGTCGCCTGCAGCAGCACCAGGTCGGCCGCCTTGCCCTCGGCGAGGCCGTAGTCCTCCAGGTGAAGGATCCGCGCCGCGTTTGCCGTCACGGCATCGAAGCAGGCGTCGATCTCGGCCGTTCCGGTCATCTGCGCGACGTGCAGCCCCATGTGGGCGACGGTCAGCATGTCCGCGTTGCCCAGCGGGTACCACGGGTCCATGCAGCAGTCCTGCCCGAAGGCGACGGTGACGCCGGCCGCCATCAGCTCCGGCACGCGGGTCATGCCCCGGCGCTTGGGATAGGTGTCGTGCCGGCCCTGGATGGTGATGTTGATCAGCGGGTTGGCGATCGCGGACACCTGCGCCTCGGCGATCAGCGGGATCAGCTTCGAGACGTAGTAGTTGTCCATCGAATGCATCGAGGTCAGGTGCGAGCCGTTCGTCCGCCCCTGCAGCCCCAGTCGCTGGGTCTCGTAGGCCAGCGTCTCGATGTGGCGCGAGTTGGGGTCGTCGGTCTCGTCGCAGTGCATGTCGACGAGGAGTCCGCGCTCGGCCGCGATCTCGCACAGGCGCGCCACGGAGCGGCGGCCGTCCTCCATCGTCCGCTCGAAGTGCGGGATCCCGCCGACGACGTCCACGCCCATGTCGAGGGCGCGCAGCAGGTTCCGTTCGGCGTTGGGCGAGCGGTAGAGGCCGTCCTGCGGGAAGGCGACGAGCTGCAGGTCGATCACGTCCCTCACCTTGCGCCGCACCTCCAGCAGCGCCTCCACCGCCAGCAGGCGGTCGTCACAGACATCGACGTGCGTGCGGATGGCGAGGAGCCCGCGGCCTACGGCGAGCCGGCAGTAGTCGAGCGCCCGCTGCGCCACCGCCTCCACCGTCAGCAGCGGCTTGAGTTCGCCCCACAGCGCGATGCCTTCCAGCAGCGTGCCGGAGCGGTTCATCCGCGGCATGCCGAGGGTCAGCGTCGCATCCATGTGGAAATGCGGATCGACGAAGGGCGGCGTGAGCAGGCAGCCTGTGGCGTCGATCTCCTCCCGCGCCTGGGCATCGATGCGTGGCGCGATGGCGACGATGCGGCCGTTCTCGATGCCGACGTCGAAGCCGGAGCGGCCGTCGCTCAGGTTGGCGTTGCGGAAGATCAGATCCATCGCGCTTTTCCCCGTGCTGTGCGTTCGCCTATGACGTGGTCCTCGAGCCGCGGCCGTCGCAGGCTGCCGATCGTGCGGGAGGTGCCATGAGCCCGAGGACATTGCTTGCCTGTCTCGCCTTCGCACCGCCGGCCATGGCGGCCGAGCCGCTGCTGGAACTCTCCTGCGCCGACGGCCCGGTTGCCACCTGCGCCGCCACCAACGGCGTGCTCACGGCAGTGCTGGTGCGCGCGCCGACAGCGACATGGGAGGCCGACGTGGTGCCCGTGGACCGCGAAGCCGCGATCCCGACGCTGTTCGCCGACGAGCTCTGCCCGGAGTCGCCTGCCATCATCATCGGCGGCTATTTCGGGGAGGCCGGCGACGGCTCGTTCCATCCGCTGGGCCTCGTCGTCTCCGATGGCGCGGTGCTCGTCCCGCGAACCCCGTGGCAGGTCGGCGGGATCATCGTCGTGGATGCCGACGGCACGACCGGGATCCGCTACTGGAACGAGCCGGACCCGGTTGCCGCCGGCGCCCGCGAGGCGCTGCAGTCCAAGCCGATCCTGGTGAACGGCAACGCCAACGACGGCATCGCCGACCGCGCGTCGGGATGGAACCGGGTCGCGTTCGGGCTCACCGGCGGCGGCGACCTGGTGCTGGCCGGGGTGTTCACCGAGACCGGCACCGGCATGGGCCGCGGGCCGACGCTCGCCGGCTTCGCCGACTGGCTGGCTGCGGTGCGCTTTCCGGACGGCGCCGTCATCGAGCGGGCGATCAACCTCGACGGCGGCTCCAGCGCCAATCTCTACCTGCGGGCGGAGGAGCGGCTGTACGGCGTCACGAAGCCACGCTACGTGCCCAACGTGATCTGCCTGCGCCCGCGCCACGGCAGCTAGCGCTCCCCCTTGCGGTAGGGCTGCAGCAGCGCCTGCGGATAGCCGGCGCGGCGCGACATGGCGATCAGCGCGACGATGCTGAGCACGTAGGGCAGCATCAGGAACAGCTGGTAGGGCACGTCCGGCACGATCTGCTGCAGGCGGACCTGGAAGGCGTCGAAGGCGCCGAACAGGAGGGCGCCCAGCAGCGCCTTGCCGGGCCGCCACGAGGCGAACACCACCAGCGCGATGCAGATCCAGCCGCGGCCGGCGACCATCTGGAAGAAGAAGGCGTTGAACTGCGACATCGTGAGGTAGGCGCCGCCCACCGCCATCAGCGCGCTGCCCGCCATCACCGCGTCCATCCGCACCCAGGTGACGTCGATGCCCTGGGATTCGGCGGCTGCCGGGTTCTCGCCCACCGCCCGCACGGCGAGCCCGAGCGGGGTGCGGTAGAGCACATAGGCCACCACTGCCACGGCGATGAAGGCGAGATAGGTGAGGGGCGTCTGGTCCAGCACCTCCAGCCAGCGCCAGACCGGGTCGAGCTGGGCCGGGTCCACGTTCAGGATCGGCTGGAACGCCTCGATCCGCGGCGGCGTCGTCACGTCGGGCAGGATCATCCGATAGGTGAAGTAGGCGAGGCTGGTCGCCGCCAGGGTGACGCCGATGCCGGACACGTGCTGGGACAGCGCCAGCGGCACGGTCAGCCAGCCATGGAGCAGCCCGAACACGACGCCGACCAGCGCCGCACAGCCGACCCCGACCCAGAGGTCGGCGCCGTAGTAGACCGCCAGCCAGCCGACCATCGCGCCGACGGTGAAGATGCCCTCGATGCCGAGGTTGAGCACGCCGGCGCGCTCGCAGATCAGCTCGCCGAGGGGGCCGAGGATCAGCGGGGTCGCGA
>CALKHQ010000093.1 GCA_937988735.1 uncultured Alphaproteobacteria bacterium
CGTGGTGGGCGGCGGCATGGCGCTGGCGACCCGGTTGCCGCGGCCGGCGCGGGCGCAGGACGGGACCATCCGCATCGGCTACGTCAGTCCGCAGACCGGCCCGCTGGCGCCGTTCGGCGAGGCGGACAGCTTTGTCCTCGGCCAGATGCGGGCGCTGCTCGCCGACGGCCTCACCATCGGCGAGTCGACCTATGCGGTGGAGATCATCGACAAGGACAGCCAGTCCAACCCCAACCGCGCGGCTGAGGTCGCGGCGGAGCTGATCCTTGACGACGAGGTCGACCTGATGCTGGTCGCCTCGACGCCGGAGACCACCAACCCCGTCTCCGACCAGTGCGAGCTGAACGGGGTGCCCTGCATCTCCACGGTGGCGCCGTGGCAGCCGTGGTTCTTCACCCGCGGCGGCAACCCGGAGGTGCCGTTCCAGTACACCTATCACTTCTTCTGGGGGCTGGAGGACGTCATCGCCGTCTTCACCAACATGTGGAACAAGGTGGAGACCAACAGGCAGGTCGGCGGCCTGTTCCCCAACGACGGCGACGGCAACGCCTGGGGTGACCCGGAGATCGGCTTCCCCCCGGTGCTGACCGCGCAGGGCTACACGCTCACCGATCCCGGCCGCTACCAGAACCTCACCGACGACTTCTCCTCGTACATCGCCGCGTTCAAGGACGCCGGCTGCGAGGTCATCACCGGCGTGATGATCCCGCCCGACTTCACCACCTTCTGGACCCAGGCGAAGCAGCAGGGCTTCACGCCGAAGGTGGCGTCGGTCGGCAAGGCGATCCTGTTCCCGGTGGCGGTGGAGGCGCTGGGCGACCAGGGCCACAACCTCTCCTCCGAGGTGTGGTGGACGCCGAGCCACCCCTTCGGCTCCTCGCTGACCGGCCAGACCGCGGCCGAGCTCGCCGCTGCCTTCGAGGAGGAGACCGGCAAGCAGTGGACCCAGCCCATCGGCTTCGTCCACGCGCTGTTCGAGGTGGCGGTCGCCGCGCTGCAGGCGGCCGGAGGCCCCGGCGATCCCGAGGCGCTGGTCGCCGCGGTGGCGGGGCTCAAGGCCGACACCATCGTCGGCCCGCTCGACTGGACCGCCGGCCCCGTCCCCAACGTCGCCAAGACCCCGCTCGTCGGCGGCCAGTGGCGGCTCACCGAGGGTGGCAAGCACCGCTACGACATCGTCATCACCTCCAACGAGACCGCGCCGGAGATCCCGGTCGGCGGCGAGATGGAGGCGATCGGCTGATCGTGAGGACGCCCGCTCCGGGGCACGCCGCGGCCGGGCCTGCCCGGCCGTGGCCGGCTCGCCGCACCGGGCTCTGACACCGTGCTCGAAGACACTCCCAGCCCGTCGTGGTCGGACGCGTACCGACCATCCCCGCCGTTGGCCTGCCGACGCGCAGGCGTGGATGCCCGGCTCGCGGCCGGGCGCGGCGGCTGCCGGCTCGTCCCGGCCATGGAGGCCGACGAACCGGCGGCGGATCCGTCATGCTGATCCGGCTCGAGGGCGTGACCAAGCGCTTCGGTGCGCTCACCGTCGCCGACGGGCTCGACCTGCACCTCGCCGAGGGCGAGGCGGTGGGGGTGCTCGGGCCGAACGGGGCCGGCAAGTCCACCATGTTCAACCTGATCACCGGCGGCCTCCGGCCGGACTCCGGCCGGATCTGGTTCGACGGGCGCGACATCACCCGGCTGTCGCCGCACAGCCGCTGCCGGATGGGGATCGGGCGCAGCTACCAGATCCCCCACCCCTTCGCGAAGATGACCGTGTTCGAGAACCTGCTGGTCGCCGCCGCCTTCGGCGCCGGCGAGCCCGAGCGCGCCGTCCACGGTCACTGCGCCGCCGTGCTGGAGCGCACCGGGCTGCTCGCCAAGGCCAACGTCCCTGCCGGCCGGCTGACGCTCCTTGAGCGCAAGCGGCTGGAGCTCGCCCGCGCGCTCGCCACCCGGCCGCGGGCGCTGCTGCTCGACGAGATCGCCGGCGGCCTCACCGAGGCCGAATGCCATGCACTGGTCAAGACGATCACCGCCATTCGCGACGAGGGGGTTTCGATCATCTGGATCGAGCATGTGGTGCACGCGCTGCTGTCGGTGGTTGACCGGCTGGTCGTCATCAACTTCGGCCAGCTTCTGGCCGAGGGCGAGCCGCGCCGCGTGATGGCCGACCCGAAGGTGCGCGAGGTCTACATGGGGCTGGCGGCGGAATGAGCCTGCTTGCAGTCCGCGGCCTCACTGCCCGCTACGGCGACTTCCAGGCGCTGTTCGGCATCGACCTGGACATCGCGGCGGGGGAGACGGTGGCGATCATCGGCGCCAACGGTGCCGGCAAGTCCACCTTCCTCAAGGCGGTCACCGGGCAGCTCGCGGCGGCGCCGGACGCGGTCGTCTACGACGGCCGGCCGATCGGCGGCGAGGCCCCGCACCACATCGTCCGCCGCGGCATCGCGCTGGTGCCGGAGGGCCGCCAGCTGTTCCCCTCGCTGACGGTCGAGGAGAACCTGCTGATGGGCGCCTGCGTCGGCCGCACCGGCCACTGGACGCTGCAGACCGTCTACGAGCTGTTCCCGGTGCTGCGCGAGCGGCGCTCGGCGCCGGGCACCGCGCTCTCCGGCGGCCAGCAGCAGATGGTGGCGATCGGGCGCGCGCTGATGGCGAACCCGCGGCTGCTGCTGTGCGACGAGATCAGCCTCGGCCTCGCCCCCATCGTCATCCGCGACATCTACGCCGCCGTCCCCGCGATCCGCGCCGGGGGAACCGCGGTGCTGGTGGTGGAGCAGGACATCCGCCAGGCGATGGCTGTCGCCGACCGTGTCTACTGCTTCCAGGAAGGCCACGTGTCCCTTTCCGGCCGCCCCGCCGACCTCACCCTCGACCAGATCACCCAGGCCTATTTCGGGATGTGAGGCGATGAGGAGGATCGACATGGCGCGCCTTGGCCACCCCTCTCCCCTTGCGGGAGAGGGAGGGGCCCGTCAGCGCCTCGCCGGCGGGTGGGCGAGGGGGTGGCGCTGTCGGTCCGTCCCGGCATGGTTCGAGGGCACGGAGGTTTCTTGTCCGGGCGTGCACGAAGCCCATCGTGCTGAGCCGCACCCCCCCACCCGCCGCGCCGCGCGCGTCGACCTCTCCCGCGGGGGGAGAGGTGGATCGTGGAGGGCCCACTGATGGAGTGGGTCAACGCCGTCGTCCAGGGGGTGATGCTGGGCGGGCTGTTTGCGCTGTTCGCGACCGGGCTGTCGCTGATCTTCGGCGTGATGCGGCTGGTGAACCTCGCCCACGGCGACCTGATCGTGCTCGCGGCCTTCCTGGGCGTGGCGGTGGTCGAGGGGCTGGGGCTGCATCCGCTGGTGACTCTCGTGATCGTGGTCCCGGCGATGGCGCTGCTCGGATACGGCCTGCAGCGCGGACTGCTCAACCTCACCCTCGGCGGCGACATCCTGCCGCCGCTCCTCGTCACCTTCGGCCTGTCGATCGTGATCCAGAACGTGCTGCTCGAGACCTTCTCCGCCGACACCCGCCGCCTGCAGGCGGGCGCCCTGGAGACGGCGAGCATCGAGCTCGCCGGCGGCATCTCCATCGGCTGGCTGCCGCTGATCGTGCTGCTGCTCGCGGTCGCGGTGATCGGCGGGCTGCAGCTCGTGTTCTACCGCACGAAGATCGGCCGCATCTTCCGCGCCACCTCCGACAACCCGGCGGTGGCGCGGCTGATGGGGGTGAACCACCGCCACGTGTTCGCGCTGGCGATGGCGCTGGCCCTCGCCGTGTGCGCCGTCGCCGGCATCCTGATGGCGATCCGCACCAACTTCACGCCGACCATCGGCCCCGCCCGGCTGCTGTTCGCCTTCGAGGCCGTCATCATCGGCGGGCTGGGCAGCCTGTGGGGCACGCTCGCCGGCGGCATCATCCTCGGCGTCGCCCAGGCGATCGGCGCCCAGATCCATCCGGGCGTGCAGATCCTGGCCGGGCACATCGCCTTTCTTGCCGTGCTGGCGGTGCGGCCGCAGGGCCTGTTCCCGCGGCTGAGGGACTGAGATGGCGAACCGCTTCACCGTTGTCACCGCAACCCGTACCAGCCGCGCAGGCGGTGTCGTGCTGCTGGTCCTGCTCGCCGGCCTTGCCGCCGGCCCGTGGTGGCTCGGGCGCGGCGACATGCGGCTCGCGGTCGAGATCGGCTCGATGCTGGCGCTGGCGCAGATGTGGAACCTGCTCGCGGGCTATGCCGGCCTCGTCTCCGTCGGCCAGCAGGCTTTCCTCGGCCTCGGCGGCTATGCGCTGTTCGTCGGCGGCATCTTCCTCGGCCTCAACCCGCTGGTCTGCATCCCGCTCGCCGGGCTGGCCGCCGCCCTGTTCGCGATCCCGACCGCAGCCCTGGTGTTTCGCCTGCGCGCCGCCTACTTCGCCATCGGCACCTGGGTGGTGGCGGAGGTCTACATGCTTTCCTTCGCCCAGGTGTCGGCGCTCGGCGGCGGCTCGGGGATGAGCCTGCCCGCCGATGTGGTGCGCGGGATCGCGGAGGACGCCGGCGGGCGCGATGCGCTGATCTACTGGTGCGCGCTGGCGCTGGCGGTGGGGGCGACGGGCCTGGTCTACGGCCTGCTCCGCACGCGCCACGGGCTGGCGCTTACCGCCATCCGCGACTCCGAGCCGGCCGCGGAGAGCGTCGGCATCGACAATGCGCGCACGCGCTGGCTGGTCTACATTGCCGCCGCCTTCGTTACCGGCATGGTCGGCGCGCTGGTCTTTCTCTCCAAGCTGCGCATCTCGCCGGACGCCGCGTTCAGTGTCGTGGACTGGACGGCCTACGTCATCTTCATCGTCGTCATCGGCGGGGTCGGCCGGATCGAGGGGCCGATCGTCGGCACCATCGTCTTCTTCGTGCTGCGCGCATTCCTTGCCGACCTCGGCGCCATCTACCTCATCGTGCTCGGCCTGCTTGCCGTCGCCGTGATGCTCGCCGCACCACAGGGCCTGTGGGGGCTGGTCGCCGAGCGCGCGGGCGTGGAGCTGTTTCCGGTCAGGCGCCGCCTGATCGTCGAGAAGGAGCAACAGGCATGACCGACGCCTTCATCTGCGACGCCGTCCGCACACCAATCGGGCGTTACGGCGGGGCGCTCGCCGGCGTGCGGCCCGACGACCTCGCCGCCCATGTGCTGCGCGCGCTGATGGAGCGGAACGCCGCGGTGGACTGGGCGGCCGTGGACGACGTCATCCTCGGCTGCGCCAACCAGGCGGGGGAGGACAACCGCAACGTCGCGCGCATGGCGCTGCTGCTCGCGGGGATGCCGCCCGGAGTGACCGGCAGCACGGTCAACCGGCTGTGCGGCTCGGGGCTGGACGCGGTGGGGACGGCGGCGCGCGCCATCCGCGCGGGCGAGGCCGAGCTAATGGTCGCGGGCGGCGTCGAGAGCATGTCGCGCGCGCCCTTCGTGATGCCCAAGGCGGAGACGGCCTTCGCCCGCACTGCCGAGATCTTCGACACCACCATCGGCTGGCGCTTCGTAAACCGGCTGATGAAGGAGCGCTACGGCGTCGATTCGATGCCCGAGACCGGCGAGAACGTGGCGGAGGAGTTCCAGGTCAGCCGCACCGACCAGGATGCCTTCGCGCTGCGCTCCCAGCAGCGGGCGGGCAGGGCGTTGGCGAATGGAAGGCTTGCGCGCGAGATCGCGCCGGTGACGATCCCGCAGCGGAAGGGCGACCCGGTGGTGGTCGCGGCCGACGAGCACCCGCGACCGGACACGACGCTGGAGGCGCTGGCGAAGCTGCCGACCCCGTTCCGCGCAGGCGGCACCGTCACCGCCGGCAACGCGTCGGGCGTCAACGACGGCGCCGCGGCGCTGATCCTGGCGAGCGAGCGGGCGGCCGCACGCCACGGGCTGGTCCCCCGGGCGCGGGTGGTCGCGATGGCGACGGCGGGCGTGCCGCCGCGGATCATGGGCTTCGGGCCGGCGCCGGCGTCGCGCAAGCTGCTGGAGCGCACGGGCGTCCGCCTTGCCGACGTGGACGTGATCGAGCTGAACGAGGCCTTCGCGTCGCAGGCGCTGGCCGTGATGCGCGATCTCGGGCTGCCGGACGACGCCGAGCACGTGAATCCCAACGGCGGCGCGATCGCGCTGGGGCATCCCCTCGGCA
>CALKHQ010000094.1 GCA_937988735.1 uncultured Alphaproteobacteria bacterium
ACCGGCCAGCCGCGGCCGTTCAACCTGCCGGACTGGCTGCGGGCGAACATCGACGTGCTCGGCGCGCGGATGACGGTGCTGGAGGCGGTGACGGTCTGCCTCACCGTCGTCATCCTGCTCGCGCTGGTGGCGCTGGTGCGCGGCACCCGCATGGGGGTGGCGATGCGGGCGGCGGCGGAGAACCCGATGGCGGCCCAGCTCATGGGCATCCGGCTGAACCGGGCGATTGCCACCGCCTTCGCCACAGGCGGCGCGCTCGCCGCCATCGCTGGCGTGCTGTGGGCCGGCCGCGCCGGGCAGATCGACCCGCTGATGGGCCTCGTCCCCGGCCTGAAGGCCTTCGTCGCCGCCGTCATCGGCGGCGTCGGCAGCCTCGCCGGTGCGGTGATGGGCGGCTATGTCCTCGGTCTTGCCGAGGTGCTGTTCGTCGGCCTGCTGCCGCCGGAATACGGCGCCTACCGCGACGCCTTCGTCTTCGGGCTGCTGATCCTGATCCTGCTGGTGCTGCCCAACGGCCTGCTCGGCCGGGCGGCGGAGGAGCGGGCATGAGCCTCGGCAACCATCACCTCGCCTGGGGCGCGATCGCGGTCACTCTCGCCGGCTTCGTCTGGTTCGCCGAAGCCGAACTCTCCGGCTTCGGCCGCACCGTGGTCGGCTTCGCCGGCATCTACGCCATGCTCGCGGTGAGCCTCAGCTTCTCCAACGGGCTCACCGGGCTGTTCTCCCTCGGGCACCCCGCCTTCATGCTGGTCGGCGGCTACGTGTCGGCGATCCTCACCTTCCCGGCGAGCCGCAAGGGCTTCATGTTGCCGGCGCTGCCGGAATGGCTGGCGGACGTGGAATGGCCGCTGTTCCCGGCAACGCTGGCCGGCGCGCTGGCGGCGACGGTGGTGGCGCTCGTCGCCGGCTTCCCCGTGCTGCGGCTGCGCGGCCACTATCTCGCCGTCGCCACGCTTGGGCTCATCATCATCCTGCGGGTGGTGGTGAACAATGCAGACGGGCTCACCCGCGGCGCGCTTGGCCTCAACGGCATCCCGCGCCACACCGACCTGTGGTGGGTGCTGGGCTGGCTCGCCGTCACCCTGCTGGTCTGCTGGCGGCTGAAGCACTCCTCGGTCGGTCGCAGCCTGATGGCGGTGCGCGAGAACGAGATGGCCGCCGCCTGCATGGGGGTGAACCGCGCCCGTGCCCGGCTCGCCGCCTTCGCCCTCGGCGCCTTCTTCGCCGGGGCCGCCGGCGCGCTGTGGGCGCATCTGCTCACCAACCTCACCCCCGGCTCCTTCGGCATCATGCTCGCCTTCATGCTGGTGGTGATGGTCGTGATCGGCGGCAGCGGCAGCCTGGTCGGCGCGGCGCTCGCCGCCATCGTCATCACGCTTGCGGCGGAGTTCCTCCGGCCGCTGGAGCAGGCGCTCGCGGTCTACGGCCTGGTGCCGATCCTGGTCGCGGTCCTGCTGATCGCGACCCTCCTTCTCCGCCCGCACGGCTTCTTCGGCAGCGCCGAACCCCGTTTCCTGCGCCCCGCCGCTGCCCCGTCCCCCGGCGCAGGAGATCTCCCGCAACCCGAAGCACAGGAGAATCCGCGATGAGACTGCAAGGCCTGCTCGCCACGGCGGCCGCCGTGGCGCTGTCCGCCGCCCTGGCCGGCCCGGGCACGGCACAGGACCAGGAGCCGATCCGGGTCGCCGCCCTCTATGCGCTGACCGGCGGCCTCTCGTCCCTCGACGGCCCGTCGCTGCGCGGGGCGGAGCTGCACGTCGAGCAGATCAACGCCGCCGGCGGCGTGCTCGGCCGCCCGCTGGAGCTGGTGGTGTTCGACACCCGCACCGACCAGCAGGTCACCGCGACCGCGGCGCAGGAGGCGGTGTCCGCCGGCGTGGTCGCCGGCTTCGGCCAGTCCGACACCACCTTCGTCATGGCCGCGGCGCCGACCTTCCAGGAAGCGGGCATTCCCTTCGTCACTTCCGGCGCGACCCACCCGATGCTGCCGACCTGGGTGGGCGAGTACATGTTCATGACCGCCTTCGGTGACGACGACCAGTCCTACGCCATCGCCGACTACGTCTACGACACGCTCGGGCTGCGCCGGGTCTATGTCTGGACGGACAACTCGATGGACTTCACCCGCGCGCTGACCGCCTTCTTCACGGAGCGGTTCCAGGCCCGCGGCGGCGAGATCATCGCCGAGGACTTCTTCATGATGGGCGACACCGACTTCTCCGCCCAGATCACCCGCCTGCAGGAGGTCGATCCGGCGCCGGACGCGATCTTCATCTCCGCCATTCCCAGCGAGGCCGGGCTTTCGGTGCGCCAGATCCGCGAGAAGGGCATCACCATGCCGATCGTCTCCGGCGACGGCTTCGACACCCCGCTGGTGGCCGAGGTCCCCGGGCCCGAGCTCGCCAACGACGTCTACTTCTCCACCCACACCTATCTCGCCGACGACCGGCCGGAGGTGCAGGAGTTCATCGACGCCTACACCGCGAAGTTCGGCGTGGCGCCGGAGAATTCCTTCGCGCCGCTGGGCTATGACGCGATCGGCCTGATCGCCAGCGCGATCGAGAATGCCGGCAGTGCCGACCCGGCCGCGATCCGCGATGCGCTGGCCGCGACGCGCGACTATCCGGGCGTCACCGGCACCATCTCCTACACCCGCGAGAACATGGTGCCGCCGAAGCCGGTCTCGGTCATCTCGGTGCAGGGCGGCGAGTTCCGCGTCGAGACCATCTGGCGTCCCGAGTGACGCGCGCGCCGGGCCGGCCGTCGCCGCGCCGGCCCGGCGTCCGTGCCGCGACGCAACCCCGGGGTGGAGGCACCGTGACGATCGAACGCGAAGAGCTGATTCTGGTCTGCTGTTCGGACATTGCCGGACAGGTGCGGGGCAAGGGCTTCCCCGCCCGCGACCTGGATCGCCGCCGGCGCCTGGGCGTCGGCTGGACGCCCACCAACATCATGATCAACTGCTTCAACCGCATTCCGGTGACGCCGTTCGGCCCGCGCGGCGATCTCTACCTGCGGCCGGCGCCGGAGGGCGAGGTGCGGGTCGATCTCGGCGACGGCCATCCGGCCGAGCACTTCTTCCTCGGCGACATCCTCACCCTCGACGAGCAGCCCTGGGCCTGCTGCCCGCGCGCCTTCGCGCGGCGCGCCCTCGACGCGCTGAGGGAGGAGGCGGGGCTGCTGCTCTACGCCGCCTTCGAGCACGAGTTCCACCTGTTCGGCGCCGAGGCCCGCTCCGGCGATTCCTACGGGCTCGGCAGCCTGCGCGGGATCGAGCCCTTCGTCGGCGACTTCATCGGCGCGCTGCGCGCCAACGGGCTCGAGCCCGACACCTTCCTGCCCGAGTACGGCTCGCGCCAGTACGAGGTGACCGTGGCGCCCGCCCGCGGGCTGGAGGCCGCCGACCGGGCGGTGAAGCTGCGCGAGATCTGCCGCGCCGTCGCCCACCGCCACGGCTTCCGCGCCAGCTTCGCCCCGGTCATCGAGCCCGGTGCGGTCGGCAACGGCGTCCACATCCATTTCAGCCTGCTCGATACCGACGGCCGCCCCGTCGGCCACGACCCCGGCGGCCCCGGCGGGCTCTCGCAGAAGGCCGGCGCCTTTGCCGCCGGCATTCTCCGCCATGTCCGCGCGCTGTGCGCGGTGACGGCGCCGAGCGTCGTCTCCTACCACCGCCTGCGGCCGCACAGCTGGTCGGCCTACTGGGGCCAGCTCGGGCTTCGCGACCGCGAGGCGCTGCTGCGCATCTGCCCGACGCCGGAGGCGCCCGACCTCGACCCCGGGCCGCGCTTCAACCTCGAGTACCGGGCCGCCGACGCCGCGGCCAGCCCCTATCTCCAGCTCGGCATGCTGGTCTACGCCGGGCTGCAGGGGGTGAAGGACCGGCTGCCCACGCCGCCGGTGCTGGACGGCGACCCGGGCGAGATGAGCGAGGAACGCCGTCGCGCGCTCGGTATCCTCGACCTGCCGCGGACCCTGGACGAGGCGCTGGACGCACTCGCCGGCGACGAGATCGCGCTGGGCTGGCTCGGGCCGGCGCTGGCGGAGGCCTACCTCATGCACAAGCGCGGCGAGGCGGAGATGGCGGCCGGCTTCTCCGCAGAGGACCTCTACCGCCTCTATGCCGAGGCTTACTGAGATGGCTGGTTCCGAAGGCACCCCCGCACGCGGCCGGCTGCTGGCCGAGGGCGAGCCGGACCCGGTCGGCTTCGTTGACCGCGACGGGCCGTCGCCCTTCGTCGTGATCTGCGACCACGCCGGCAACCGCGTGCCTGCCGCGCTCGCCGGCCTCGGCCTGCCGGAGGAGGAGCTCGCCCGCCACATCGGCTGGGACATCGGCGCGCTGGCGGTGGCCGAGCGGCTGGCGGAGCGTCTGGGGGCGCCGCTGGTCTTTCAGCGCTATTCGCGGCTGGTCATCGACTGCAACCGCAAGCCGTCGGCGCGCGATTCCATCGCCGAGGTCTCCGACGGCACGGTGGTCCCCGGCAACCAGGGCCTCGACGCCGCCGCCCGCCAGCAGCGGCTGGAGACGTTCCACGCGCCCTACCACGCACGGATCGCGTCCGTTCTCGATGCGCGCGCCGCGGCCGGGCAGCGGACGCTCCTCGTCAGCGTGCACAGCTTCACGCCCGAACTGCGCCAGCGGCCGGTGGAGCGGCCGTGGGACATCGGGCTCTGCTGGTCGCACGATGCGCGGCTCAGCCGCCTGATCCTCGAGGAGCTGGCATCGGAGCCGGACCTCAAGGTCGGCGAGAACCAGCCCTATTCGGTGGACATGGAGAACGATTACTCGATCCCGGTCCACGGCGAGGGCAGGGGGCTCCCCTACGTCGAGTTCGAGATGCGCCAGGACCATCTGACCGGCCCCGCCGCCGCCGAAGCCTGGGCGGAGCGGCTCGCCCGCGTGCTGCTGCGGGCCGAGGTGCGGTTCGAGGTCGGCGGGCGGGAGGCCGGCTGACCATGCCCAGAATCGAGCCGCCGGGGCGGAGCGCGCCCGTGGACCCGGCGCGCACGGCGCTGCTGCTGATCGACGTGCAGAAGGGGATCTTCCATCCCGGCGCCGCCGCGACCCGCCCCTGGTTCCACCACTCCGCGGCGACGGTGGCGGTCCCGAACATGCGCCGGCTGCAGGAGGCGGCGCGCACTGCCGGGGCCGAAGTGATCTTCACCGTCATCGCCAGCCTCACCCGCGACGGCCGCGACCGCAGCCTCGACTACAAGCAGACCGGCTTCCACTTTCCGCCCGGCAGCCGCGAGACCGAGGTCTGCGACGAGGTCGCCCCGGCGCCGGACGAGATCGTGCTGCCGAAGACGTCGTCCAGCCTGTTCAACTCCACGGTATTCGAATACGTGCTGCGCAACATCGGGCTGGACACGGTCATCGTGACCGGCTTCCTCACCGACCAGTGCGTCGATCACACCATCCGCGACGGCGCCGACCGCGGCTTTCGCATGATCTGCGCCACCGACGCCTGCACCACCGACACCCGCGAGCGCCACGAAAACGCGCTCGCCGCCTTCCGCGGCTACTGCCGCCAGGCCGCGACGGACGAACTGGTCGCGGAACTGATGGCGGCGACGGGGCGGTAGGTCCCGCGGCGACGCAGGGTCCGTCTTGTCGCCCGCACCGCCATGGCCGGGCGCCATTTCGGCATCTCCCCGGGAGGGCGCACCGGCGGGAGACGCCGGCACAAGGCCGGACGTGACCAGCGGTGAGACTGCTTGACCTCGACCATGGTTGAGCCCCTACGGTGGACTGTCCCTGAGCGGAGGAACGCGCCATGGCCGTCGGGCTCAACCACACGATCGTCTGGTGCCGCGACCGGGCGCGGTCGGCCGGGTTCCTGGCGGAGATCCTCGGCCGGCCGGCGCCGACGCGGTTCGGGCCGTTCCTGGTCGTGACGCTCGACAACGACGTATCGCTCGACTTCCTGGAGCGGCAGGGCGGGATCGCGCCGCAGCACTACGCCTTCCTCGTCGACGAGGCCACATTCGACGCCGTGTACGGCCGCATCCGTGCGCAGGGGATAGCGCACTGGGCGGATCCGGGCCGGACGATGCCGGGTCGGGTCAACCGCAACGACGGCGGTCGCGGCGTCTATTTCGAGGACCCGGACGGCCATCTGCTGGAGGTGATCACCCGGCCCTACGGCAGCGGTGACTGAGCCGCGAATTGTCCGCAACAAAACCTTGCGGACGGGTTTTGGTATGATGAATAATGCGGCCGCTGCACCAAAGCGGCGCCGGCATGCCACGGTGTGCCGGGCGTTACTGCCGGGTAGCTCCGGATTCATGTGACAAATCATCGACCGGGCCGCTGGGCGGCAACGGTCACCGGGAGGAAGGAAAATGAAAGCGACCTACATGCTCGGCGCGGCCGCGCTCGCGCTGTCCCTGTCCGCACTGCCCGCCGGTGCGCAGGACAAGCCGTCGCTGGCCTTCGTGGTCAACGCCGCCTCGGACTTCTGGAAGCTCGCCGAGGCGGGCGTGCAGGCGGCCCAGGCGGAGCTGCCGGGCTATGATCTCCAGTTCCGCTATCCCGCGCAGGGCACGGCGGCGCTGCAGAACGCGCTGATGGATGACCTGGTCGCCGCCGGCGTGGACGCGATCATGATCTCGTCGGTCGATCCCAAGACCTCGATCGACGCCTTCAACCGCATCGCCGCGCAGGTGCCGCTGTTCACCACCGACTCCGACGCGCCGGAGAGCGACCGCATCGCCTACATCGGCTCGTCGAACACCGACGCCGGCGTCCAGGCCGGGCAGATCGCGCTGAAGGCGCTGCCGGAGGGCGGCAAGTGCATGGGCTTCGTCGGCTTCCTCGGCGCCGACAACGCGGTCGAGCGAATCGCCGGCTTCCGCCAGGCGGTCGAGGGCTCGGGCATCGAGCTGGTGGACGTGCGCGGCGACGACGTCGATTTCGCCCGCGCCCGCTCCAACGTCGATGACGTGCTGGCCGGCATGCCCGAGATCAACTGCATGGTCGGCTTCTACTCGTACAACCCGCCGACGATCTACGAGGCGCTGCAGGCTGCCGGCAAGCTGGGCGAGATTACCGTCATCGCCTTCGACGAGGACCCGATCACCCTTGGCGCCGTCCGCGACGGCCACTTCGCCGGCACGGTGGTGCAGCAGCCCTACGAGTGGGGCTATCAGGGCATGAAGCTGATGGCCGCCTACCTCGAGGGCGACCGTTCGATGATCCCCGAGGACGGCCTGATCATCGTGCCGACCAAGATCATCGATCAGTCCAACGTGGACGAGTTCCAGGCGGAGCTCACCGCGCGCATCGCCGGCGTGCAGTAAGCCCGACGTCACACGCGCCGGCGCGGGGCCACCCGCGCCGGCGCCCTGCCTGCGAAGCGGACCGATGACGACGCGACCCGCCTTCGCCCCGGCCGCCATGCCCGGGCCTGCTCCGGGCACTCACGCGCCGGGGCGTCGGATTCACCACGCCGTTCCGTCAGGGGCACCGGCGAAACCGGCCGGGGCAGCGCTGCGGTGCGGCGGGGCAGACGTGGATGCCCGGGCCAGGCCCGGGCGCGACGCCGGCGGAGGCGGGCGATGACGGCGATGGACACCGCCGCGCCGCTGCTCGAGCTTTCCGGCATCACCAAGGTCTATCCGGGCGTCGTCGCCCTCGACGACGTCTCCTTCTCGCTCGCCCCCGGCGAGGTGGTTGGGCTGATCGGCGAGAACGGGGCGGGCAAGTCCACGCTGATGAAGGTGCTGGGCGGGGTCGTCGCGCCGACCGCCGGCCGGATCCGCATCGCCGGCGTCGAATATCCGGCGCTGACGGTGCAGCAGTCGATGGCCGCCGGCATCGCCTTCGTCCACCAGGAGCTCAACCTGTTCGACAACCTGGACGTGGCGGCCAACGTGTTCCTCGGTCGGGAGATGCGCAAGGGCCCGCTGCGGCTGTTGGACAACGCCGCCATGGCGCGCGCCGTCCAGCCGATCCTCGACCGGCTGGGCGCGACGTTCCGCCCGGACACGCCGGTGCTCCGGCTGTCGCTGGCCGAGCGGCAGCTTCTCGAGATCGCCAAGGCGCTGTCGCTGGATGCGCGGGTCGTCATCATGGACGAGCCCACCTCCAGCCTCACCCTCTCCGAGACCGCGCGGCTGCTCTCGGTCATCGAGGCGCTGAAGCGCGACGGCATCGCCGTCATCTTCATCAGCCATCGCCTCAACGAGGTCGAGCAGTGCGCCGACCGCGTGGTGGTGCTGCGCGACGGCCGCGTCGCCGGCCGGCTGGCGAAGGGCGAGATCACCCACGATGCCATGATCCGGCTGATGATCGGCCGCGATCTCAAGACCCTTTACCAGCCGCCGGCGCGCCCGCGCGGCGAGCCGGTGCTGCGCTTCGAGCGACTGCGCACGACCGCGCACCCCGACGTCGAGGTGACGCTGGACGTCTGCGCAGGCGAGATCCTGGGGCTCGCCGGGCTGGTCGGCGCCGGCCGCACCGAGCTTGCCCGCGCCGCCTTCGGCATCGACCCGGCGGCAGGCGGCGCGATCACGCTCGCCGGCCGCAGGCTCGTCCGCCACGGCCCCGAGGACGCCATCGCGGCCGGGCTGTTCCTGGTGCCCGAGGACCGCAAGCAGTCGGGCCTGATCCTCGAATTCTCGATCGCCGCCAACATCGCGCTGCCGTCGCTCGGCAGCCTGGCCCGCTTCGGCCTGGTCGGCGCGGAGCGGGAGCGGGCGCTGGCCGAGGACCAGCGCCGGCGGCTCGCGATCAAGACGCCGGACGTGGGGCGGCTCGCCACCGAGCTTTCCGGCGGCAACCAGCAGAAGATCGTCCTCGCCAAGTGGCTGGCGATGGAGCCGAAGGCGGTGATCTTCGACGAGCCGACGCGCGGCATCGACGTCGGCGCCAAGACCGAGATCTACCGCCTGATGCGCGGCCTCGCCGACCATGGCGTCGCCATCCTGATGATCTCCAGCGACATGGAGGAGGTGATCGGGGTCAGCGACCGCATCGCGGTCATGCACCGCGGGCGGATTGCCGGCGAACTCGTACGCGAGGCCTTTTCGGAGCACAATGTGCTGACGCTCGCCGTCGGCCGCGAGCTGGAGCCTGCTTGAGACCATGCACAAGAAAGAGCTCGGGCTGTTCATCCTGATCCTGGTCGTCGGCGCGGTCGTCACGGTCATCAACCCGCTGTTCCTGTCCGGGGTGAACCTCGGCAACACGGCCAACCTGATCGGCCTGTTCGGCCTGTTCGCCATCGCTCAGGCCTTCGTCATCATCACCGCCGGCATCGACCTTTCGGTCGGGTCGGTCATCGCGCTGCTGGGGGTGCTGTTCGTCGATCTGGTCGGCGTGCAGGGCGTCGCCTGGCCGCTGGCAATCCTGCTGATGATCGCCGTCGGCCTGGTGATGGGCGCGGTCCACGGGCTGCTGATCGTCCGCATGGGCCTGCAGCCGTTCGTCGTGACCCTGTGCGGGCTGCTGGTCTACCGTGGCATCGCCCGCTTCTACACCGCCGACGCTACCGCGGGCTTCGTCTACGGCCAGAGCTTTCCCGACCTGGAGTGGCTGACGGTGGGCCGCACCTACGGCGTGCCGCACAGCGTGATCGTGTTCCTCGTCGTCGCGGTCATCGCCTGGGTGGTGCTGCACCGCTCGGTGTTCGGCCGCCACCTGTTCGCGGTGGGCAAGAACGAGGAGGCGGCGCGCTATTCCGGCGTCCGGTCCGGCCGCGTCATCATCGGCGCCTATGTGATCTGCTCCGGGCTGACCGCGCTGTCGGCGATCTTCTTCGCCATGTACACACGGTCGATCTCGCCCTCCAGCCACGGCAACTTCTACGAGCTCTATGCCATCGCGGCCGCGGTGCTTGGCGGCTGCTCGCTGCGCGGCGGCGAGGGGTCAATCGTCGGCGTGGTGCTGGGCGTGATCCTGCTGCAGGTGCTGCAGAACCTGGTCAACCTGCTCGGCATTCCGTCGTCGCTGAACTTCGCGGTGATGGGAACGGTGATCCTGATCGGCGTCATCGCCGACCAGCAGTTCGCCCGCTTCCGTGACCGGCGCCGGGCCGCACGCTCGGTGGAGGCACGGCTGGGCGAGCCGGTCCAGCAGCACGCGGAATAGGGCGGGAAGAGCGGACGGCGTCGCAATGATCCGGCCGGTCGGCGCGGATGCGCTTCCGGCGCTGCTCGCACTGAACAACGCCCATGCCAGGGAGCTGTCGCTGCTCGACCGCGCGCGGCTCGAGCATCTGCTGGCGCAGGCCTTCCACGCCCGCGTGATCGGCGACGCAACCGCGTTCCTCATCGCCTTCGACGAGACGGCAGACTACGACAGCCCGAACTACCTCTGGTTCCGCAGCCGCTATCCGCGCTTCGTCTATGTGGACCGCATCGCGGTGGCGCCGGAGGCCCGCGGCCGCGGGCTGGCCCGCGCGCTCTACGCCGGCCTGTTCGCGGCTGCGGCGGCCACGGGGCAGCACCTGATCTGCTGCGAGGTCAACAGCGACCCGCCGAACCCGGCCTCGGACGCCTTCCACGCGGCGCTGGGATTCAGGGAGGCGGGGAGCGCCGCCATCCATGGCGGCGCGAAGACGGTGCGCTATCTGACGCTGACGCTGTCTCACGCGGCTGTCTGACCGCGGCCCAGCTGGGGCGCTCAGCGCCGGCGGTGGAGCGTGCGCCACACCCGGCGCGCGACGCGCTGCCAGTCCTGCTGCAACTCCGCGTCGCCCTCGAGCGCCATCACGATGTCGGCCGCGACGCGCGGTGCATCGAGCCGGTGGCTGAGGACCAGCAGCGAGGCGACGGTGCGCACTGTCTCTTCCGTGATCATGCCATCAGCAACGCCCGCGCGCCGCGGTGCGTTCCCGGCGCGGCCCTGTCGATTTCGCCATGCCCCGTTCGATCACCGGATGCCCGGGCCGCTCTCCGGCCCACATCACGGAGCATCCGATGCACGTTCTCGACGCCGCCCTCGTCACCGCGCTTGCCGCCATGCCGGCGCCCCGCGCCCTGCTGCAGCCGCCGGCCGGACGCCGGCAGCGCCCTCCACTGGTGCGCCTCGCCGCGGCCGCCCTGGCGGCGGCGCCGCTCGCGCTGCTGATCGTGCTCGGGCGGTAGCCCCACCGGTCAGAGCGGTCGCTTGAGGCCGTGCTCGCGAGCGCAGGCGATGGCCTCCTCGTAGCCGGCGTCGGCGTGGCGGATGACCCCGGTCGCGGGGTCGTTCCACAGCACGCGCCCGATCCGCCGCGCCGCCGCCTCCGTGCCGTCGCAGACGATGACCATGCCGGCATGCTGGCTGAAGCCCATGCCGACCCCGCCGCCGTGGTGGATCGAGACCCAGGTCGCCCCGCTGGCACAGTTGACCAGCGCGTTGAGCAGCGGCCAGTCGGAAACCGCGTCCGAGCCGTCGCGCATGCCCTCCGTTTCGCGGTTGGGGCTGGCGACGGAGCCGGAGTCGAGATGGTCGCGGCCGATCACGACCGGCGCCCTGAGCTCGCCGGAGGCGACCATGGCGTTGAACGCGAGCCCCAGCCGGTGCCGGTCGCCGAGGCCGACCCAGCAGATCCGCGCCGGCAGGCCCTGGAAGGCGATCCGCCGCGCCGCCATGTCCAGCCAGTTGTGGAGGTGCGGGTTGTCGGGAATCAGCTCCTTCACCTTCGCGTCGGTGCGGGCGATGTCCTCCGGGTCGCCGGAGAGCGCGACCCAGCGGAACGGCCCGATGCCGCGGCAGAACAGCGGCCGGATGTAGGCCGGCACGAACCCGGGGAATGCGAAGGCGTCCCCGACCCCTTCCTCCTTCGCCATCTGCCGGATGTTGTTGCCGTAGTCGAACACCGGCACGCCCTGCGCGTGGAA
>CALKHQ010000095.1 GCA_937988735.1 uncultured Alphaproteobacteria bacterium
GGCCTGCCGTCGATCGCGGCCGAGGAGGCGGCCGTGCTCAACACGCCAGACTGGCTGCTGCAGGCGTGGACCGACGCGCATGGCGCCCCGGTGGCGCGCGCGATCGGGCTGGCCCACCTGGAGGAGCCCCCGCTCGACCTCTCGGTCCGGGACGATGCGGCGGCGTGGGCAGAGACGCTGGGCGGCGAGCTGCTGCCGACGGGCTCGGTGCGGCTGTCGCGTGCCGGCGACATCACGGCGCTGCCCGGCTATGCGGACGGCGCCTGGTGGGTGCAGGATGCCGCGGCGGCGCTGCCGGCCCGGCTGCTGGCGCCGGCTCCCGGAACCGTCGTGCTCGACCTCTGCGCCGCCCCCGGCGGCAAGACCGCCCAGCTCGCCGCCGCCGGCGCGCGGGTGACGGCGGTCGAGATCGAGCCGCGCCGCGCCGCGCTCCTCGGCGAGAACCTCGCCCGGCTGCATCTTGCGGCCGAGGTCGCGGTTGCCGATGCCGCCGCCTATGATCCCCCCACACGGCCGGACGCAATCCTGCTCGATGCGCCCTGTTCCGCCACCGGAACGCTGCGCCGCCACCCCGACGTCGCCCGGCTGAAGACGCCGGACGACCCGCGCCGGATGACGCCGGTACAGGACCGCCTGCTCGCCCATGCGGCGAGCCTGCTCGCCCCCGGCGGGCGTCTCGTCTATGCCGTCTGCTCGCTGCAGCCGGAGGAGGGCCCGCAGCGGATCGCGGCCCTGCTTGCCCGCAGCGGTGCGATCGCCCGCGATCCCGTCCGGCCCGAGGAGTTGCCGGGGCTGGAGACTGCGGTCACCGCCGAAGGCGACGTGATGACCCTCCCCTCGATGTGGCCGGAGCGCGGCCACCTCGACGGCTTCTACATCGCCCGCCTGGTGAAGCGCGCCGCCTGACGCAGTGCGCGCCGCTCCCGTCACGCAGCCGACACGAGGCTTGGCGCGCGGCGGGCGACTCTGCCTAAACTGCAGCGGAACCGGAAGAACAGGGAGGCCCGGTCGCCCGTGACCGCAGCACCGCCGACCACGACCCCGCCCGCGGCAGTGGCGGTGACCGACCTTCACAAGCGTTTCGGCACGGTGGAGGTGCTGCGCGGCATCTCGCTGTCCGCGGCCAGGGGCGACGTCATCGCGATCATCGGCGCCTCGGGCTCGGGCAAGAGCACCTTCCTGCGCTGCATCAACCTGCTGGAGATGCCGAGCGAGGGCACCATCACCGTGGGCGGCGAGGTGATTGCGATGAAGCGCACCCGCCACGGCCGGCTGGTGCCGGCGAACGCGGGCCAGGTGGCGCGACTGCGACGCCGGGTCGGGATGGTGTTCCAGAGCTTCAACCTGTGGTCGCACATGACCGTGCTCGGCAACGTCATCGAGGGGCCGATCCACGTTCTGGGACTCTCGCGGGCGGAGGCGGTCGCGCGGGCGGAGGAGCTGCTGCGCAAGGTAGGCCTCTCCGACCGCCGCGACTACTATCCGGCGCACCTCTCCGGCGGCCAGCAGCAGCGTGCCGCCATCGCCCGCGCGCTGGCGATGGAGCCGGAAGTGATGCTGTTCGACGAGCCCACCTCCGCGCTGGATCCGGAGCTGGTCGGCGAGGTGCTGGACGTGATTGCGGCGCTCGCTGCCGAGGGCCGCACCATGCTGATCGTCACCCACGAGATGGGCTTCGCCCGCGGCGTCTCTTCCCGCGTCGTCTTCCTGCACCAGGGCGTGATCGAGGAAGAGGGCCCGCCGGCGGCGGTGTTCGATGCGCCGAAGTCGGAGCGCCTGGCGCGGTTCCTCGCCCGGGTGCGCCACTGACGGCGGCGCGGGGACCGGCTGGAAGGCCCCGGCGTCCCGAACCGGCTGCAGGTCTCCGATGCCACCTTCCGGGCGCACCGCGGCCGCGTCAGAGCCCTGCACCCGATCCCGCACGTTCCGCGCCTCCCTCCCAATCCCCTTCCACACCCCCCGCGCGAGGCGCTAGGCTCCGCCGACGCCGCAGCGGTTGCGGCGCGAGCCGGGGCGCGAGAACCCGGAGCCTTCAGGACGGGAGACCTGGTCGTGGCGGGACGGAACATTCGGATCATCCTCGCATCGGCGGTGGTGGCGCTGGCCGCGGGAACGGCAGCGCAGGCACAGGACGATGTGCTCCGCATCGGCGTCGAGGGCGCATACCCGCCCTATTCGTGGAAGGAGCCGGACGGCAGCATCGTCGGCTTCGACATCGACATCGCGATGGCACTGTGCGCCGAGATGGACCGCGAGTGCGAGCTGGTGGAGCAGGACTGGGACGGCATGATCCCGGCTCTGGTGGCGGGCCGCTTCGACGCCATCGTCGCCTCGATGTCGATCACCGAGGAACGCAAGCAGCTCGTCGACTTCAGCATCAAGTACTACAACGTGCCGAGCGCCTTCGTGGCCCTGGCGGACTCCGCGCTGGAGGTCACGCCGGAGGGGCTTGCCGGGGCGCGCATCGGCGTGCAGCGCGCGACGATCCAGCAGTGCTACGTGGAAACCTACTTCCCCGACGCGGAGGTCGTGCTGTACCCGACCCAGGAGGAGGTCTACCAGGATCTCGCCGCCGGCCGGCTCGACGCGCAGCTCTCCGACATGATCTCGGCCATCGAGGGCTTCCTGGAGACCGAAGCCGGCGAGGGCTTCGCGATCCTGGGCGAGCCGCAGTCCGACATCGAATGCCACGGCGAGGGCGCGGGCATTGCCGTGCGCAAGGGCGAGGAGGAGCTGCGGGACGCGTTCAGCGCTGCGATCCTCGCCATCCGCGAGAACGGCATCTACGCGCAGATCAACGACAAGTACTTCGACTTCGACATCTACGGCGAGGAGTGAGCGCGCGGCATGGGCCGGCGTTCGCGCCGGCCCTTCTCCCGCTGCGGCCGCAAGGGAGGCAGGCGCCGGGGAAGCAGAATCGCGCCTACACGCGCAGGTGAGGACATGCCGGTGAGCCGCGTGGGCCGATGGACGCGCTGATCGAATATCGCGGCCTGCTTGTCGAGGGCGCGCTGGTAACCCTGCAGCTCGCGCTCGGCTCGCTGGCGCTGGCGGTCCTCATGGGCATCGCCGGTGCGACGGCCAGGCTCTCGCACAGTGCCTTCGCCCGCTGGCTCGCCGGTGCCTACACGACGCTGATCCGCGGCGTGCCGGAGCTGGTGCTGCTGCTGCTCCTCTACTTCGGCGGCCAGTCACTGGTGACCATGGTGGCGCGCTGGCTCGGCGCGCGCACGGTCGAGGTGGACGCCTTCGCCTCCGGCATGGTCGCCATCGGCGTGATCTACGGCGCCTATCTGACAGAGGTGTTCCGCGGCGCCTATCTGGCGGTGCCCGCGGGCCAGATCGAGGCCGGCCGCGCCTGCGGCATGGGGCGGCTGCTGCTGTTCCGCCGCATCGTCCTGCCGCAGGTGCTGCACCATGCGCTGCCCGGATTCACCAACACCTGGCTGGTGCAGATCAAGGCGACGGCGCTGGTTTCCATCGTCGGTGTCGAGGACCTCGTCTACAACGCCTATGCGGCAGGCCGGGCGGTGCGCCAGCCGTTCACCTTCATCTTCGTGGTGCTGGTCGCCTATCTGGTGCTGACGGCGGCGTCCGAGCTGGCGCTCCGCTGGGTCGAGCGTCGCTGGGGCCACCACGGCGCGCGGGTCGCGGTGCGCGGCGCATGAGCTGGAGCGACGGGCTGCTCGCCTTCCTCGACGAAATCGCGCCGCTCGACTTCGGCCTGATCTTCGCCCACTACGACCGCTTCCTCTACGGACTGTGGACAACTGTGGAGCTGACCGCGCTGTCGCTGGCGCTGGCGGCCCTGCTGTCGGCCCCGCTGGCGCTGATCCGCGCCTACGGCCATCCGCTCGCCAACTTGCCGGTGTGGTGCTTCACCTACCTGTTCCGCGGCACGCCGCTGCTGGTGCAGGTCTATCTGATCTACTACGGGCTCAGCCAGTTCGCCTTCGTCCGCGAGGGCGTGCTGTGGCGGCCGGTGCTCTCCCAGGCGTGGTGGTGCGCGCTGATCGCCTTCACGCTCAACAGCGCCGCCTACACCACCGAGCTGTTTCGCGGCGCCATCGTCGCGACGCCGCGCGGCGAGATAGAGGCCGCCCGCGCCTGCGGCATGACCCGAGGCCAGGTGATGCGCCGGATCGTGCTGCCCAGCGCGCTCCGCCGCGCGCTGCCCGCCTACGGCAACGAGGTCATCTTCATGCTGCACGGCTCGGCGGTGGCGAGCGTGATCACGCTTCAGGACATCCTCGGCGCCGGGCGCTGGCTGAACGGGCGCTACTACGTCGCCTACGAGGGCTTCGTCACCGCCGCCGTGCTCTACATGCTGCTGGTGTTCCTGATCACCCGCGGTCTTGCAGCTGCCGAGCGCCGATGGCTCGCCCACCTTCGCCCCCGCGAGGCCGCCCCGCCCCGGCGTCCGCTCTTCAGCATGGGCGCCTTGCGGCTCTGAGGGAGCCCGTCCCCAACCCTCCCCGGTGCCGGGAAAAGGGGGCGGCTCCTCGCGCTGCATATGGCGGTTCTCAGTCCGGCAGGCCGGCCTTGCGCAAGCCCTCGGCGAAATGCAGGGTTTCGGCCGGGTTGATCTCGGGCTGCTTGTTCACCCACTCGTTGATCGAGAAGTCCGGCTGGTTCTTCAGCACGATCGCGGCGTGGGTGCGGGCGGCATCCTCCTGGCCGAGGTAGGCGTAGCTGGCGGCGAGCAGCCGCGAGCCGATGACCGGGTTGGTCATCCGCTGCAGGGTCTCGATCGTGTCCTCGTACTGGCGAAGCGCGAAATAGGCGTCGGCCAGGTACCAGAGGTAGGTGTCCGGGAAATAGGGGTTGAGCCGCATCGCCTGCTTGAGCAGGGCGACCGCCTCGTTCATCTCGCCGTTGTAGGTCAAGGCGTCCGACATCTCGGCCATGATGTCGGCGTCGTTGGGGTTGAGTTCGCGCGCCTTGCGGAACTCCGACAGCGACGCCTTGAGCTGCTTCTTGAACAGCAGGCTGAAGCCGAGCTCGGACCGGGCCCGCGCGCTGGAGCGGTCGTAGCTGACCGCCTTCTCCGCCCATTCCACCGCCCGGTCGATCGCGAGCTCCGGCTCGTCGCCCCAGGAAAACTGCCATTCGTAGTTGTAGCTTCGCGCCATGGCCGCGCAGGCCGGCGAATAGGTCGGATCGTATTCCAGGGCCGCCTGGAAATGGCGCCGCGCCTGCTCGTTGTCCTCGGCCGTGTAGCGCAGCATGAGTTCGCGCCCGTGCAGCAGCTCGCTGTAGGCATTCAGGTTGGGCGAACTCATCCAGTTCCTCCGGTCAGCCTCGGCCAACCTTACGCGGGACGAGATCGTGGACACTATGACTTTTGCCACATCGTCCTGGATGTCGAAGATTTCAGAAAAGTCGCGGTCGTAATTCTGCGCCCAGATCGCCTGGGCCGTCGGCGCGTCGGTCAGCCGCGCCCCGATCCGCACCCGGGAGCCGGCGACGCGGACCGTTCCCTCCAGCACGTAGCGGACGCCCAGCTCGCGCGCGACGGTGGCCGGCGACACCTGCTCGTTCTTGAACATGAACGAGCTGTTGCGGGCGACGACGAACAGCTCCTCGAACTTGCACAGGTTGGAGATGATGTCCTCGGTGATGCCGTCGCTGAGGAAGCCGGTGTCGGGCGAGGCGCTGCGGTTGTCGAAGGGAAGGACGGCGATCGAGGGCCGGTCGGGAAGGGCGAGCGGCGTTTCGTAGCGCCGCACCGATGGCGCCCGGATCGCGGCGTCCGCCGTCGGCCGGACGCGGTAGATCACCACCGGGTCCGGCACGTTCTTCAGCCGCCGCTCGCCCAGGCATTCGAAGCCGATCGGCAGCTTCTGGCGGACGAGGTCGTAGACGATCTGCGTCACGCAGATGCCGCCGGGCTCGGCGTAGCTCTCGATCCGCGCGGCGACGTTCACGCTGTGGCCGTAGATGTCGCCGCCCTGGTGGATGATCTCGCCGAGGTGGACGCCGATGCGGAAGCGCGGCCGCCGGTCCTCGGGCACGTCGGCGGTGACCTCGCCGATCCGGTGCTGGACGGCAAGCCCGTATCGGACGGCGCGGGTGGCGCTGGAAAACTCCAGCACCACGCCATCGCCGGTGGTCTTGACCAGCGTTCCGTTGTGCTGCTGGGCAAGCGAGCGGAACACGCCCAGGCAACGGAACGTCAGCCGATGGGCTTCCTCCTCGTTCGCGGACATGAGGCGGGCATAGCCCTCCACGTCCGCAACCAGGATCGCCCGCAGCTCGCTGTCCTGGTGTTCCATCAGTCGCACAAATCCGCGGATGGGCGACGGCGCCGCGCGCCGGCCCCGCTACCGGATGAAGGCGGCTTCCTGACCGGAACTCACCCTACCTTGCCGCCACCAACCTTGCCTCCCCCGACCTTTCCGCCGCCGACCTTCCCGCCGCCGACCTTGCCTCCTCCGAACAGCGGATCCGGGTCGTCGCGATCAAGCTCCGGAGCAAGCAGGATGTCGGACAGCATACCAGAACTCAGGTCCAGCCGGAGGGAAAAGTCGGACTGGTCGTAGGACCAGACCTTGATGTCCGGCGCAAAATTTGCGCCGTGGAAGGCAACACCCCCCTTTTCCACGTGCGCAGGACCGCCGGCGACATAGGCATTGCCGCCCTGTTCGACCGGTCGCGGATCTTCGGGGTCTTCGCCATCCCCGTGGACAACAAAGATGGCCGGAACCGGAAGATCGTAATACCGGCCCTGATAGGCGAACCCGTAGATCCGCGCCAGGCGCGCCTCGGGATCTCGAATGACGTTCTCCAGCAGCCTGTTTCCGCCTTTCCTCGCTGCCCGTTCACCCTCGGGCTTGCCGATCACAAGATCAGTCATTACGCGTCCGTAAAGAAGTACCGCCGACGAGGACAAAAGGGTTTCCCTGTAATTTTTGGCGCTAGGCATCTATGTCTCCCGTAATAAATCGAAGTCAGAGAACCGGCTATGCGCCCATTCTCCTCCTGTGCCAGCCTCGCCCTCGCCGGCCCGTCGGGGCCATCGGCACCTCCGTTCGCGGCGAGACCATGTGGCTGTCCTCGTCCGGCGGCTTCAGCCGCGGCCCGACCGGCACGTGGAATATCCCGCGGCGGGCGAGGTTTTCCCACACGATCCCGTGCCACTTGCCGCCGGTGACCTGCTCCTCGGCAGCGAGCAGGGCCTCGCCCACGTCGCGGTAGCTGAGGTCGGGCGTCAGCATCCGGAAAGCGGCGGCGAGGCAGAGGCCGACGATGTCGCGCGCCTCCAGCAGCGCCTCGGTCATGCCGACCGGGTCCTGCGCATAGGCATCGTCGAACAGGCCCTGCATCACGCGGTGGTAGTCCGGATCCTCCTCCAGCGCGTCCGACAGCTCCTCCACGTGCATGCCGATCACGCCGCGCTCGACCATGAACTCGTGGAACACGTCGACCAGGATGTCGAACACCGCGCCGGTCAGCGGCTGGCCGAGATCGTGCTCGTCCTCCCAGCCGCGGACGAAATCGATCAGCGAGGCGGTGTTGGAGGCGATCCGGATCTGGTGGTGGCCGGTCAGCTCGCCGAACCGGTTGAGCTCGTTGAGCGCGTAGAGGTTGCCGCGGGTCTGCTCCATCACCCGACCGATCACGCTGTCGAAGTGCAGCGAGGCGATCAGGCCCACCAGGTCGGCGGCCGCCTCGTGGAAGCCGTAGTAGTCCTGGTGCAGGATCCGCGGGTGGGGCAGGCCGACGATCGGATAGATGATGCTGTGGCCGATCTCGTGGCCGATGACGTCGAAGTTCAGGCTGAACGGCCAGTAGGCGCCGTCGGTGAGGCGGTACCCGCCGATCTCGAGGAAGCCGTAACCCATGGTGGCATTGTTGAAGCGGGGCATGATGACGAGCTCCATGCGCTCGTAGAGCCCGCCGAAATGCCAGTCGATCCGCTCGCCGAAATAGCCCTCCCACACGTCGAGAACGAAGCGGGCGGCCCCGTAGAGATGCGCCTGCTCGAACTCCGGCGTTCCCGGCTCGAGGTGGTCGAAGTGGCCGCCGGGGCCCGGCAGGGCCGGCGGATATGCGGGCCCGCGCCAGGGCGGCCGGTACTTTTCGCCGCGCGGCCCGATGCGGGTGCCGTAGGTCAGGCGCTTGTCGACGGGGTAGACGGCGTACATGCGGTCGTCGGACGGGCCCGGGCCGACCGTTCCTGCCGGCGGCGAAACCTCCACCACCTCCCCGTCCTCGAAGCCGGGAAGGAAGGGCGGCTGCGGGAACAGCAGGAAGCGGGTGCCACCCGCATCCCGTGGCGCCGATACCGATCTGGCCGACATCGCTCCCCCTGGGCGCGCTGTCACGTGGCGGGCTTGCCGCCGAGGGGTTGTTCTCGTGATGGTTTGTCCTGCCCCCCAGGCAACGACAAATAATATGATAACTCACGCGCGAGTATGCGGGCAAGCGCATCACGCCCGGGCAGACCCAATCTGCGCGCGAACAGGTCCAGGTCTTCCGGCACCTCGCGGCCCAGCCGCTCCTCGAAGAACCACTGGGCCAGCGGGTAAAGCGGCTGCTGCGCCGGCCCGCCGGGCGCTGCCAGCGCCTGCTTGTCCCGCGCCCGCGCGCTGAGCGCCGGCCAGCCGCCGTCGGCCCGGAGCTCGCTCAGCATCGCCGCGGCCAGCGCCGGACCCTCCTCCGCCAGCATCGCCTCCAGCGCGGCTTCCTCCGCCATCAGGCGGCGAAAGCCCGCCGGGTCGAGACCCGCCGCCGCGCACCAGCGGTCGAGTGCGCCGCGGTCGTAGAGGCCGCGCGCCGCGCGGAAGGCGGTTTCCGCAGCGCGGAGGTCGGCTGGCGCGACGTCGCCGGCGGCCCGCGTTGCCACCAGCCGGGCCAGCGCCCGCCGCCGCACCGCGGCAAAGCGGTCCGGATCGAGCCGGAGTTCGTCCAGCACCCGCGCGCCCGCCTCGTCGACAGGCGCAGAGGCGACCACCGCCTCCCACAGGTCGGTCCGCTCCAGGCGCCAGTCCACGCGCAGCGGCGGCGGATCCCCGGCAATGAAGGCCGCAACCGTTTCCAGCAGCTCCGCCGCGTCCGCCCGCTTCAGGTCCACGCGGCCCGCCGGCAGCCAGTCGCGCAGCGCCGCCCGCTCCCGGGCGTGAATCGGCGCCGCGTCGATAACCGCGGGCCAGTCGCGCTGCTGATAGAAGGTCCGCTTCGCCGTCGCCACGACCGCGTCGGCCGACGCCGGCGGCAGCACCGCCTCGGCGACGGCGCGCGCGAGCGTCGCCCGGATGTTGACCATCGCCTCCGACAGGGGCGTCCAGCCCAGCTCTCCCGGGGCGTGCAGCACCGCAACCTCGTCATCGTCGGTGAGGACGCCGTCGCGGAAGTCGCGGAAGATCCGCCCGACGCCGCGCATCCCGAAGTCGGCAAGCTCGGCGGCGCGCAGCGCCCCCATGCTCGAGGCGCCGAGGACGTGGATGCCCTGCGCCAGCGCCCACAGGATTTCCTTGTGCCAGACCGCGGGAACCCCGTGGAAGAAGCCGTCGATGAAGGCGATCGCACGCGGCCGGCCGAGGGCGGCGCGGTAGACGTCCCCCTGCGCCGCCGGCGGCCGCCAGTCCCAGTCGCGGCCGGCGGGGGCCGGCAAAGACGACGACCGTCCCCCTCCCCTCCCCCGCAGCGCCCGCGCCCGCGGGCCGGGGCGCCAGTCGGCGTCGTCGTGCGGCGCCTCCAGCCCGCCGACCACCGCGCGCACCACCGCCAGGTCGGCGGCCAGCTCCGGCCGGGTCAGGTCGACCGCCAGCGCCGGTCCGCAGCCCGCCGCCGCCAGCCGTTCCAGCAGCCGCTCCAGGTCTTCGCCGAAGCTCGCCGCCTCCCAGCCGGGCGCGGCCTGGAAGTCCCGCTCCGGCGGCGCGGTGCCGCGCACCTCGCGGGCGAAGCGGTACTTGGCGGCGATCGCCTCCGGCCGGTACTCCGCCGCCGTGATGTCGTCGCGCGAGCCGGCGATGTAGGTGGTGCGCGTCTGCGCCGCCTCGGTCAGCGCCCGCAGCAGCGCGATGCCCCGGCTGGGGTGGCATCCGGCGCCGGCGCCCATGTGGCCGTGCTCCGCGCCGTCCTCCGTGACCAGGACGAAGAAGGCGGGCACCCGGATGTCGGTGGTCGTCTCCCACACGCTTACCGCCAGCCCCGCCGCCTCGAACAGGCCGACGACCCGGCGGCAGGCGGGGTCGTCGATGCTGTCGAGCGCGACCGCCGTCGCCGCCCGCTCCTCCGCCGGCAGCAGGTGCCACAGGGTAGTCGCGTCGCGCTCGATCAGCTCGCACAGCGCGTGGCAAACCGCCTCCGGCAGGCTGTTGCCGGAGGCGAGCCCGTTGGTGCTGGACGGGAAACAGCCGTGGCCGGGCGGCCGGGGCACGGTGTAGTTGCTGTGCACCATCTCGTAGGGCACCCACAGCGGCGCGTCCGGGCCGAGCACCCGCCCCTCGATCCAGAGCAGCGGCAGGTCCTCGTGCCACCGGCTGCCGGCGACGGTCGGCAGCCGGCCGACGTCGATCAGCGGCCGGCAGCGGGCGAGGTCGCGCCAGCTCCCGAGGAGCAGGGGCAGCGCGATCCGCTCCGCATGCCAGGTCTCGATCGCCTCCATCAGGCCGGAGGCCTTCGCGGCGTCGAGGGTGAGGCCCTTGCCCTGGGAGACGGCCACCGACCGCGAGTTGGGCCGCACCACCATCACCACCGGAACGCCGACCCGGTCGAGGCCGGTCACGTCGGCGATGCGGGTGATGCCGAATTCCTTCAGCCGCGGCAGCAGCCGTGCCACCGTTTCGGCCGGCGGGCGGCCGCGGTGGGTGCCGTCGGTGAAGCGCTTCACATCGGCAGCGCCCTGCAGGGTGTCGTGCATCGGCAGGCGATCCATCGGGCGGCGGATGCGCCAGATGACCACGACGCGTCGGCCGGTTCAACGCCCCGCGCTGCCGGGCTCCTGCAGCCGGTCCAGATGCATCCGGATGTGCGCCGCCTCGGCGGCGGTGCCGGCCAGCGCGATCGCCCGGTCGTAGGCCGCGCGCGCCGCGTCCGCCCGGCCGAGCTGCTGCAGCAGCGCGCCCCTCAGGCCATGGAAGTGGAAATAGCCGTCCAGGCGTTCGGCCAGCGGCTCGATCATCGCCAGCGCCGCCTCGGGGCCGCGCAGCTTGCTGACGGCGACGGCCCGGTTCAGCGTCACCACCGGCGACGGCTGCATCTGTTCCAGCGCGGCGTAGAGCAGGTCGATCTGCGCCCAGTCTGTCTCCTCCGGCCGGGCTGCCCGGGAATGCAGCGCCGCGATCGCGGCCTGCGCCTGGTAGGGGCCGGGCCGGCGATGGCGCATGGCCTTGTCCACCAGTGCCAGTCCCTCCCGGATCATTGCCCTGTCCCAGAGGCTGCGGTCCTGGTCCTCGAGGAGCACGATGTTGCCGTCCGCGTCGATCCGCGCGGCGGTGCGGGCGTGCTGCAGCAGCATCAGCGCAGTGAGCCCCATGACCTCCGGCTCGGCCGGGAACAGCCGCAGCAGCAGGCGCGCGAGCCGGATCGCCTCGTCGCAGAGGGCGGCCCGGTCGGGGTCGGCCGGCGCGGAGTAGCCCTCGTTGAACAGCAGGTAGAGCATCGCCGACACCGTCGCCAGCCGCTCGGCGCGCTCGCCCGGCCCGGGCGCCTCGAACGGCACGTCGGCCCTGGCGATCCGCGCCTTGGCGCGGGTGATCCGCTGTTCCATCGCCGCCTCGCTGACGAGGAAGGCACGGGCGATCTGGCGGACCGGGATGCCGGAGACGATGCGCAGCGCGAGCGGGATCTGTTGCGTCGCCGGCAGCTCCGGGTGGCAGCAGATGAA
>CALKHQ010000096.1 GCA_937988735.1 uncultured Alphaproteobacteria bacterium
CGGAGCTTCGCGGGCCCTGTGCCGTGGACCGGCGCGCCCGGCTGGAGGCCCTGCGGGCGGAGCTCGGCCGCCGCGGGCTCGCCGGCTTTGTCGTCCCGCGCGGCGACGAGCACCAGGGAGAGTATGTGCCGCTGCAGGCCGAGCGGCTGCGGTGGCTGACCGGCTTCTCCGGCTCGGCCGGAGTCGCGGTGGTCCTCGCCGACCGGGCCGCGATCTTCGTCGATGGCCGCTACACGCTGCAGGTGCGCGACCAGGTAGACACAGCGCTCTACGAGCCGCTGCACCTGATCGAGACGCCGCCGCCGAAGTGGGCGTCGGGCGTGCTGAATCCGGGTGACCGGCTCGGCCTCGACCCGTGGCTGCACAGCGCGGCGGAGGTGAAGCGCTGGCGTGCGGCCGCGCGGGCCGCCGGCGCCGAGCTGGTCGAGGTCGATTCCAACCCGGTTGATGCAATCTGGAACGATCAGCCGCCACGGCCGATCAGCCCCGTGGTTCCGCATCCGCTGCAGTTCACCGGCCGGACCTCTGCCGACAAGCGCAAGGCGGTGGCGGACCAGCTGCGCCAGGCACGCCAGCAGGCGGTGGTGCTGTCGGCGCCGGATTCGATCGCGTGGCTGCTCAACATCCGCGGCGCCGACGTGCCCAACACGCCGTTTCCGTTGTCCTTCGCCATCGTGCACGACGATGCGCGCGTGGAGCTGTTCATGGACCCGCGCAAGGCGGTGCCGGAGCTCGCCGCCCATCTCGGCAACGACGTGTCGGTTGCGCCGCCGAGCCAGCTCGGCGCGGCCCTCGACGCGCTCGCGGGGCGCAAGGTCCGTATCGACCCGCAGACCCTCTCCGGCTGGATCGCCGCGCGCCTCGCCGCCGCCGGTGCCGCGACCGAGCCGGGGTCGGATCCCTGCGCGCTGCCGAAGGCGGCAAAGACGGCGGTGGAGCTGGACGGAATGCGCGCCGCCCATCGCCGCGACGGCGTGGCGATGGCGCGCTTTCTGGCATGGATTGCGGCGGAGGCTCCCGGCGGCGGCATCGACGAGCTGACCGCGGCGAAGAAGCTCGCGTCCCTGCGCGCCGAGGGCGGCCTGTTCCGCGGCTACAGTTTCGACACCATATCCGGTGCCGGGCCCAACGGCGCCATTGTCCACTATCACGCGACCGAGGCGACCAACCGGCCGCTCGAGCCGGGTTCGCTCTACCTGGTGGACAGCGGCGGCCAGTATCTCGACGGCACCACCGACGTCACCCGCACCGTCGCGATCGGCACGCCGACCGACGAGATGCGCGACCGCTTCACCCGGGTGCTGAAGGGCCATATCGCCCTGGCCACGGCCCGTTTCCCGGCCGGGACCACCGGCTCGCAGCTCGACGTGCTGGCGCGGATGCCGCTGTGGGAGGCGGGGCTCGATTACGACCACGGCACCGGCCACGGCGTCGGCAGCTATCTGAGCGTCCACGAGGGCCCGCAGCGGATCTCCAAGGCGCCGAACACGGTGGCGCTGGTGCCGGGCATGGTCATTTCCAACGAACCCGGCTTCTACAAGGCGGGCGCCTACGGCATCCGTATCGAGAACCTGGTGGCGGTGCGCCAGGCGGAGCCGGTGCCGGGCGCCGAGCGCGAGATGCTGGAGTTCGAAACGCTGACGCTCGTCCCCATCGACCGCACCCTGATCGACCTGTCGCTGCTCGACGCCAGGGAGCGGGCGTGGGTGGATCGCTATCACGCCCGGGTGCGTGAGGCGATCACGCCGCAGCTCGACCCCGACACCCGCCTCTGGCTGGAGGCCGCCACCGCGCCGCTGTAAGCCCGCCGGCTCGGCCGGGAACGAAACAAAGCGAAACAATCATTGATTTCTTTTGCGCCGACCGCCCGCCTAGGTTCATGGCGTGGCGCTGCCGCCGTGCCGGACTGCGCCAGCTAGGACAACGCGCCAGAACGGCTGACAGGCAGGTATCATGGATCGACGTACGATCTCGGCGGCTCAGCAGTTGGCGGCGGCCCACGCCCTGACCGGCGGCCCCGTGGGCGGCGCGCTGTTCGCACCGGCCCTGCCCATGGAGACGACCGCGACCGACGGTTCGCGGCAGCGCACCCTGAAGAACGCCATTCACTGCTCGGGCATCGGCCTCCACTCCGGAGAGCGCGCGACGATGACGTTGCATCCGGCGGAGGAGAACACGGGCATCGTCTTCCGCCGCTCCGACATCGGCGGCCGCGGCGCCGTCATTCCCGCACGCTGGGACCGGGTTGTCGAGACCACGCTCTGCACCACCCTCGGCAACGAGGACGGGGTGAAGGTCTGCACGGTCGAGCACCTGATGTCGGCCTTCGCCGGCCTCGGGATCGACAATGTGGTGGTCGAGGTGAAGGGGCCGGAAGTGCCGATCATGGACGGCAGCGCAGCGCCCTTCGTGTTCCTGATCGAATGCGCCGGGATCGTCCAGCAGGCCGCGCCGCGGCGCGCGATCGAGGTAATGCGGCCGGTGCGCATCCGCGACGGCGCCGCCACGGTGTCGCTCGCGCCTGCCGAGGAATGGCGCGTGACGTGCGCGATCGAGTTCGAGTCCGCGGTGATCGGCCGGCAGACGGCGGCGATGACGGTGGCGCCCGCCGCCTATCGCACCGAGATCGCCCGCGCGCGGACCTTCGGCTTTCACCACGAGGTAGTGCAGCTCATCGAGTCCGGGCTTGCCCGCGGCGGCTCAATGGAGAACGCCGTCGTCGTCAGCGGCGACCGGGTGCTCAACGAGGAAGGGCTGCGCTACGAGGACGAGTTCGTCCGCCACAAGGTGCTGGACGCGATCGGGGACCTCTATCTCGCCGGCGGGCCGTTCCTCGCGGCGTTCGACGGCATGCGGCCCGGCCACCGGCTGAACAACAACCTCCTGCGCGCGCTGTTCGCCGACCCTTCCGCCTGGCGCTGGACCGCTCTCGACGAGCGCCGCGAGCCGCGCCGCCGCGCTGCCGCGAGCTGAGGCGCGGCGGCTGTCCCCGGCCCCTGTACCCCGTCTCCCGACGCTGTTATAAGCGCAGTCTGGCCGCGCCGGCCCGGCGGCATGAGTCGGGCGAGGGGCCGGTTCGATGGCCCGCGGCGCGAAGAGCAGCAGGGACGAGGGGATGATCGACGGGGTGGCCGGATTGCGCGCGAGCCTGTTTCGCAGCTGTGCGCGCGGCGCGGCGCTGGCTGCGGCTCTGGTTCTGGCCGGTTGCGGCTCCGGCTCCGACGAGCGCGAAACCTATGTCGAACGGCCGGTCGAGGACCTCTACAACACCGCCCTCGATGACCTCGCCGAGGGCCGGTTCCAGGAGGCGCGGCTGGGCTTCGAGGAGGTCGACCGGCAGCACCCCTATTCGGTGTGGGCCACCAAGGCGCAGCTCATGGCGGCGTTCGCCGCCTACCAGCAGGGCGACTACGACGAGGCGATCGTCGCGCTGGACCGGTTCATCGAGCTCCACCCCGGGAACCGCGACACCGCCTACGCCTATTACCTCAAGGCGCTCAGCTACTACGAGCAGATCACCGACGTCTCCCGCGACCAGCGGATCACCCAGCTTGCGCTGCAGGCGTTGCAGGACGTCGTGACCCGCTTCCCCGGGACAGACTATGCCCGCGACGCCGCCCTGAAGATCGACCTTGCCCGCGACCACCTTGCTGGCAAGGAGATGGAGATCGGGCGCTTCTACCTGCGCCGCGGCCAGTACACGGCAGCGATCAACCGGTTCCGCACAGTCGTCGAGCAGTACCAGACCACCAGCCACGTTCCGGAGGCGCTGCACCGCATCGCCGAGGCCTACCAGGCGCTCGGTCTCACCCGCGAGGCGCAGCAGGTGGCGGCCGTGCTCGGCTACAACTACCCGGGAAGCGTCTGGTACATCGACAGCTACGAGCTGGTCGAAGGTGTCGATGTGCCCGGCAACGAGGACGCCCATGCAGGCCTCACCGGCATTTCCTGGCTCGACGACCTGTTCTAGGCACTGATGCTGCAGTCCCTGTCGATCCGCGACGTGGTGCTGATCGACCGGCTGGACCTGGACTGCCGCCCCGGGCTCAGCGTGCTCACCGGCGAGACCGGTGCAGGCAAGTCGATCCTGCTCGACGCGCTGGGCCTCGCCCTCGGCCGCCGCTCCGAGGCCGGCCTGGTGCGGCCGGGCGCCCAGCAGGCGAGCGTCACGGCCGTGTTCGACCTCGAGCCGGGGCATCCGGCGCTGTCGGTGCTCGACGAGCAGGGCATTCCCGCCGATCCGGACGGCCTGGTGCTGCGCCGGGTGCTCTCCGCCGACGGCCGCAGCCGCGGCTTCATCAATGACACGCCCGTCAACGTCCGGCTGATGCGCGCGGTCGCCGACCGGCTGGTCGAGATCGAGGGCCAGTTCGAGGCGCAGGGCCTTCTCGACCCGAAGACGCACCGCGACCTGCTCGACGCGTTCGCCGGCGCCGCAGCCGAGGTCGCGGCCGTCGCGGAGGCGCACGCGGCCTGGAAGGCGGCCACCGCGGCGCTGGCCGACCGGCGCGCCCGGGCGCAACGGCTGGCGGAGCAGCGCGCCGACCTGGCGGCGGCGATCGCCGAGCTCGTCGAACTTGCGCCGCAGCCGGGCGAGGCGGCGGCGCTCGCGACCGAGCGCGAGATGCTGATGCACCAGGAGCAGATCATCTCCGCGTTCAACGAGGCTCTGGCCCTGGTGGAGGGGGATGACGTTGCGCCCGGCGTCCTCGACCGGCTGCGCTCGGCGCAGGCGCGGCTCGACCGCGTCGCCGACAAGGCCGGCGGCGGGCTGCAGCCTGCGCTCGAGGCGCTGGACCGGGCAATGATCGAGACCGAGGAGGCCATCACCGGCCTGCAGGCCTTCGGCAGCCGGCTGGAGACGGAGCCGGACCGGCTGGAACGGGTGGACGACCGGCTCTACGCCCTGCGCTCAGCGGCGCGCAAGCACGGCGTTGCCGTGGACGAGCTGGCGGCACTCGCGGAGCGCATGCGGACGGAGCTCGCCGAGGTCGAGGAGCAGGGCGAGGCGCTGGCCCGGCTGGAGGCCGACGTCGCGCGAAGCCGGGCGGCGTTCGTCGCTGCCTGCCGCGTCCTCACTGACCGGCGGCAGGAGGCGGCCGAGACGCTGGCGCGGCGGGTGATGGCCGAGCTGCCGGCGCTGAAGCTGGAGCGGGCGGTGTTCACCGTGGCGCTCGACCCGCGCGACGAGGACCACTGGGGCGCCGACGGCGCGGAGGAGGTCCGCTTCATGGCAGCGACCAACCCCGGCTCCCCGGCCGGCCCCATCAACCGCATCGCCTCCGGCGGCGAGCTGTCCCGGTTCATGCTTGCGCTCAGCGTCGTGCTGGCCAGCGCCAGCCCCGTGCGCACCCTCGTGTTCGACGAGCTCGACAGCGGCGTCGGCGGCGCCACCGCGGCGGCGGTCGGTGAGCGGCTGGCCGCGCTCGCCCGGTCGGTGCAGGTGCTGGTCGTGACCCACTCGCCGCAGGTCGCCGCCCGCGGCGACCACCACTGGCGGGTGCTGAAGCGGGAGGTCGGCGGCAGGATGACCACCACGGTCGAGGTGCTGGAGGGCGAGGCCCGGCTGGAAGAGGTCGCGCGCATGCTCTCCGGAGCGGAGATCACCGCCGAGGCGCGGGGTGCTGCGGCCCGGCTGCTGGAGGCGGCCGCGTGAGCCGGCAGCCCTACGCCGACATTGCGGCCAGGAACCTGACCCGCGAGCAGGCGGAGGAAGCTCTCGCCTGGCTGGCGAAGGAGATCGCGCGCCACGACGCGCTCTACCACGGCCAGGACGCGCCCGAGATCAGCGACGCGGAATATGACGCGCTGGTGCGCCGCAACCGCGCGATCGAGAAGCAGTTTCCGGACCTGGTGCGCGAGGACAGCCCGAGTCGGCGGGTCGGCGCGGCGCCCGCGTCCGGCTTTGCCAAGGTCCGCCACGAGCGGCCGATGCTGTCGCTGGCCAACGCCTTCAGTGACGAGGACATGGCCGAGTTCGTGCTCGGCGTCCGCCGGTTCCTGAAGGAGCTGTGGGACGACCCGGACGCGCCGCTGGAGCTGCTGGCAGAGCCAAAGATCGACGGCCTCTCCGCGGCACTCATCTACCGCAACGGCGTGCTGGAGCAGGCGGCGACTCGCGGCGACGGCGTCACCGGCGAGGACATAACCGCCAACGTCCGCACCATCGGCGAAATTCCCGAGCAGCTGACCGGCAAGGTCCCGGAAGTGCTGGAGATCCGGGGCGAGATCTACATGCGCCGCGAGGATTTCCTGGCGATGAACCGGCGGCAGGAGGAGACCGGCGGCAAGGTGTTCGCCAACCCGCGCAACGCCGCCGCGGGCAGCGTCCGTCAGCTCAACCCGGAGATCACGCGGTCGCGGCCGCTGCGCTTCTTCGCCTACGGCTGGGGCCTGGTCAGCGAGCCGATCGTGAGCCGCCAGTCGGAGTTCCTCCAGCGCGCGCGCGACTGGGGGCTGCCGGTCAACGACCGGGCCCAGCTCTGCCCCGACCTGGAGAGCGTGCGCGCCTTCTACGAGGCGATGGCAGCGGACCGCGCGTCGCTGCCCTATGACATCGACGGCGTGGTCTACAAGGTGGACCGGCTGGACTGGCAGGAGCGGCTCGGGACCGTGAGCCGCGCACCCCGGTGGGCGATCGCGCGCAAGTTCCCGGCGGAGCAGGCGACGACCCGCCTCAACGGCATCCTGATCCAGGTCGGGCGCACCGGCGCGCTGACCCCGGTTGCAGACCTGGAGCCGGTGAACGTCGGCGGCGTCATCGTCGCCCGGGCGACGCTGCACAACGAGGACGAGATCCGGCGCAAGGACGTGCGCATCGGCGACCATGTGGTGATCCAGCGGGCAGGCGACGTGATCCCGCAGGTAGTGTCGGTGGTGCCGGAAAAGCGCCCGCCGGATTCACAGCCCTACGTCTTTCCCACCACGTGCCCCTGCGAACTGCGCACGCCCGTGATCCGCGAGGAGGGCGGGGCGGTGGCCCGCTGCTCCGGCGAGCTTGCCTGTCCATTCCAGCAGGTGGAGAAGCTGCGCCACTTCGTCAGCCGCGAGGCCTTCGACATCGAGGGACTGGGCGAAAAGCAGATCAGGCTGTTCTTCGAGCGCGGCGTGATCCGGACGCCCGGCGACATCTTCCGCCTGCGGCAGTGGAACGAGACGGCCGATCCGCCGCTGCAGAAGTGGACCGGCTGGGGCGACCGCTCGGCGGCCAAGCTGTTCGAAGCCATCGACGCCCGTCGCACCATCGGCCTCGACCGCTTCATCTACGCGCTCGGCATCCGCCAGGTCGGTGAGGCGACCGCCCGCCTGCTGGCGCGCCACTACGGCAGCCTGGGCGCGTGGCAGGATGCGATGCTCCGGGCGAGCCGGGAACTGGCGGCGGCGCCGGAGGGCGCGCGACCGGAGGCGGTCGGCGACGCCTATGCCGATCTGTGCAACATCGACCAGATTGGACCCAGCGTCGCCCGCGACCTCTGCGCCTTCTTCGCCGAGGAGCACAATCTGGGCGTGATCCGCGATCTCGAGGCGCAGATCACCGTCGAGCCCTATGTCGTCGCCGACACCGGCGCCTCACCCGTGGCGGGCAAGACCGTGGTGTTCACCGGCTCGCTGGTCACCATGTCCCGCTCCGAGGCCAAGGCGCGGGCGGAGGCACTGGGCGCCAAGGTGGCCGGCTCGGTGTCGGCGAAGACGGATTACGTCATCGTCGGCGCCGACGCCGGCTCGAAGGCGAAGAAGGCGGCGGAGCTGGGTGTGACCATGCTCAGCGAGGAGGAGTGGCTGGCGCTGGTCGGGCAGGGCTGACGATGGGCGTCAGAACTGCACGCCCCGGGTCAGCGCGCCGTCGGCGACCAGGTTGGTGCCGGTGATGAAGCTCGCCCGCGGGCTCGCCAGCATCACGGCCGCATAGGCGATTTCCTCCGGCCTGCCCATGCGGCCGGTCGGGTTCAGCGACAGCGCGCGGGCGAACAGTTCCGGGTTGCCGAGCTCGATCTGCTCCCATACCCCGCCCTTGAAGTAGATGTTGCCGGGCGAGACGGAGTTGGCCCGGATGCCCTTGGGCGCGAGTTCGTAGGCGAGCGCCTGGGTGTAGTGGATCAGGGCGGCCTTCATGGCGCCGTAGGCGCCGCAGGCGAAGTCGATCTCGCGGCCGGACACGCTGGAGATTACCACGATCGCGGCGGCGTCGGACTTCTCCAGCCACGGCATGGCCGCCTCGACGGTTCGCACGGTGTGCAGCATGTCCACCTGGAAGCCCCGCACCCAGGGCTCCTCGCCCGGGCCGATGGCCAGCGCGCTGACGTTGGGGATGACGATGTCGATGCCGCCCAGCTCCTCGGCCACGTCCGACACCCAGCGCTTCAGCGAATCGCCGTCGGCCACATCCAGTGCGCCGCCGGTGGCGCGCACCCCCTTCGCCGACAGCGCGTTCACCGTCTCCTCGACCTCCTGCGCGTTGCGGGCGCAGACGGCGACGTTGCAGCCCTCCTCTGCCAGCAGGTCCGCGATCCGGCGTCCGATTCCCTTGGTGGCGCCCGTCACCAGCGCCCTCCGCCCCTTGAGCTGAAGATCCATCCCGCCCTCCCTTTGCCAATGGCGTGGTCGATCGGCCGGCGATCCCGCGGCCGCTGCCGCCGATTTCGGCGGGCCGGGAGCCGATCGTCAATAGCACGACAGCTGACGACGGGTGCATCACCGCATACTGCGCCCAAGGACCGGCAAGACACGCAAGACAGAAAGATGAGCATAGAAATCAGGGACATGAAATAGAAAGAAAAACAGGATGTAATGAATACGGGATCATATTCAGGAAAAGTGAACAAAATTTATTCCCGTAGAACGGGAGAAAATCTTTTTTCGTCCGTTTGTTTGCGTGTGGCTGCCTGATGATCGGCCGTTCTTCGACCGCCGCAGACGGCAGCTACAACCGTTCACAAGCCAGGTGCCCCCGGTGAGGCTGCCATGCCCGACGCCGAGCGCAATCCCGCCATGTCCGGCCGAATCCGGCAGCGACCCTTGCGGCCTCGCGGCCTCGCCGCCATGCTGCTCGTCCTTCTCCTCCCGGGATATGCCCTGGCCGCCGGGCCGTTCGGAACGCAGGAGGTGGCCTTCCGGGGCACACTCGCCTATCCCAGGTTCGGGGAGATGACGGCTCGCTACGCCAGTCAGTTCGACGAGGCTGCTGCCTGCCCGGCGGCCGGCGGGCGGGGCATCTGCGGCGTTGCGCGGGAGTGGGCCGGGCTCATCACGTCGGTATCGGGCCTCGGTCGGCGTGCCCAGGTGGCGGCGATCAACCGGTGGTTCAACCGCCTCGACTATGTCGACGATCTCGCCAACTGGGGGGTGGGCGACTACTGGGAGACGCCGTTCGAGTTCCTCGACCTCGGCCGGGGCGACTGCGAGGCGTTCGCCATCGCCAAATACTACACCCTGCGGGCGCTGGGCTTCGACGTGACGACGCTGCGGATCGTGATCGTCGATGACCGCCGGAGGAACATGCAGCACGCAGTGCTCGCCGTGTTCCTCGACGGCGAGGTGCTGATCCTGGACAACCTGGCGGACGAGCCGGTGCCCGACCTGGCGCTCCGCCACTACCAGCCGCTGATGTCGATCAACGAGCTCGGCGTCTGGGTGCCGGTATAGCGCGCGGGGATCAGCGGTCTGGGTTGGTGGGGGCGGTCGCCGCTGGCGGCGCGCCCGAACCGGCAATGGAGGTACTGGCGGCCGCCGCCGCTGGAGAAGCGGCTGGAGCGGGGACGCCGGCGGCCTTCGGCTCCGCGGGAACCGGCACTGTCGCCCCCACCTCTCGCACCCACTCCCGCCAGATCGCGACCACCAGCGCCATCAGGACCGGGCCGATGAACAGGCCGAGGAAGCCCATTGTCTTCACACCGCCGATCAGCCCGAAGAAGGTCGGCAGGAACGGGAGCTTGATCGGCCCGCCGACGATCTTCGGCCGGATTGTCTTGTCCACGATGAACAGCTCGGTGCTGCCCCAGGCGAACAGCCCCAGCCCGGACAGCGGCGAGCCGCTGGCGACCAGATAGATCGAGACCAGCGTGAACGACAGCGGAGCGCCCCCGGGGATCAGCGCCATGACGCCGGTGAACACGCCGAGGGTCAGCGCGGACGGTACGCCGGCAATCCAGTAGGCGATGCCCAGCACCACGCCCTCGCCGATGGCGATCAGCGTCATGCCCATCACGGTGGCGCTGATCGTCGCCGGAACCAGCCTCGAGATCCGCCCCCAGCGGGCGGGCAGGATCCGGTCGCCGACCCGGTCGAGCTGGGCGACGAAGGACTCGCCGTTCCGGTAAACGAAGAACAGCGCGATCAGCATGAACACGAGCGACAGCAGCAGGTGGAACAGCTCCGTGCCCGTGGCAAGCACGGCGCGGGAGATGTTGGCGATGTTGTCGCCGCCGACGACCTGCACCAGCTCGCTGATCGCACCGGGATGGCCGATGTGCGCCGTCCACTGTTCGTCCAGCCATTCGCCGATCCCGGGAAGGGTGGCGATCCACTCCGGCGTCGGCGCGCCCTCGCGGTTGGCCTTGACGATCCACGCGACCCACAGGCCGATCTCGCGGATCGCGAAGGTGACGGCAATGACGATGGGGATGATGATGAAGGCGAGGATCAGCACCAGGGCGACACTCGCCGACAGGTTCCGGTTGTTGCCCAGCCGCCGGTGCAGGCGCCGGTAGAGCGGCCAGCTCGCGAAGCCGATGACCAGCGCAGCCAGCACCGGAACCAGGAAGCCGTGGAAGAAGTACACCGCCGCGGCAAAGATCAGCAGCAGCAGCCAGCGCGCCGCCCACAGCGGCGGAATGAGCGGCTGGGGCGACGGCGCCTTCGGGCCCAGCCAGAGCTGTTCTTCCGGCGGGCTCGGCTGATCTGTCTCGGTCATGCGCAGTCTCTCGTTGAAGCCGCCCTTCACCCCGTCGCCTCCAAGCGGCTCCAAAGCGTTGCCGTCGAAACTGCCGTCTATCGCATTGTGACGCAAGCGACAGGTCCGAGTTCCAGACCGATTGCTGGGGGCGGGGACGGGACAGCCGATATGGACAGCCCCTGCGGTTGTCCGTTAGGCTCGGAAAGCACGTGCCGCGTGCCCGAGCCTTCGGAGGTGGATGTGGGTACCCCCGGCCCGCAGTCCGACGCCGCAGCGCGGCCCCCTGCCCGTGCCGGCAGGTGGGTCGGGCCCGCCGTCATGATCGTTCTGGGCGCGCTCGCGGTGGGCGCCTCGGCCCTGCTCGTGCGATTCCAGGCCCAGCAGCTGCACGCGGAGGAACAGGCGCTGTGGGAGACGCGCCTGCTGGAAGCGGCGCGCCAGCAGCGCGACTTCCTGCAGGAGTCAGGGACGGCCGACCTGGAGGCCGTCGCCGCCATTCCCGAAAGCCCCACCATCGGGCTGTTCCTGACCGAGTATCAGGCCCAGCGCGGCGACTTCGACCGGATCATGGATGGCGTCGAGCAGCTCGACTACATCCGAAACTACCTCACCGTCGTCGCGTCCCGGCACGGATACCAGACCGGCGCGCCGGCCATGGTTCCCGTCAACCTGCCGGAAACGGTGCAGGCGGTGGATGCGGCCGCGGTGGTCGACGCCGAGGCGATGGTCGATACCACCGACCTCATCCTGCGCGAGTTCGCGTTCGAGGGGATCGCGCTGGTCAACCTGTCCGGCGATGTCATCGTCGCGACCGACGAGTTTCCGCCGCTGACCTATGCGATCCGGGAGTTCATCACCACCGCGCCGCGCGGCGAGCGGCATGTCACCATCGGGTTTGACGCGCCCGACGGCCGGCCGCTGCATGTCAGCCTGCATCCGGCCTACGCCTACCTCGAACTGAATGAGCCCGAGCGGCAGCTCGCCTGGATTGTCGGGCTGCGACTGCTGGAGGAGGTCTATGACACCACGCTCCTCGTCCGCCGCGGCTTTGGCACGGATGGCGTCTCCTTCGTCGCCGTTCACCGCACCGAGGAGGGGCTGCGTGCGCTGTCGCGGGTCGACGAGGAGACGCCGGGCGGGGCGCTGGTGATGACGGCGGAGGAGGCGCCCGACTGGGCGCTGGCGCTGGATCGCCCGGGGACCGCCGCGCTGGTGACCCGCCCGGACGGGCAGGCGCTGCTGACCGGGAGTGCCGCTTTCGACGACGTGCCGGTCTCGATCGTGGCATCCGTGACCGCGGGCGAGGCATTCGCCTCGGTCGACCGGGCGGCCGCGGTCGCATACTGGCAGCTGGTGCCGGTGGCGCTGCTGGGCGTCGCCGGCGTGGGTGTCGCCCTGTGGATGGGGCGATCACGGAAGAGGCTCATCGTGCAAGACTGACAGGTATCGGGAGGGCGCCATGGCTCGGATGCGGAAGAAGGTCGCGGGTCTGGCCGCTGCGGCAGCTTTCACCCTCGCGTCGGGCGCCTTTGCGCGCGAGGCATCGGCGATGGCGCTGTGGGGCTACAGCGAGTTCCAGATGCCGGGCCCCGAGGTCTTTCCCCGCTATGTCGAGATGATCCGGCGCTATTCGGACCAGTACCGCGGCCTGACCAGCGCCTGCACCACCGCACCCACCGCCTTCTGTACCTACATCGGCGAGTGGGCCGAGCTGATCCGGGAAGCCGAAGCCCGTCGGGGCATCGAACAGATCGAGCGCGTGAACAGCTATTTCAACCGCTTCCGCTACATCCCCGACGAGGTCAACTGGAGGACCGTGGACTACTGGGCAACGCCCCTGCAGTTCTACGACGTCAACGGCGACTGCGAGGACTACGCCATCTCCAAGTACTACACCCTCCGGGGGCTGGGCTACGGGCCCTCACAGATGCGGATCGTGCTGGTGATGGACGAGAACCTGGGTGTCCACCACGCGATCCTCGCCATCGATGTCGGCAACGACATCCTGATCCTGGACAACCAGATCTCCGGCGTGGTGTCGGCGAGCCGCGTCGCCCACTACACGCCGATCCTGTCGCTGAACGAGGCGGGTGCCTGGCGCCATCACTGACCGCTGGCGATCTGGTCGGCCGGCAGCAGCGCTTCCGGTATCTCCACCCCCGCCTCGGCGAAGTAGCGCGCCGCCCCCGGATGCAGCGGCAGCGCCATGCCGGACAGCGCGTGCTCCAGGCTCAGGTCGGCTGCCGCCGGGTGCATGTTCGCCAGGAAGCGGAGGTTCTGGAAGATCGCCTTGGTCAGCAGATAGACGTCCTCTTCCGGCACGTCCGCCCTGACCACCAGCGCATTCGGTTCGGCCAGGGTCAGTACCTCCTCCTCCTGACCCGGGTAGGTGCCGGCCGGGATCGCATAGGGCTGCCACAGCGCGCCGAAGCGGGCGTTGGCCGCCTCCACGTCGGCGTCGCCGAAGCTGAGCAGCGTCAGGCTGTCGGCCGAGGCTGTCATGGCCCGGGTGAGGGCCGCCATGGGCAGGCCGCCCAGCAGGCTGCCGCCATCGATGGTGCCGGCCTCGAACGCCTGCGCCATCGCGTCATAGCCGCCGACGTCCACCACGTTCAGATAGGCCGGTTCGATACCGAGGCTGACCAGCAACGCGGTAGTCGTCATCATGGCGCCGGAGTCCGACCGTCCGATCGCGATCGGGGCCATGCCGATGTCGCCGAGGTCGTGGACGGAACCCGTCCTGACGAGGGCCGAGCGCAGGGCGATGTGGATGATGTCCGGCCACAGCATGGTGACGGAGCGCAAGTCCGACAGCGCGGCCGCCCGAGCGGGACCGTCGCCGTGCCAGGCCCGGGTATGGATGCCCTGCAGCATTGCGAGCTGCACCTCACCCTCGGCGATCAGGCGCAGGTTGTCGCTGGACCCGCCGGTCGGGATCGCACGGACCTGCAGCCCCTGGCTCGTCCCGAGCAGCGCCTTGACCAGTGCCTCGATGGCCACGCCGACGGGATAATAGGTGCCGCCCGTGGTGCCGGTGGCGAGAGCGTAGCTTCGCGCCTGCTGCGCTGCTGCGGGGGAGATGCAGAGCAGCACGGCGGCGAAGGCGGAAACGATGGCTTGGCGTCGCATCCTGCGCCTCCATCCTGCCGAAGGGGGAACCCGGCCCGGGCAGTGTAGCAGCCTTCGCCGGCATTCCGCCAGATCAGGTTGCGATGCCGGTCCCGTGGCGTTGCGAAAAGGCGAGTAGTTCCCCCGCAATATCGCCATCAACCTGCGAGGCAGGCTCCGGCTGTGCAAAGGCTTGAAGGAGGGCGGTCGAGGTCCTAAGCTGCCATATCAAAGCACAAATACCAATGAAACGAGGGGAGGAAGTACCATGAAACCAATCGGATCAATTTTCCGGTCGTCCTGCGCTGTCGTAATTGGTGCAGCAGCGGCCGGTCTTTTCACCGGGGCGGGTGCTGCATTGGCCCAGGATGAACTTCGACCGGTAAGGGTGACGTTCATCCAGCATTGCTGTTCGGGCGCCACGTTCTTCCAGCCGATGCAGTTCGGCGCCGAGGAAGCCGCCCGCCTGTTCCAGGTCGATCTGACCTACGTCAACGCCGACGGCGACGCCGCCCGCCATGCCAACCTGATCGAGACCGCGATCGCGGAAGGCCAGGATGCCGTGCTGCCGACGATCACCGTGCCGGATGCGCTCGACGCGGCGGTGCAGAAGGCGCGCGATGCTGGCCTCATCGTCATCGCCCAGAACATCGACGACCCGGAGGGGGCGGCGGGCAACGCGCGCCATGCGTTCATCGGCCAGGACTTCATCGCCACGGGGCAGGTGATTGGCCGGCGGATGGTGGAGGAGCACGGGCTCGGCGAAGGCGACCACTGCCTGCTTCCGGTGGAGTTCCCGGAGCTCACCTACGCCATCGAGCGCGCGCGGGGCGTGCAGCTGGCGCTGGAGCCTGCCGGCGTTACCTCCGAGATCATCGGCACCGGCACCGTGGATGCCGAAGCACTGGCGATCATCTCCCAGGCGCTGATCGCCAATCCCAGCATCACCTGCATCATCGGGCTGGGCACGACGCCCACCACCGTTGCGCCGGATGCGGCGGCCGAGGTCGGGATGGCGGGCATTCCGAACGGCGGCTTCGACACCAACCCCAAGATCATGGAAAACATCATGAACGGGGTGACCACGGCGACGATGGACCAGCAGCCGTTCTGGCAGGGCTTCCTGCCGGTGATGTTCGCCGCCTACGCCGTCCGCTACGGCCTCACCCCGCCGGACGTGGTGGACACCGGCAACAACCTGATCGACGCCAGCAACGGCCAGTTCGCGCTCGACTACGGCGGCACCTATCGCTGACGGCTGACGCATGAGGGCAGGCCGGTTCCCCTTGCGGCGGGGCCGGCCCCTTCCGGACCGGGGGCGGGAGCAGTGTCGCAGATCAGTGCGGATCTGGCCGCAGCACGGCGCGTGCCGCAGGGTGCGCCGTGGCTGTGGCGCCTGAAGCGTTACCAGGCGATCAGCGTCGTCGTGGTCTACGGGCTGCTGCTCGCCGTCTGCCTGGCGTGGAGCTTTGCGGCGCCGTCGGCGTTCGCCTTCGCCACCACGGGCAACCTGGCGGTGCTGTCGCAGCAGATTCCGGTCACCGCCATCGCCGCCATCGGCGTCGGCATCCTCATGGTCACCGGCGAATTCGACATCTCCATCGCCGGAACCTTCACGCTCGTTGCCTTCATCGTGGCCATACCGTTCTCTGAGGCGGGGTGGCCGCTGTGGCTCTCCATGCTGGCGGGGTTCGGCACGGCGGTCGCGATCGGCGTGCTCAACGGGCTCATCACGGCGTGGCTGGGGATTCCGTCGTTCATCGCCACCATCGGCATGATGTTCTTCCTGCGCGGCGTGATCCGCTTCGTCTCGATCAACCCGCAGACGAACCTGAACGACAGCCGCCCGTTCTTCCCCGGCGAGACCTTCGAGGCGGTGCTGACAGGCCACCTGTTCGGCCCGGTCTACGCCCAGCTGGTGTGGCTGGTGGTGGTGGCGGTGATCGGTTACCTGATCCTCAACCGGCACCAGATCGGCAACCACATGTTCACCACCGGCGGCAACCGCGACGCGGCGATCGCGGTCGGCGTGAACGTGCGCCGGGTCAAGCTGATCGCCTTCGTCATCTGCGCCGTCACGGCCGGCTTCGCCGGCCTGCTGCAGGCCACCCGCATCAACCAGATCGAGCCCTCCTTCGCCACGGTCAGCGGCTTCGAGCTGGAGGCGATCGCCGGCGTGGTCGTCGGCGGCGTCAGCCTCTACGGCGGCCGGGGCGCCATCCTCGGCATGGTGCTGGGGGCGGCCCTGATCGAGACGGTGGACAATGTGCTGGTGCTGATCGGGGCACCCGAGACGATCTTCAAGGGCCTGCTCGGCGCCATCGTCATCGTCGCCGTCATCCTCAACAACATCGTCCGGCGGAGGGGCTGAGATGAGCCGCCGCTCCCCGCACCTCCTGCGCAGCTGAGGGCCCGATGGTCGCCTCCGCAGTCGATTCCGCGCTCCGCTACCGGCGGGCGAGCTGGCAGAGCCGGGTGCGGTCGCACCCGGCGGGTCCGGTTACCATCCTGTTCGTGGTGATGCTGGCCGGCTGCATCGTCGCCTCGCTGCTGCTGCCGGAGCAGTTCCGCTTCCTGCTGCCGGGCAACCTGTCGCTGGTGCTGCGCCAGATCCCGAACCTGGGGCTGGTCGCGCTCGGCGTGGGCATCCTGATGATCGCCGGCGAGTTCGACCTCTCCGTCGGCTCCGTGTTCGTCGCGGCACCCTTTGCGACCGCGGTCGCCTATGACGCCGGCGTGCCCTTCGCGCTTGCGGTCCTGATTGCGATCGCGATCGCGGTGGTGATCGGGCTGATCAACGCCGGCATCACCCTCGGCTTCCGCATCCCCTCGTTCATCACCACGCTGGGGATGCTGTTCATCGTGCGGACGGCCGCGCCGTACATCGTTGATCTCTACGGTGGCCGGAAGTCGCTGCCCTTCCGCCCGCCGGAGGGGTTCAAGGAGGTGCTGACGGTGGACGTGTTCGGCTTCCTGCCGGCCCAGTTCATCTGGTTCCTGCTGTTTGCCGTCCTCGCCTACCTGCTGCTCAACCGGCACTTCCTCGGCAACCACTTCTTCGCCGCCGGCGGCGACCCGAAGGCGGCGCAGTTTGCCGGCATCAACGTCAACCGCACCAAGACGGTCGCCTTCGTGCTGTCGTCGGTGTTCGCCACCATCTCCGGCATCTTCACCATCACCCGGGTGGCGGTGGCGCAGACCAATCCGCAGCTGTTCATCGAGCTCTATGCGGTGGCGATCTGCGTCATCGGCGGGCTCTCGCTGTTCGGCGGCCGCGGCTCGGTGCTCGGCATCGTCATCGGTGCCTGCGTGCTGCAGCTTGTGCAGGACATCATTCTGCTGGCCCAGCTCCCGGGCTTCTACCTCGACATGTTCGTCGGCCTGATGATCGTCGCCGGCGTCGTCATCAACCAGGCGATCAAGCGGAAATACTGACCATGCAGGGGGGCGACATGACGGCAGCGACCACAACGGCAGCGGCTCCGGCGACCACGGCCACGGCCCCTGCCCGGACGCCCCTGTTCGAGGCGCGCGGCATCTCCAAGGCCTACGGCCACGTCAACGCGCTGATGAACGTGGACTTCGAGGTGCGCCACAACGAGGTGGTGGGGCTGCTCGGCGACAACGGCGCCGGCAAGTCCACCCTGATCAAGATCCTTTCCGGCGTGGTCATCCCCGACAGGGGCAGCTTCTTCCGCAACGGCCAGCCGGTGGACATCAGCTCGCGCCGCAAATCGGAGCAGGCGGGCATCCAGACGATCTACCAGGACATCGCGCTGGTCCGCTCGATGTCGATCATGCGCAACATCTACGCGGGCCGCGAGCCGCTGGGGCCGCTGGGTTTCATGAAGATGGGCGAGATGCGGCGCACCGCCGTGGAGATCCTCGACAAGTACGTGCGCATCGCCGGCATCACCTCGCCGGACCTGCTGGTCGAGGAGCTGTCGGGCGGTCAGGCGCAGGCGGTGGCCATTGCTCGCGCTGTCCACTTCAAGCGCGACATCCTGCTGCTCGACGAACCGACCAGCGCCCTCTCGGTCCGGGAGACCGAGAAGGTGCTGGCGATCATGCGCGAGCTCGCCGAGTCAGGTGTGTCCTGCGTGTTCGTGACCCACAACCTGTATCACGCCTTCCGGGTCTGCGACCGCTTCACGATCATGGCGCATGGCCAGAACGTGAAGACCGCGCTGAAGGCCGACACCTCGCTCAATGAACTCACCGACATCATCATGAGCCACTGAGCGGCGGGGCCGCGTCCAGGGGAAGAGCTATTCGCCGGCCTGCGCTTCCGGCTCGGGCTCGTCGGTGGCGTCGTCCTCCGCGTCGGCGGGTTCCCCGGCCGCGGGCTCGTCCGCCGCGGGCTCTTCGGCAGCCGTTCCGTCCCCGGCCGGCTGGCTCGCGGTTTCCCCGCGGGTCAGCGGCTGGGCCTGCGCCACCGCCTCGACGTTGCAGCGCTGGGCGGAAAGCTCGACCTCCACCCCGTTCTCGCGCAGGAACTCGGCCAGCGAGTCGGCGGCGATGGCGTAGGAGACGTGGCCAACCTCCTGCGCATCGACGTTGATGAACGTGTTGATGCCGACGACGCGGCCGCAGCGGTCCACCAGCGGTCCGCCACTGTTGCCGCTGGAGATGACCGCGGTGTGGGCGACGACCGGAAGCCCGCCGTTCAGCGTCTGGATCACGCTGATCTCGCCGGAGGTGATGGCGAGGTCGGGCATGGCGCTGAGGTCGCCGCGCAGCAGCAGGTTCATGTTCTGGTCGTTGAGCACGATCAGCGCCGGGAAGCCGGCGGAGACCACGCTGTCGAGCTTGCGCACCGAGGTGGTGAAGCTGAGGACCGGTACGTCGGTGGCGCCGGGCACCCGCAGCAGCGCGAAGTCCGGCGTGCCCGGCTGGCTGGTCGGGGTGCGCGCGACCACCTGGGCCTGCACCAGCCGGCCGAGGGTGCGGCTGGTGACGAAGATCTCGTTCGGGCGGGCGTTGGCGACAACGTGGCTGTTGGTGGCCAGGAGCTCGGGCGCGACGAAGAAGGCGGTGCCCATCTCCAGCCCGCGCCCGCCCGGCGTGGTGATCACCAGCGCCGAGGCGGCCTCCAGCACGTCGACCAGCGTGCCCTCGTGATCGGGCGCGGCCGCGCCCTGCTCCGGCGCGACCGGCGTGGTGGTGACCGGGGGGCCGAGCGGATCTGCGATGGTGCAGACGTCGGCTTCGAGTGCGGAGCGCAGGCGGGCGATCTGGTCCTCGAGCTGGTCGTTGATCGCCTGCTGCACCGCCAGCAGCTCTTCCACCTCCTCGGCGGTGAGCGAATCCTCCTCGGTCACGGCGTCGGCGGCCGGATCGGTCGCGACAGGGGTCTCGGCGGCCGGAGGCGGGGTCTCCGCCACCGCGACCGGCTCGCGGCCGAACTCGCGGAACAGCAGCCAGGCGATGACGCCGATCAGCAGCACGGCGGCGACGCTGAACGCCCAGAACCAGGGCTGGCCGTACCACGGGCGCCGATCCTCGGGCGGGGGCGGCGGGGGCGTGGGGCCGCCGCCGAAGCCGGCAGCGGCCGCTGGCGTCGCAGCGGCAACGGCGGTGCCTGCGGCTGCGGCGCCCGCAACCGCGACCGGCCGCC
>CALKHQ010000097.1 GCA_937988735.1 uncultured Alphaproteobacteria bacterium
CCCAGCCGGTCGCGAAGGGCTTGCAGCTTGTCGAGCGCCTCCTCGTGGATGCGCAAGCTACCGCTGCCGCGGCAGGCAATCTCGGCGGGCGAGAAGTTCTTCCAGCGCCAGCGGGCTGCCGGCACGTCACGCCAGTGGTTGAAGTAGCTCGTCGTCATGGGTGGTCTCCGGGCACAAAAAAGCCCGCCGGGCGGCGGGCTGGTGGGTCGACGATCGGAGGCGCCGATCAGGGGCCGTTGCCGAACAGCTTCAGCTTGATGGCGATGCCCGCCATCAGGGCGAGCAGGATGCCGGTGGTGATGAGGCGCACCGCCGTCTGGACCGCGGTGCGCCGCACGAAGCGGATGCACTCGATGAGCGAGCGCAGGTCGCGGATGTCGAGAGCGGCGTCCTCGCCGTGGAGCCCTAGCTCATGCAGCGCGCGGCGGGCGCCGGTCTCGGCGGCGCGCTCCAGGAGCGCCTCGAACTCATCGCTCGGCAGGCTGATCATCCCGCCGCCGTCGCGGTTCTGTTCCGTCGCCATGGTTCTTGAGCCGTTGGTCAGATCACCAGCGTCCCGGCGAGCGTGATTGCGATATCGGCGAGTGTGGCGTCGGGGGTCCCGGGCGCGATCACCTCGAGGAGGTCGCCCGGTTCGAGGATGGTCTCGCTCGCGGCGATGAAGACGGCGATGGAGGCGCTCGCCGCGAAGCGGATGGTTCCGATGCTCGCGCCGTTGCGCTGGACATCGAGGTCCGTCTCGGCGGTGGCCACGACCCCGGCCGTCCCTTGGCTGCCGGCAAGATCGACCTTGAGCCGCGTGCGCCGGGCCACGACCGTGCGCAGCAGCACCTCCGAGGCGGCGGGCGCGCCCGCCTTCGCGAAGGCGAAGTCCGCTGGCGGATCGGCCGCGTCCTCCGTCTCGACCACTTCGAGCGCGAACCAGGTGCGCTCCAGGCTCCGGAGTTCGCCCGATGCGCTGACGAAGACCGCAAGCTCGAACCAGTCGCCGGCGACGACCGGGAGGACCGCGCTCGCGATGTTCCGCATCTGATTGCTGTAGCCGCTGTCGCCGCGGACGATGAAGGAGCCGCCGCCGACCACGGCGCCGCCGTTCTTGCGGATCTCGACCAGCTGGCTCGTGGGCGAGGTCTGCCACTCGATGTTGCCGACGAGCCGGACCTTGGTCACACCGGCCGGCACCGTGAGCCGCGTCGCCTGGCCGGCGTCCCACAGCGCGTCGCTGTCGTAGACGGCGCTCTGCCACGGGATCGCGACATAGGCGCCGGTCGTCGAGACGCTGAAGTTGGTGGTCCGCCGCACCAGCGCGCCGCGGAACGGCAGCAGGACACGCTGCAAGATGCCGACCCCTGTGGGTCGCCAAAGCGCGCCATCGAACTGGAGCACGTCGCTGGCGACGGCTGTCCCGACCGAGACGTCGGTGAGGTCATCGAGCGCCCCGGCGCCGCCGCCGACCCCGAAGAGATCGCTGCCATTGCCCTGCACCAGCACTGTCGCGCCGGGCACGATGATGACCTCCGCGCCCGAGCCCGCATACTTGGCACGGACCTCCTGGCCGCCGCTCGTCGCGTTCCGGATCGCGAGCCGGCGATGGTTGGCTGGCAGCGTCAGGACGCGCGCAGCCGTGAGCGTGCCGGTCAGGACGATGAGGCCGTTGCGGTTGGCCTGATCCGCCGTAAGCGTCACGTTGGCGTCGCCCATCGCCAGCGACAGCGCCCGGTTCATGGAATTGTCGAGGGCGTCGACCGCGTCGTTGATCGTGACCTCCTTCTGGTTCTGGGCGGCCGCGACATGGGTGATCGAGAGGTTGGGGCTCGGCATCAGGTGATCTCCAGGGTAACGGCGCGCGGGAAGCCGCGGCCGGCGACCGCGCTCAGCTGATGGACGGCGACGGACAGAGTGGCCGGCACCGCGCCGAAGTCGGCGAGGATGTCGGCGTTGGCGTAGACGACGCTCGGGCTGGTCGAAGCGAGCGTGCGGAGCACTGCGCCGCCGGGGCCATCGAGGATGTCGACCTCGTAAGTTTCGCTCGTCTCGCCGAGCGGCACAGCCCCGGTGCCGTCCTTGAGCTCGCCGCCGATGCGGGTGCGGCGGACCCAGGAGAGCGTGATGTTCGCCGGGCTGCCGCTCGTCACCGCTTTCACGTTCCACGGCGCGTAGGGCTTGAGGTCGCGGCCGCTGTGGCTCTAGATAAATGTCTCGGCGTCCTCGAACAGCGTGCCGAACCCCACCGCCCGCCAGGAACGCGGCAGATCGAGATCGCCGAGCGAGACGACGAGCGTCTCGACGTCATCGGGATCCAAGAGCACGAAGAGCTCGCCCGCCGCATGACCGTCGACGAAGACGTCCGTGCCGCGCCGGCCGCGCAGAAGCCCTCGAAGTGTGTAGGAGCCGTCGGGGTTCAGCGTGACCTCGCGGAACTGAATGATCTCGGGCTCGCCATTGGCCTTGAGGACGAGGGCGGCGTTGGCGCCGTTGACCAGTGCCTCCTGGGTGACGCTCTCCAGGCGATCGCCGCCCGTGGTCATGAAGACGGTGAGGCTGTTCTCCTCGTCCGTGCCGAAGGGAGAGCGGGGCGAACCCAGAGCATTCGCCGTGGCGCCCCATGCGGCCTCGCTCAAGGCCCGCCCGACCTGCGCCCATGCGGAGCCGTCGGCGCTGCGATAGAGGGCAGCGCCCGGCCAGCCGGGACCGCCGAACCCCGCCATCAGATAGTAGATCCGCGAGCCCGCACCGCCCGCATCATCGACATCGCGCAGAAGCGGCAGGTCGGGCAGGATCAGCCGCGTGGCGGCGTTCGCGCCCACCAGCTGGATGGGTTTGCCCGAACCGCCATCGGCGACGACCGAGGAGACGTAGGTGGTGGCCGTCTCCGACACACCTTTGAGCGCCAATGAGAAGTCGGCGCCGACATCGAGCCTGGTGATCCGGGTGCGGAACACCGATCCCGTTGCAAAGATCACATCCACCACGTCCGTCGGGTCGAGGCGCAGCCAGTCGGGCGGCAGCTCGGCCTCATAGGCGCTGCGCTCGATCCAGGCGCTGTAGAGGGTCTTGGCCGCGATGCGCTTGGCCGTGGTGGCGTCGATGGCGAGCGCCAGCTCGAGGCTCGCCTGGTTGCGCGAGTGCATGGTCGCGAGCGGCAGCGAGGCGCGCTTCTCGCTCTGCGTCCCCTGCTGGTAGTCGGCGTCGCGGTCCATGTAGACGACGCTGACGCGCTCGGGCAGCTCCACCTCCTGGGTGCGGCGCTCGCGCCAGCTCGCGCCGGTGCGCTCGTCGAGCGGCACCAGGAACTCGGCGCCGATGGTGGCGGCCGGCGCCCGCCCACGGGTGCGGAAGCGCAAGGTGTCGTCGCTCTCCGCCGCATCGAAGAAGTAGGCCTGCGCCAGCGGCTCGATGGCGCCGCGCACGGTCGTCTGCCGGCCGATGACATAGCCGGGCACGGACGGCGTGAGCTCGGCCACGTCGATGTCGGCGAGGCCGAGGCCGGCACGCGCGCAGAGGTCGGCGACGATGGCCGACAGCGCCTCGCCCTCGCCGCCGCCGCGGTTGAGGAAGAGCCGCGCCCAGCCGTTGGTGCCGCGCACGAGATGGGTGTCGGTCACCGCATCGTAGACCTGGGCGCCCTGCTCGCTCCCCGCATTGGGCCAGAGCTCGTTGAGCACGATGGCACCGGTGGCGGTGTCGAGCTGCACGACCCGCGTCGAGCGCATCAAGGTCCAGCGCTGCCCCTTGAGCCGGCTCTGGCCGAAGAACGGTCCCTCGTAGTTGATCTGGCTCGGGACGGCGGTCTTCCAGACGATCCCGGCATCCGCCCGCCATTTGATCGTGTAGATCGTCCCCGCCGAGCCGCCATTCGACATGCGGACCTGGAAGATCACGCTGTCGTCGGTGGCGTCGTAGGTGAGACCGCCTGCCGTACCGTAGACCCCGGTCGCGCCGGCTTCGATCTCGGCCGGGCTGAAGGTCGCCAGCTTCTCGAAGGTGACGCCGAGGGATTGCGCCGTAAGGGAATCATAATGGGCGAGCGCCGAGACCCGGATGCGGTAGAGGCCGAGGCT
>CALKHQ010000098.1 GCA_937988735.1 uncultured Alphaproteobacteria bacterium
GCACCAGCCGCCCCTCGCGCTCCAGGCGATCCATGAACTCCCTGAGGCTGGCGTAAGGCATGGCGGCTCCGTGGCTGTGGCTGCGGGCGCATATAGCATGGCGCGGCAACGGGGGGCGACGACTGTGCCGGTTCGTCGCCATGCGCGACACGCTTGCTGCGACGCGGGACGAGCTCTGCGCGCTGCTGACCACCCCGCGGACCAGCCATCCGAAGAACGCCGGGCCCAGAGCCCAGCCCCACCGCCGCGCCCGGCTCCGCACCGTCCGCCTCGATGGCGCGAAGATCTAGGCAGCCATCAGCGTACGGATCACGTGGGTGAACGGGGTCTCGGCCGCGGTCAGGGTGGCGGCGCCGCCGTCCGGGTCGATGGCGATGAAGCGCCACCGGCCCCAGGGCTCTTCTCCCGACGCCGCGTCCGCGGCGCCTCCCTCACCGCGCTGGCCCGCGGCCGGATCGCCGGCGTCGCTCGCCATCAGCCCGAGGAACAGCCTGCCCGGCACGTCGAACGGCGGGCGCACGCTGGCGTGGCCGATGTCGAGCAGGCCGAGCTGCAGCGTCGGGTTGCCGGGCACGGCGAGATGGGTCCACGCCGGGCTCTCGACGACGACCCGGTAGCCGAGCGAACGGTACCAGGCCTTGCTTTCCGCCATCCGGTCGGTGGTGAGAAAGGGGTAGCAGGCGGTGATCGCCATCGGCGGCTCCACGCAAACGGATTGTCATGGGAACACGACTTGATGGCACACCCCTGCTGCCATCATAATGTCAGCAGTCCCAGCCTCGATGAGTCGCCGCCATGCGTCGCGCCGACCGGCTCTACCGCATCATCGAGACGCTGCGCGGGCGTCGCAAGGCGATCACCGCGCAGGAGATCGCCGAGGCGATGGAGGTCTCGGTCCGCACCATCTACCGCGACGTCGCCGACCTGATGGCGTCCGGCGTGCCGATCGACGGCGAGGCCGGGGTCGGCTACGTGCTGCGCCCCGGCTTCCACATGCCACCGGTGAACCTGGACCAGGAGGAGGTCGAGGCGCTGGCGCTGGGAGTGGCGATGGCCGTCCGCTTCGGCGACAGGGCGCTCGCCGCCGCGGCGGAGCGGCTGCGCGGCAAGCTCAAGGCGGTGATGCCGCCCAGCCTCGCCGAGAGCTTCGACCAGATCGCGATCTATGCGCCGATGCACGACGGGTCGATCCCGGTGCCGGAATGCTTCGGCCCGCTGCGGCGCGCGATGCGGGAGCGGCGCAAGGTCCGCCTCGCCTACCGCGACGTGGAGGGGGTGCCGACCAACCGCATCGTCCGCCCGCTGGCGCTCGCCTTCTTCCCGCCCTACTGGACGCTCACCGCGTGGTGCGAGCTGAGGCAGGACTTCCGCATGTTCCGTGTCGACCGCATCGCCGAGCTCGCCATCACCGACGCCCGCTTCACCGAGGAACCGGGCAAGCGGATGAGCGACTACATGCGCCAGCTCAAGACGCAGCAGGCGATGCGGAAGGCATCATAGAGGAGCTGCTGCCAGGTTCCGTCATCGCGAGCCGGCGAAGCCGGCGTGGCGATCCATCCGGCACGGGAGCGACCGTGACGTCGCCTGGATTGCCGCGTCGCTTCGCTCCTCGCAATGACGGCGCCGGACTACGCCACCTCCCAGGTCGCGCCCGAGCGCAGCAGGTCGTCGAGGTTGCCGCGCACGGGGCCGGGCCATGGCCCCTCGACCGCCGCCGCCATCTGCTCCGCGACCTGCACGTCGTAGGCGGGCGCGGGGTCGCAGTAGATGACCCCGAGCGCGATCGGCAGCTCCGGCGGCTGCATCGCGGCGAGCAGGCCGGCGAGCACCCGGTTGGTCTCGTCATGCACCAGCACGTCGTCCGGCACCGCCCCGCCCTCGCCCAGCGGCACGACCTCGAGCGCAAGCGTCCTGGTGTTGAGGCGCAGGCCCCTGGTCGGCCCGCTCTTCGCGTCGCCGCCGAACACCAGCGGCTTCCCGTGCTCGACGTGGATCTGCCGCTCTGCCGCCACCGCCCTGTCGGTAAAATGGGCGAAGGCGTCGTCGTTGTAGACGATGCAGTTCTGCAGGATCTCCACCAGCGATGCGCCCTTGTGGGCATGCGCCCGCTTCAGGGTCTCGGGTAGCGCCTTCTGCTGGGTGTCGATGCCGCGGGCGACGAAGCGCGCGCCGGCGCCCAGCGCAAAGCCCAGCGCCGAGACGGGCCGGTCCAGCGAACCGCCGGGCGTCGACGGCGAGCGCGTGCCCTGGCGGCTGGTCGGCGAGTACTGGCCCTTGGTCAGGCCGTAGATCTCGTTGTTGAACAGCAGGATGTTCAGGTCGACGTTGCGCCGCAGCGCGTGCATCAGGTGGTTGCCGCCGATCGACAGCCCGTCGCCATCGCCGGTGATCAGCCACACGTCGAGCGCGGGGTTTGCGAGCTTGATGCCGGTCGCGATCGCGGGCGCCCGGCCGTGGATGGTGTGGAAGCCGTAGGTGGCCATGTAATACGGCAGGCGCGAGGCGCAGCCGATGCCGGAGACGAACACCGTCTGCGCCGGATCGAGCGCGAGGTCGGCGCAGGTCTTCTGCACCGCCTTCAGGATCGCGTAGTCGCCGCAGCCGGGGCACCAGCGGACCTCCTGGTCGGAGGCATAGTCCTTCGGCGCGAGCGGGGCCCGGGGGGTGATCTCGTTCATGCCGCAGCTCCCTGCGAACGGTCGGCGTGCGCATGCGGCGGGGTCACATGCGGCGGTCTGGCCAGCGCATCCAGCAGCGCGTCCTTCAGCTCGCCGATCTTGAACGGGCGGCCCGCCACCTTCGACACGCCCTCGGCCGGCACCAGATATTCGGCCCGGAGCAGCGTCACCAGCTGGCCGTTGTTCATCTCCGGCACCAGCACCCGCTCATAGCCGGCGAGCAGCACGCCGAGGTTTCGGGGCAGCGGCCAGATGTGGCGCAGGTGGATGTGCGCCACCTCGTGCCCCTCCGCGTTCAGGTCCTCGACGGCGCGGCTGATGGGGCCGTAGGTGGAGCCCCAGCCGACGACTGCGAGCTTCCCGCTGGTCGGGCCCTGGTCCACCGTCTGCTCCGGGATGTCGTTGGCGATGCCGTCGATCTTGGCGGCGCGCACCTTCGTCATCCGGTGGTGGTTCGCCGGGTCGTAGGAGATGTTGCCGGAGTCGTGGTCGCGCTCGATGCCGCCGATGCGGTGCATCAGCCCCGGCGTGCCCGGCACCGCCCAGGCGCGGGCGAGCGTCTCCGGGTCGCGCACGAAGGGGTGGAAGCCTTCCGGGTCGGTGCGGAATCTGACCGGGAACGGCGCGTAGTCCTGCATCGACGGGATCCGCCACGGCTCCGCAGCATTGGCGAGGTAGCCGTCGGTCAGCAGCATCACCGGCGTCATGTACTTCGTTGCAATCCGCACTGCCTCGATCGCGCAGTCGAAGGCGTCCGCCGGCGAGCGCACGGCAAGCACCGCGAGCGGCGCGTCGGCGTTGCGGCCGAACACCGCCTGGAACAGGTCCGACTGCTCGGTCTTGGTCGGGAGCCCGGTGGAAGGCCCGCCGCGCTGGGCGTTCACCACCACCAGCGGCAGCTCGACCGCGATCGCGAGGCCGAGCGCCTCGGTCTTCAGCGCGATGCCCGGCCCGGAGGAGGAGGTGACGCCGAGCGAGCCGGCGTAGCTCGCCCCGATCGCGGCGCAGACGGCGGCGATCTCGTCCTCGGCCTGGAAGGTGACGACGCCGTGGCGCTTCAGCCGGGC
>CALKHQ010000099.1 GCA_937988735.1 uncultured Alphaproteobacteria bacterium
ACAGGATGTTGTTGCAGGTCCAGTACAGCACCAGGCCCGCGGCGAAGCTCGCAAGGAAGAAGGTGAAGACGATCGGCAGCAGGCCGAGGATGCGCGCCTGCACCGGGTCGGGCGGCGCGGGGTTGAGCTGCTGCTGCGCCCACATCGAGATGCCCATCAGGATCGGCAGCACGCCGACCGTGAGGAACAGCGGGGGATCCCACGGGATCAGGCCGAACAGGTTGAACACCGTGGTCGGGTCGGGCGCCGACAGGTCCCTGATCCACAGCACGAAGGGCGCGTGCCGCATCTCGATCGAGACCAGCAGCACCTTGTAGAGGGCGAAGAACACCGGAATCTGCAGCAGCAGGGGCAGGCAGCCGGCAGCGGGATTCACCTTCTCCCGCTTGTACATCGCCATCATTTCCTGCTGGAGGCGCGTCTTGTCGTCCTTGAAGCGCTCGCGCAGCGCCTGCATCTGCGGCGACAGCTTCTTCATCTTGCTCATGGACTTGTAGGACTTGTTCGCCAGCGGGAACAGCACCAGCCGGACGATCACGGTCAGGCACATGATCGCGATGCCGAAGTTGCCGACCAGCCCGTGGATCCAGGTGAGCAGCAGGAACAGCGGCTTGGTGAGGAAGTAGAACCAGCCGAAATCGACCGCGCGGTCGAACAGCGGAATGCCGTGCTCGTCGGCATACCGGTCGAGCAGGCGCACTTCCTTGGCGCCGGCGTAGAAGCGGGTCGTCACCGTGGTGCTGGCGCCGGGCGCGATCGCGACCGGCTGCGCCTCCGCCATCTCGACGGCATAGCTCGGCACGCCGCCGCGCAGCCGGTCGATGGTGCCGACCACCGGCGCCTGCTGGTCGGGGACCAGCGCCACCAGCCAGTACTTGTCCGAGAAGCCGAGCCAGCCGCCGGTGCCGCTGTACGTGGCGCGCCCCTCATCGTCGACGTCGCTGTAGTCCATCTCCTGCAGCGTCTCGTCGAACACGCCGACCGGGCCCTCGTGCAGGACCATGAAGTTCTCGAGCCGCGGCAGGCCGTGGCGCTCCGCGCGCGACACCGGGGTCAGCGCGACGCGTTCGCCCGAACCGTTGGTCACGGTGTCGGTGACGGTGAACAGGTAGTGCTCGTCCAGCAGGATCCGGCGCTCGAAACGGAGCCCTTCGGGGCTGGTCCAGCTCAGCGTCAGCGGCTCGCCGACGACCAGCTTGTCGCCGTCCGCCTCCCACGGCGTCGTCGGCCCGGGGACGGTGACGCCGTCCTGGTCCGCGCGCCAGCCGACATCGACGAAATAGGGCAGGTCCGAGCCCTCGGGCGCCAGCAGCACGACTTCCGGGCTATCGGGATCGACCGTGACGTGATAGCCGCGCAGCGTGATGTCGTCGAAGCGCGCGCCGACCAGCCGGATGGAGCCGTGGATCTCGTCCGACACGATGGTGACCCGTGGCGAGTTCGCGACGTCCACCGCCGGCTCGGCCCCGTCGGCCTCGGCGGGCGTCCCGGTTTCGGCCGTCTGCACGGTTTCCGTCGTGGTCTGCGCCCGCTGCTGGGCCTCGAGCAGGGCCTGCTGCTCCCGCTGAGCCCGCGGCATCTCGAAGAAGACCTGCCACAGCGCGATGATCGCGACCGAGATCGTGATCGCGAGGATCAGGTTGCGGGTGCTGCCGAAATTGCCCATGGGCTACTGCCTTGCTGTCGTCCGGCCGGCAAGCGGCGGATGGAAATGGGGAGCCGCATCCGGCGCCGCGGCCGGATCGGGGACGGGGTCGTAGCCGTGCCCGCCCCACGGATGGCAGCGGGCGATGCGGCGAAGCGCCAGCCAGCTTCCCTTCAGCGGACCATGCCGGCCGAGCGCCTCCAGCGCGTAGGCCGAGCAGGTGGGCTGATAGCGGCAGGCCGCCGGCAGCACCGGCGACAGCACCAGCTGATAGCCCCGGATCATCCACTGCAGCGGGCGCACCAGCGCCGTCCGCACGCACTGCCGGAACGTCGCGGCCACGGGTCAGGCCCCTTCCTGCTCGTCGTCGGCGCGCCAGCACCCCGTCTGCCGCAGCGCGCCGCACAGATCCTGCACCAGCGCGTGGAACGGCCGGGTGAGCGTGCCCCGGCGGCCGATCAGCACATAGTCCACGCCCGGTTCGGCATGGCGCGGCAGCGTCATCTCCGCCGCCGCGCGCAGTCGCCGCCGCGCCCGGTTGCGTTCCACGGCGCCGCCGACCTTGCGGCTGGCGGTGAGACCGAAGCGGATCACGGGGCCGTCGGCATCGGGCGCGCTGCGCCGCAGCGCCTGCAGGACCAGACCTGGCCGCGAGGCGCTGTTGCGTCCGGCGGCAATGCGCAGATAGTCGGCCCGCTTCTTCAGCCGCTCGATCCGCGGCCGTGCCGGACCCGCCTGCGCACCCGCCGCAGGACCCGGCTGGCGAGGGGCGCTGGACTGGCGCTCGGCGTCTCCCATGGCGCTGGCTCCGGGCTGGCGGCGCGGCCGTGCGGTACCGGACCGGTCCGTTGCGCGGCGCGCGCTCCTGCTGGTGGCGACGCGGCCCGCCGGCTCAGGCGCGCCGCCTTTTGACCTGGCCGGCTAGGCCGACAGGCGCTTGCGGCCCTTGGCGCGGCGCCGGTTCAGGATCAGGCGGCCGTCCTTCGTCGCCGACCGGTGACGGAAGCCGTGGCGGCGCTTGCGCACCAGGCGGCTCGGTTGATAGGTGCGTTTCACTGAGGACCTCGTCGCCCAAAAACTGCCAGATGGCCGAAAGAAAACAGCCGCGCCCGCGAAAGGCACCGGCTTTTCGCGTGCGCGGCTGTATACGGTGCGGCTTCGCGCTCTGTCAATCGGCGGGCCGGCGGGTGCGCGGATTTATCAGCCTGCCGGCCCGGTCCGCCGCGTCAGGCCGCCTCCTCGCGCCGGCGATAGGCGATCTGGCAGTGCGCGTCGCAGTAGGGGCGGCCGGTCGAGGCCGGTGCGCCGCAGAAGCGGAACTCGTCGTGGCCCGGGTCGCCGATCGGCCACTGGCAGGTCGGGCCGCGGTA
>CALKHQ010000100.1 GCA_937988735.1 uncultured Alphaproteobacteria bacterium
TCGCGGGAGATGGACGCTGCGAACAGCCGTGTCGCGGCCTTTTATCGGCGCGTGCAGATCGCAGCCGCCGCTGCGGCGACCGCCTTCGCCGCGGGCGCTGCGGCCATGATCCGCTCCGGCCTTCAGGTCGTGGACGCACAGGCCAAGCTCGCCCAATCGCTCGGGACGACCGTCGAGAGCATTCAGGTTCTCGAACGAGCCGGCGAATTGGCCGGTGTCTCAATGTCCGGCATCGAGCAGGCGACCAAGGACCTCACCCGCCGCCTCAGCCAGGCGGCCGCCGGGACCGGTCCTGCCGTCGCGGCGCTCGAACGGCTCGGGCTCTCGGCCTCGGCCTTGCTGGCCCTGCCGCTGGATGAGCGTGTCGGTCGTATCAATCAGGCGATTGAAGACTTCGTGCCCGCGGCTGAGCGTGCAGCGGTCGCCGGGCAGCTGTTCGGGGAGGAAGGCAGCATCGCCATCTCCCGGATCGACACGGCGACCCTCCGGCAGGCGACACAGGACGTTCGCGATTTCGGCGTGGTCGTGTCCGAGCAGGACGCCGATCAGATCGAGCGGACGAACGATGCGATCTCTCGCCTTGGTCTGATCTGGCGCGGGCTGTCGAACCAACTCGCCGTTGCCGCCGCCCCGGCCCTCGAAGCCGTCGCCGACGCGCTGGCGGCAATCTCGCGCACGACCGGTCCGCTTGGTCAGGGCATTCGGCTCCTGTTCGATAACATCGGTCGGCTCGCCTCGATCGCTGCTGCCTTCGCCGCCTTCATCGCCGGACGATGGGTCGCCGGTATGGTTGTGGCCGCCGCCTCGGTTCGCGGTCTTGCCACTGCGCTGGTCTTCCTGCGCGGCGCGTTGATCCGAACCGGCATCGGCGCGCTCATCGTGGCGGCGGGTGAGCTGATCTACCAGTTCGGTCGGCTGGTGCAGGCGACCGGCGGCTTCGGCGCCGCGCTCGGCCTTCTTGGCGACGTGGCAGCCGAGGTCTGGGACAGGATCGGATTGCTGGCCGGCGTCCTGAAAGCGCGCATCGACGCCGCCTGGAGCGGCATTCAAGCGAGCATTGCCGACGCGCTGCAGGCCGCTTCGCAAGCCGTCGTCACCTTCGGCAATCGCACAATCGGGACGTTTCAGGGCGCTTTCGATGCGATGGTCGTCATCTGGAGCAACCTGCCTCGGGCGATCGGCGATCTGACGATCCAGGCGGCGAACTTGGCTGTAGCCGGGCTGGAGTCGATGCTGAACGGCGCGGTCGACGGCATCAACGCGCTCCTCGAAGGCGTCAACGCCGGTCTGGCTGCGATCGGCATCGAGCGGGCCATCGAGCTGGTGCCGGACGTCGATCTCGGCCGGATCGAGAACGAGTTTGCGGGTGCCGCGAGCCAGGCTGGCAACGCCGCGCGTGATGCCTTCGCCGCCGCGTTCGAGACCGATACCTTCGCCACGCCGGATTTCGGGCTCTCGGCCTTCGCCGAGGATGCGCGCGCTGCCGCCGACAGTGCGCGAGAGACGGCGACGGCGCTGGGAGAGCTGGCAGGCGCGCCCCTCGCGTCCATCGCGGCGCTCCGGGAGGCGATGGCGGGCGCAAACACCGAAATCGACAACGCAGCCGGGGCGACGGAGCGTCTCGATGAAGCCTTCGCAGCCATCGGCGGCGCCGGAGGCGATGCCGCAGGAGATGGCGAAGGCTCGGCCGGTTCCGCCGCACGCGCCGCGGAAGCAAGCCGCGCCGCTGGTGAGGCGGCGGCAACGGCGGCCACGCAGGCAGCAACCGGCTGGGCGGCGGTTCGCGAGGAGTTGTCCCGCTATGCCAGCGAGGCGATGGACTGGGGCAAGGGTCTCGGCAGCGCTCTCACCAGCGCCTTTCGCAGCGCCGAGGACGCCATCGCCAGCTTCGTGACCGGCGGCAAGATCGACTTCAAGGCGCTCGCCGACAGCATCCTCGCCGACATCACCCGCATCGCGGTTCGTTCCGCGATCCTCGGGCCTCTAGCCAATGCACTTGGCGGAGGCAGCGGCGGACTGCTCGGCGGCTTGTTCGGCGGCGGAGGCGGGCTGTTTGCCGGCATCTTCCATCAAGGCGGCGTCGCCGGGGGGCCCGCTCAGCAGCGGCTCGTCCCGGCATTCGCTTTTGCGGGTGCGCCGCGCTTCCACGACGGCGGTCTCGCGGGGCTTCGTGCCGACGAGGTGCCCGCGATCCTGCAGCGCGGTGAGATGGTGCTGTCACGGGCTCAGCTCGCCGCGATCGGCGCCGCACGCGAAACCCGGCCACCGGTCAACGTGGTGATGAACATCTCCACCCCGGACGCGGGTAGCTTTCGCTACGCCCAAGGGCAGATCGCCGCCGACGCCGCCCGCGCCATGGAGCGGGCGCGGCGTAATCTCTGACGGATCGACAGATGAGCGGCTTTCACGAAGTTCAGTTCCCGCCGGACATCTCCTACGGGGCGTCCGGCGGCCCCGGCTACTCGACCACCGTGGTGACGACGGTTTCGGGACACGAGCGGCGCAACGCCAACTGGGCCGCCGCGCGGGGCAAATGGAACGTGGCGCACGGCCTGAAGAAACGCGATCAGGTGGCCGCACTCATCGCCTTCTTTCGCGCGCGGCGCGGGCGTGCCTACGGTTTCCGCTTCAAGGACTGGACCGACTATCAGGCGCTGGCCCAGCTGATCGGGCAAGGCGACGGCGTGACCAAGACGTTCCAGCTCGTGAAGACCTACGCGAGCGGCGGCGAGGTCGAGACACGGGTCATCACCAAGCCCGTTCCCGGAACGGTGAAGATCACCCTTGACGGCGCCGAGGCGGGCTCTGGCTGGAGCGTCAACACGGCGACCGGGCTCGTGACCTTCAACGTAGCCCCCGCATCCGGCGTCCAGGTGACGGCGGACTTCGAGTTCGACGTGCCCGTCCGCTTCGACAGCGATCAGATGGACCTCACGATCGAAACCTATCAGCTCGGCAGTTGGGGCCAGATCCCAGTGCTGGAGATCAGACCATGAAATCGACTTCGGCAGCCCTCGCGGCGCATCTCGCCGGACCGGTGACGACGCTCGCCACCTGCTGGCGCATCTCGCGCGTTGACGGCAAGGAGTTCTTCTTCACCGACCACGACCGCGATCTGTCGTTCGAAGGCAAGGTCTACAAGGCGAGTTCCGGCTATTCGCGCACGGCCATCGCCAACGATGCGAGCCTGAGCGTTGACAATCTCGACGTCGAGGGCGTCTTCGACAGCGCGTCAATCACCGAGGAGGAGCTGCGCGCGGGGCTCTTCGATCAGGCCGAGGTGCGGATCTTCCTGGTCAACTGGGCCGATCCGTCGATGGGGGCGCTTCGCATGCGCCGCGGTTGGTTCGGCGAGGTGGTGCTGACCGAGCAGGGCGTCTTCCGCACCGAACTGCGTGGGCTGAGCCAAGCGCTCTCCCAGCGCATCGGCGAGCTCTACAGCCCGGAATGCCGGGCCGACCTCGGCGACCACCGCTGCAAGGTGCCGATCCACCCGCCGGTGGTCGCCCGCGAGACCGCCTATGCGCTGGGCAATCACGTGCGCGTCGCAACCGGGTCGGGCAGCGGCTCGGAGGTCTACGAGAACCGCATCTATGCTTGCGTCGTCGCCGGCACGACCGCGCCAGATCAGCCCGTCTATGACACGACCGTCGGCGAGCAGACAGCGGACGGCAGCGCCGTGTTCGAAGCGATGGAGGCCTGGAGCCGCGCCGGCGTCGTCATGAGTGTCGTCGACCGCGCCATCTTCACCGCCGCGATCGACGAGCCGCGTGCGGTCGACGGCTGGTTCGCTGGCGGCGTGCTCACCTGGGAGAGCGGGGCCAACGCGGGCCGCTCGATCGAGGTCAAGACCTGGTCGCAGCCGACTGGCCAGATCGAGCTCTTCCTGCCCATGGGCTACGCGATCGAGATCGGTGATCTCTTCCGCATCCACCCGGGCTGCGACAAGCGCCTCGACACCTGCATCGATCGCTTCGCCAACGTCCTCAACTTCCGCGGCGAGCCTTACGTGCCGGGGCAGGACGCCATGATGAGCTACCCCGATGCCCGCTGAGACCATCACGCCCGAGCGCATCGTTGCGGAGGCGCGGAGCTGGCTCGGCGTGCCCTGGCGGCACCAGGGGCGGAGCCGCGCCGGCATCGACTGCGTCGGGCTCGTGGTGCAGGTCGCGCGCGCCCTCGAGCTCTCGAACTACGACCACACCGCCTATGGCCGTCGCGCCCAGGGCCAGGGCTTCGTCGAGCATTTCCGCACCAACATGAATGGCGTCGCCATTCCGGATGCCAAGCCCGGCGACATTCTCGTCTTCGCCGACCAGGCCTATCCCTGTCACTGCGGCTTCCTGAGCGAGCGGCTGGGGCATGCGCATCTCATCCATGCCCATGCGCTCCGCCGCAAGGTGATCGAGGAGCCCTACGCCGGCGAGTGGCTCGCCAAGGTCAAGTTCGCCTTCCGCTTCCGCAAGCCCATCGTCTGATCCATGGCCATCCTCGTTGCAGTGGGCGGGGCCGCGCTCGGCTCCGCCATCGGTGTCGGTTGGCAGGCCGGCTGGCTGGTGGGATCGGTGGTCGGCAGCCTGCTCTTTCCGGCCAAGGGCCAGAACGTCACCACCGAGGGCCCGCGGCTCGGCGATCTCACCGTGTCGTCCTCCGCCTATGGGGCGTCCATCCCCATCGGCTACGGCACCCTGCGCATGGCCGGCAACATGATCTGGTCGTCCGGGATCCGCGAGCAGCAGAACGTGACCCGTACCCGGTCGGGCGGCAAGGGTGGCGGGCGCAGCACCCAGACCTCGATCACCTACTCCTACTTCGCGTCCTTCGCGCTGAGCTTCGGCGAGGGGCCGGCGGAGGACGTGCTCCGCATCTGGGCCGACGGCAAGCTCATCTACGACAAGACCGGGTCGAGCCCGGACGTCGCCAAGCCCAATTTGCGGTTCCGCTTCTATCCGGGCAACGAGACCCAGCTGCCGGACCCGCTGATCGAGGCCCATGTGGGCGCCGGGCGCGCGCCGGCTCACCGCGGGCTCTGCGTGATCGTGTTCGAGGACCTGGCGCTCGCCGACTACGGCAACCGCATCCCCAACATCACTGCCGAGATCACCTATCGCAGCGCTGCTGAACAGCCCTACCAGCTCCTCGACTTCATCACCTCGGGCGAAGGCGGCTACTTCGACTCCTACCAGATCAGCGACCTCGCGGTCGACTGGCGCCGCGGCTACGGCTACTTCCTGCGCAGCAGCAGCGACGCATCCGCCGCCGGCATCCGCCGCTTCAGCCTTCGCACCATGAAGGAGGACCGCCAGGCACGGATGACGGACGTGACCAGCGTCACGCCCAACAACTTCCCAAGCACGCTGTTCTGCGGCGAGGACGGCCACCTCTACATGACGGTCGGTAGCGGCAACTCCCGCCCGATCATCCGGGTCGAGCCGAACGCCTTGAAGGAGGTGGGCCGTTTCGGGTTCACCAGCACCGGGCTCTCCAACACGACCACTCGCTTCGTCGCGACGAGTTGGCTCGGCATGGTCTCGGCCTATGGCCCCTCCGGCCGCGTCGACTTCCTGCTCACGGGCTCGCTCTTCGACGACATCGGCCTCCTGCGCGCCGATACCATGAGCTACGTGTGGGGTGCCGGCCAGACCGTGACCGAACCGCGCGTGCGGGGCGTCATCGGCGGCGTGGTCGGCGAAGGCTTCGGCGAGGGCTGGCTGCTCGGCAGCGGCACGAGCACCAACCATACGAGCCTCGGCCTCTACCGCATCCGGGTCTCGGCGCTCGCCCATTATGATTCCCTT
>CALKHQ010000101.1 GCA_937988735.1 uncultured Alphaproteobacteria bacterium
GCCGGAGTGCCGGTCGCGGGCGCGATCGGCGATGGCGCGCGGCTGGAGGGCGGCGACCTGGTGTGGCTCGACCCGGCGACCGCGGTGGTCGGCCGCAGCTACCGGACCGACGACGCCGGCATCGCCCGGCTGCGCGCGCTCGCCGGTGCCGGGGTCGCGGTCCACGCCTTCGACCTGCCGCACTTCAAGGGACCCGGCGACGTGTTCCACCTGATGTCGGTGTGGAGCCCGCTCGACTCCGACCTGTCGCTGGTCTACAGCCCGCTGATGCCGGTGCGGCTGCGTCAGCTCCTGCTCGACCGCGGCCACCGGCTGGTCGAGGTGCCGGACGAGGAATTCCCGACCATGGGCTGTAACGTGCTCGCCACCGGGCCGAGGCGCGCGATCATGGTCGAAGGCAATCCGGAGACGCGCGGCCGGCTGGAGGCCGCCGGCGTGGCGGTGACCGCGCTCCGCGCCGACGAGATCTGCCGCAAGGGCGAGGGCGGCCCGACCTGCCTGACCCGGCCGCTCGTGCGACTCTGACGGCGCTGGCGCTGGCCACGCCCCGTGGCTATGGATGGGGGAGTTCCGCTGGAGTTCCTGCCATGCCAGATGACCGCGCGCAGCAGCCTGCGGACCTCGTCCGCAACGTGACCCTCCCGGCCGCCCTCTACCGCGACCCTGCGCTCTACGAGCGCGAGCGGGCGGAGATCTTCGCGAAGTCTTGGCAGCTGTTCGCCCACGAGGACCAGCTGCCAGCACCGGGGGCCTATGTCGCCGACACCGTTGCCGGTTACCCGCTGTTCGTCCTGCGCGACCGCGAGGGGAACCTGCGCGGCTTCCACAACGTCTGCCGCCACCGGGCGGCGCCCCTGGTGGACGACGGGCAGGGGCGGTGCGACGTGCTGCGCTGCCGCTACCACGGCTGGCTGTACGGGCACGACGGCAGCCTGAAGAAGACGCCGCTGTTCGGCGACCCGCTGTTCCGGCGCGAGGAGTACGGGCTGTTCCCGGTACGGGTGGAGACCTGGCGCGGCTTCGTCATGGTCAACATGGACATGGACGCCGTGCCGTTCGCGACCGTCCATGCCGGCCTGATCGCCGAATGCGCCCACTTGCCGCTGGAGGACTACCGCTTCCACAGCCGTGTGACCCACCACGTGGCCTGCAACTGGAAAACCTACGTCGAGAACTACCTCGAAGCCTATCATGTGCCCTACGTGCACCCGGCGCTGTCGAAGGAGGTGGCGATCGAGACCTACGAGGTGGTGCCGCGGGGCAGCTACATGCTGCACGTAAGCCCCCCGCGCGACCCGGAACAGGTCCGTGTCAACCAGGGCTTCTGGGCGTTTGCGCTGCCCAACTGGGCATTCAACGTCTATGGCGTGGGCGCGGCGGTCGAACGGATGAAGCCGAACGGTCACGGCGGCATGACCATCGACTACCTCTACATGTTCCGCCGCGGTGCCACAGAGGCCGAGATTGCCGACGCGCTGGAGATGTCGCGCGTGACCACGGGGGAGGACGCCCGCATCTGCGAGCAGGTGCAGAAGAACCTGAATGCCGGCGTCTATTCCATCGGCCGCATCTCGCCCCGGTACGAGAACGGGCTGGCCGTCTTCCACCAGTGGTTTGCCGACCGGATGGGCCTCGCGGTCTGACACGCCTCCCCGGAGCAGCCGGCGCCGTCGCCGGCGTGCGAATCCCGCTTGCAACATCGGTCCCGGCAAGGGCAGGCTTCGCATTACGGGCCTGAGAGCTGCTCGGGCCGGGACAACAAGGTCAAAGGGACGGCAATGAAGCTTCAGGGTCTGAAGGCTGTTCTGGCGGGGACGACGCTGCTGGCGGGACCGGCGGCCGCCGGAGACGTGCTGGACAAGGTGATGCAGGAAGGCGTGATGGTCATGTCGACCGACGCCGAGTATCCGCCGCAGTCCTTCCTCAACGCCAACAACGAGTTCGAGGGCTTCGACATCGATGTCGGTCGCGCGATCGCTGAGCGGCTGGGGGTCGAGATCGAATTCGTCACGCCGGGCTGGGATATCATCACCGCCGGCAACTGGGGCGGGCGCTGGGACGTGTCGGTGGGCTCGATGACCCCGACCGCCGCGCGGCGCGAGGTGCTGGATTTCCCGGCGATCTACTACTACACGCCTGCATCGCTGGCGGTGCATGTCGAGAACGAGACCATCGCCACGCCGGCCGACGCGTCCGGCCTGAGGATCGGCGTGGGCGTCGCCACGACCTATGAAGCGTACCTCAGCCACAACCTGGTCATCGACGCCGAGGGCGCGCCGCCGTTCGAATACGTGATCAGCGACGCGGTCATCGCGACCTATGATACCGACCAGCTCGCGCTCGACGACCTCGCCCTCGGCGACGGCGTCCGCCTCGACGCGGCGATGACCGCACTGCCGACGATCCTCGCCGCGATCGAAGAGGGCTA
>CALKHQ010000102.1 GCA_937988735.1 uncultured Alphaproteobacteria bacterium
ACCCGGCCGACGGGATCCTCCTCGTTGTAGTGGTTCATCAGGAAGCCGACGGAGCCGCGGTTCATGCCGTAGATCGGCTTCGCGTGGGGCAGGTGGCGGTGCAGGGTTTCCAGCATGAAGCCGTCGCCGCCGAGGGCCACGATCACGTCGGCCTCGTCCGCCGGCACGTGCGGATAGAGCTCCTGGAGTCGCTTGAGCGCTGCCTGCGCTTCCTCCACATCGGCAGCGGCGAAGGCCAGCTTTGGCACGGCCGGAAGGGCTGCGTGCTGCGATTGCGCGGGTGTCGGCATGGTTGCCCGGTCGATTGGCGCGCGCGGCGTGCTCCGGGAGTGGACGCCGCCGCTGCTGCTTAGCACAGCCGCCGCCGCCGGTCACGTCGGCCGACCGCCGGTGCTCCTGACAGGGTTTGGCAGTTGTCTCGCCCCGTTTGTTCCATTTATGTTCCTGGGAGCTCCGGGCGGGACTATGTTCGGGCGGGCAGAGACCGGACGAAGGGACGACCGATGAAGCTCTATTCCGCACCGCTCAGCCTGTTCGGGCGCAAGGTGGAAATCGCGCTGGCCGAGAAGCGTATCGGCTTCGAACGCATCCAGGTGCCGTTCAGCCAGACCGAGGGCTACAGGCCGAAGCATCCCGACGTGCTCGCGGCCAATCCCAGGGGCCAGGTGCCGGTGCTGGTGGACCGTGACCTCACCCTCTACGACTCCACGGTGATCCTGGAGTACCTGGAGGACGCCTATCCCACGCCGGCGCTCTACCCGCGCGACGTGGTGCAGCGGGCGCGCTGCCGTCAGGCCGAGCTCTTTGCCGACGAGGTGATGCTGGCCTCCTTGCGGCCGCTGATGTACCGCAACGGGCCGCCGGTCACCGATCCGGAACGCCGGGAGGCGCTGCGCCAGGCGGCGCGCGAGGCCGAGACGCAGCTCGAGAAGCATTTCGCGGCGCTGGACCGCCAGCTCGACGGCCGCGACTACCTCTGCGGCACGCTGAGCGTGGCGGACATCGCCACCTTCATGCAGGTGCACTATGTGCAGCGGCTCGCGGGGCCCGGCCTCGACTCCTGGCCGGCCCTCGGCACCTGGTACCGCCGCCTCTGCGCCCGGCCGGCCTTCGCCACGCAGATCGCGGAGATCGCGGCCGCCGACAGGGAGCTGAGCTTCCCGGTCGAACGGCGAGCCCGACCGGAGCCCAGGGCTGCGGTCAGGCCCTAGCGGGCGCCGCGAACGGCTGGGAGATTTCCTGGAACTCGGGCCGGGCCTCGCAGCGCTCCGCGTGGGCAAGGAGCGCCGACCAGCGCGCGAAGTCGAACAGGTCGGCATGAACCTCGCGCGTGAGGCGGATGACGCAGGCGACGGCGATGTCGCCGTGGCCGATCGAGTCGCCGGACCACCACGGGCTCGCGCGGCCGCTGCGCTCCGCCTCCAGCGCGTCGAAGCCCGCCCCGATCTGGGCGCGGCAGCGGTCGATCCAGACCTGCGACGTCTGCGTGTGCAGCCCGCGTTCGTAGATCAGGCTCACGGCCTTGTCCGCGAGGCCGGAGGCGAGGGCGCAGACCTTGAGCGTCCGGCGCCGCTCCGGCCCGCTCTCGGCGATCAGGGCCCGCGACGGCCCGACCCGCTCGTCGAGGTAATCGAGGATCGCGAAGGTGTCGATCAGCACCTCGCCATCGTCCAGCACCAGCGTCGGTACGCGGGTCAGCGGGTTGTAGGGGCGGATCTTCCCCGCATCGCCGAAGGTGGACCACGGCCGGTGCTCGAACGGGATCCGGTAGAGCTTCAGCGCGATGCCGACGCGCCGCACGAAGGGGGAGTCGAACTGGCCGATGAGGATCACCGGGGTGCTCCATCTGCTGGGGCGGCGTTCGCCGGCGCCGCGGGTTTTCGATCCTGCAGGAAGCCGGGGCGGGCGGTTGCGGCTCAGCCGCCGGTGACGCTCATGTGGCGGGCGACGGCGGGTGCGGTAGTGCGGCGGTCGATGACGAAGTCGTGGCCCTTGGGCTTGCGGGTAATCGCCTCGCGGATTGCCGCGATCAGGCGCTCGTCCGACTCGCTCGCACGAAGCGGCGCCTTCAGGTCGGCCGCGTCGTCCTGGCCCAGGCACATGTACAGCGTGCCCGTGCAGGTCAGCCGCACCCGGTTGCAGCTTTCGCAGAAGTTGTGGGTGAGGGGGGTGATGAAGCCGATCCGGCCGCCGGTCTCCCTCACCCGCACATAGCGGGCCGGCCCGCCGGTGCGGTAGTCGATCTCGTCCAGCGTCCACGAGCGGGCGAGCTGGGCGCGGACCAGCGACAGCGGCAGGTACTGGTCCACCCGCGAAACCTCCCCTATGTCGCCCATCGGCATCACCTCGATGAAGGTGAGGTCGAAGCCGTGCTCGCCGCAGAAGGCGACCAGCCGGTCGAACTCGTCGTCGTTGACGCCCTTCAGCGCCACCGCGTTGATCTTCACCGCCAGCCCCGCCGCCTTGGCGGCGAAGATGCCGTCCATCACCTTGTCGAACTTGCCCCAGCGGGTGATGGTCAGGAACTTCTCCGGATCCAGCGTGTCCAGCGAGACGTTCACCCGCCGCACGCCTGCCTCGTACAGGGGCCCGGCGAAGCGGGCGAGCTGGCTTCCGTTGGTGGTGAGCGTGAGCTCCTCCAGGCCGCCTTCCGGATTGCGGTGCTTCAGGTGACGGCCGAGGCTCCGGAACAGGCCGATGACGTCGCGGCGCACCAGCGGCTCGCCGCCGGTGAGGCGGAGCTTGCGGACGCCGAGCCGGATGAAGGCGCTGCACAGCCTGTCCAGCTCCTCCAGCGTCAGCAGGTCCTTCTTCGGCAGGAAGGTCATGTCTTCCGCCATGCAGTAGGCGCAGCGGAAGTCGCAGCGGTCCGTCACCGAGACGCGCAGATAGGTGATCGCCCGCGCGAACGGGTCGACGAGGGGCGGCAGCGCCGGCTCGGCGATCTCGGCCATGACCTCTCCTGTCCTCTGGCTGCTGGCGACCCGTATCAAGTGGTCATGTCCGCCGCGCGGTCAACGGCGGTCGGGACATGCGGCCTGCGGTCGATTGATCCGCCGCACCGCCTGGCCCACTATCATCGCCATGCCCCCGAAGACTGTCACCCCGAATCCGGACGACCCGGGCCTTACCCGGCCCGTGACCGGCCGCGACCACACCGGTGCGGAGGTCGAGCTCCGGGTGGTGGTGGAACGGCCGCTGACGGTGTTCCTCAACAGCCGCGAGATCGTCACCATCATGACGATCGGAGACTACCCCGACTATCTCGCGGTCGGCTTCCTCGCCAACCAGAACATGCTGAAGCCGGACGATGTGGTGACCGCCGTCGATCACGACCCCGACCTCGGCGTGGTGGTGGTGCGGACGGAACGCGAGACCGACTACGAGGACAAGCTCCGCAAGAAGACCCTCACGTCCGGATGTGCCGTGGGCACCGTGTTCGGCGACGTGATGGAACGGTTCGATCAGGTGACGCTGCCGGCCGACCGCGTGTTCCGCACCTCCTGGCTCTACGCCCTGACGAAGGCGATCAACACCGCGCCCAGCCTCTATCTCGCCGCGGGCGCGATCCACGGCTGCGTGCTGTGCCGGGAGGACCGCGTGCTGGCCTATTTCGAGGACGTGGGCCGGCACAATGCGGTGGACAAGCTCGCCGGCTGGATGCGGATCCACGGCGTCGGCGGCGCGGACAAGTCCGTTTACACCACCGGGCGGCTCACCAGCGAGATGGTGATCAAGACGGTGCAGATGGAGATCCCGGTCCTCGTCTCGCGCTCCGGCTTCACCGCCTGGGGCGTCGAGCTCGCCCGCCGGGCCAACCTCACCCTGATCGGCCGGGCGCGGGGCAAGCGCTTCGTCGCGCTGGCGGGGCTGGAGCGTCTGGTCTACGACCAGGATCTCGCCGCGGTGGAGGACGAGCCCGCCGCAATGCGGCGCAAGGCATCGGCCGAAATCTGAGCCTTCGCCAGCTTTCCGGCCGCATTTGACGGCGCACGGGCCGTCTGTGATGATCCTTGGAAACGCCTAACGTCCGCCGTAATCGCAGGCTATGTCAGGCATCATCGCGCTTGCAGTTCAACAACGGGGGCATCCGTAATGCGCAAACTCGTTCTGTCGACCGCCCTGGCGGTTTCGTTCGGCGCGGTCGCCACCTCGGCCTGGGCCGAGATCGATCAGCGCCGCGTTGCCCTGGTGTTCGGCAACCAGGACTACCAGTACGCCGGCGAGCTGTCGCAGACCCGGCACGATGCCAACGAGATGGCCGCGGCGCTGCAGTCCGTCGGCTTCGACGTGATGCTGGTGCACGATGCCGACCGCCGCGAGATGCAGCAGGCGCTGAACCAGTTCCGGCGCGAGATCCGCGATGCCGACGTGGCGCTGGTCTACTACTCCGGCCACGGTCTGGAGGTGGACGGCGTCAACTACCTCGCCCCCGTGAGCGCACGCCTCGGCGACCGCCGCACGCTGGACGCCGAGTTCCTGTCGCTCGACGAGGTCATGACCACCGTGCAGTCGGGCGGCGCCGACTTCAACATGATCATCCTCGACGCCTGCCGGAACAATCCGTTCATCGAGCAGGTGGAAGCGACCCGTTCCGGCGCCACCGCCGGCCCCGGCCTCGCCCCCGTGCAGGCGCCGCTGGGCATGGTCGTCGCCTATGCGACCGCGCCGGGAACCTATGCCTGGGAAGGCGGGCCGCAGTACGACAACTCGCTGTTCACCGAGGCGCTGGTGTCGCAGATCACCGTCGAGGGCCTCGAGCTTGCCCAGGTGCTCCGGGAGACGCGTCGCCTGGTGGTCGAGATGAGCAACGGCGAGCAGGTGCCGTGGGAGCACTCGGCGATGATCGGCGAGTTCTACTTCCGCCCGGCCGGCGAGCAGCTCATTGCGGCGAACCAGGGCCAGATCATCGACGCGGTGCAGGAGACCACGCCGTTCGCACAGAGCTCGATCTTCGGGCGTGCGGGGAACGACAACCAGCCGCAGCAGACGGCCACGGTGCAGCCGGGCACGCGGCTGACCTCGATCAGCCCGCAGGGGATGCAGTCGCTGCTGCAGAGCCTCGGCATCAACTCCACCGTCGAGTACGATGACGAGGGTCCGGTCCTGGTGGTCGACAACGGCAGCAGCATCCCGGGCACGGGCGTCGGCGTCTGGTTCTTCGACTGCCGGGGCGACGAATGCGGCAGCCTCCAGATCTGGACCTACTTCGAGTCGCAGCGGCCGGTCGACCTTCGGGTGATCAACCGCTGGAACTCGGAGCAGCGCTGGTCGATCGCCTCGGTCGAGGACGAGCGGTTCTCTGTCCTTACCCTCGACGTCAATGTTGATGGCGGCGTCACCACGGACAACCTGGCCGACATGGTGCACGTGTTCACCGAGCAGGCCCGGATGTTCCAGCAGTACGTGCTGTAACGCCGGCTGCAGACACGAAGCTCGCTGAAGGGAGGCGCGGCCCCGGCCGCGCCTCCTGCTTTTTGGCGCGCCTCCTGCTTTTGAAAGGAATGAAACCCGATGCGGGAACGCTTCATTGCTGCCGCGTTGCCGGCCCTGCTGCTTACTGCCCCTGTCACCGCCTCGGACGACGATCCGGCACGGGTCGCCTGCTGGCAGGGCGACCTCGCGGCCTGCGAGGCCGGCGTCGCCGCCAACTCCGGCGACATTGCGTGGCTGGCCCAGGCCGTCTCGGCCTACCGGAACGCGGGCGATCTCGACCGCGCCGCCGAGCTCGGCCGGGAACTGACGACCGCGACCGGGCGGGTCCTGCGCCTCCACGACGCCGCGCGGCAGCTCGCGCAGCAGGAGCTGGCGGACGGCGACCCCTTGCTGGCGGTTGCGGCCTACACCTTCCTCGCCGGCGAGGGCGACAGCGTCGCCACGATCACGCATCTCAACCAGACCGGCGGCAGCCCGTTCCCGCCCGACGACTTTGTCCGCGAGGCAATGGCCCAGGCCGAGGGCGAGCTGCTGCAGGAGGCGATGGAGGGCAGGGGGCTGGCCTGGATCCTGGCAGGCAATGCCGATGCCGGGCTCGCCGACCTGCGCGCCGCCTTGGAACACGGCCGGCTGGGCGCGGTGCTGCGCGTCCTCCGCGAGCGCGGCATCGACTACTAGGGCGAAAACCGGTTCACGGTCGCCGCGATCGACGCCGAGCTGGAGGCGCTGCTGCGCGGGCTGGCGCAGGAGGCCTCGGCCGCAGGCGCCGCCGCGGAGCCTGCCATCGCCGTGGTGGCGGCAGACGAGGCGGTTCTTGCAGACGGCTACCGGATGCAGGTCCTGAGCGCGGCGCAGATGGAGATCGTGGACCCCGAAGCGCATGCGGCCGTGGTTGCGCAGGACGTCGACCTCACGGGCCGGATGGCGGTGCATTTCGGTAGCGCCGTGCGGTCGGCGCTGGGGCGAGTGACGCTGCCGGATCTCTCGGGCGATGCCGGTCGCGCGGTGGCGGCAGAGGTCGCCCGGACGATGGGCACGGAGTGGCAGCGGTTCGGCGTCGGGCGGGCCACCTTCGAGGTCGTCCTCCTGAGCATGGCACAACCCGAAGCGGAGCCGGTCCGCATTGCCGCGGAATGAGGAGCCGGCCGGCGCCCGGCATGGGCGCCGGCACGGAGGTCAGTAGCCGATGCCCTGCTCGGTCCCGCCCTGGCTCTTGTCGAAGATCTGCGGGTACGGGCAGTTGAGTCCGAGGAGCTGGCGGATCATCGGATCGGCGTTGTCCAGGAACTCCTGGTCCAGGCCGGACAGCAAGTCTTCCACCGGCTTCACGAACTTCGGCAGGTACTCGATCAGGATCCCGGTGCGGTCGGCTTGCGACTGATTGGGCATCGCGCAGTGCCAGGTGGCGCCGAAGAAGATGACCATGTCGCCCGGCTCGCCGAGCATCCGCGCACAGCGGTCAAAGAACGGATCATCCCTGGTCGGGTAGCGCATCGACTTCTGCGAACCCGGCAGATAGGCGGTGGCGCCGCTTTCCTCGGTGAACGGATCCAGCATGATCGTCGCCTGCGCGTTCAGCGGGAACGACGCGTTGGTCCGCATCGGGAAGGTGGCCTGCCGGTGGAAGTCCCAGTACGGGTAGTCCAGGTGCGGCTCCTGCCCCGGGCTGCCCGGCAGCAGCCGGCTGGCGCAGATCGAGCCCATGATGAATTCCTCGCCGAGGAAACGGCGCAGCACCGCCACGGCCGCCGGATGCTGGGCGATCCGGCTGAACACCGCGCCCTTGTTCAGCAGGTTCCAGACCCGGCGCTGGCGGTTCAGCAGCGACTCGTCGCCGTTGGTGCGCTGGAAGTGGGTCAGCTTCGGTGGTTCGCGGTCGCTGATCGTCATGATGATCTCGCGCGCCTCCCGGATCGTCTCATCCGGAAAGGCCCCCGGGAAGCGGATCGCGCCTTCGCCGTCCATCAGCTCGGCGACCGCGTCTTCCACGTCGAAATCGCGCCAGTCGAAGTCGCGCATCGGCGTTCCTCCATGCTTTGCCGTCGTCGGATGCAGTCCGGCGTTTGCGGCTTTCGTATCGTTTCGGCGAGCTTGGCTCAAGCGGGCGGCCTGATGAAAGCGGCAAATGCGCTCAGCCGAACGAGATCCGGTCGAAGCGCGGCTCGCCTGCGGGCATCTCGGCCCGGTAGAGGCGGGCGGCGGAGGTGCAGGCGAAGCGCAGGATCAGGCTGCGCCGCCGCGCCGGGGCGATCGTGAGCCGGGGCGGCTCGCAGAAGACGTCCGCGCCGAAACCGTCCGCCACCAGGATGCCGGCGTCTTCTGGCAGCCGCTCGGTGGGAAAGTCAGCGGACACGGCGAAGTAGAACCGGTCGCAGAACCCGAGGTAGTCCCGCCACTTCTGGTCGGCGAGGAAGTCGGGAAGCCCGCTCTTGATCTCGACCGCCACGGTGTCGCCGCGGTCATCGAGCCCGAACACGTCGATGCGGCGGCCGGTGCTGAGGGTGAACTCGGCGAGCGGCTGGTAGCCCTGGTCCACCAGCCACCGCATCACCCCGCGGCGCAGCACGTCCGCGATGCCGTCCTGTCTCGCCGTCGTTGCCGGGAACATCCGTCGTTTCCGTTTTGTGCTCGGTCCCGCCACTACAGCGCAGCCTTGTAGCGGCGTCAACCCTGGCGGGTCAGCGCCTGGCGAAGGCGGTGGACAGCGAGCGGTACCCCGGGCTGATCAGGGATTACAGTACCCGGGACCGGGCGGCCCGCATCGCGTCGCTTGCACGACGGCGCGGTCGCGAACATGATCCAGGCGCCATGGCTGAAATCACCTATCTCACCCGGATCGTTTTCGACGACGGCGCGATCGACCGCCTGGGCGATCTGTGCGCCGATCTCCGCATCGCGCGGGCGCTGCTGGTCACCGACCAGGGCATCGTCCGCGCGGGTCTTGCGCAGCGGGCGCTGGATCCGCTGGGCTCCCGGCATGCCGCCACCTACGACCAGACGCCGTCCAACCCGACCGAGGCGGCGGTGCTCGAAGCCCTCGCCATCTACCGCGAGGGCGACTGCGACGGCATCGTCGCCATCGGCGGCGGGTCGTCGATCGATCTGGCGAAGGCCGTGGCCCTGCTGGCGACCCACGAGCCGCCGCTGGCGCGATACGCCGCCATCGAGGGCGGGATCGCCCGCATCACGAAGCCCACCGCGCCGCTGATCGCGATTCCCACCACCGCCGGAACCGGCAGCGAGGTGGGGCGGGCGGCGCTGGTGACGCTGGAGGACGGCCGCAAGCTCGGCATCATCAGCCCGCGGATGATCCCGGACATCGCGCTCTGCGACCCGGGCCTCACCGTCGGGCTGCCGCCGTCGCTCACGGCGGCGACCGGGATGGACGCGCTGACCCACTGCATCGAGACCTTCCTGTCGCCGCGGGTCAATCCGCCGGCGGACGCGATTGCGCTGGACGGCGCCGGGCGGGCGATGGCCTGGATCGAGCGCGCGGTCGCCGACGGTTCGGACCGCGAGGCGCGGTGGCAGATGATGATGGCCTCCCTGCAGGGCGGCCTGTGCTTCCAGAAGGGGCTGGGCGCGGTCCATTCGATGTCGCATCCGCTTGGCAGCCTGAAGGAGCCGGTGCTGCACCACGGGACGCTGAATGCCGTCATCCTGCCGGCAGTGCTGCGCTACAACGCCGGCCATGTCGGCGACAAGTACCGCCGGCTGGCGCAGGCGATGGGGCTGGACGCCGAGGCCGACCTTGCCGATGCCATTGCGGGCCTGAACGCCCGCCTTGGCCTGCCGCCGAACCTGCGCGCGATGGGCGTGTCGGAGGCGGTGCTACCCCGGATGGTGGACGGCGCCGTCGCCGACCATTCGACCGCCACCAACCCGCGGCCCGTCGAGCGCGCCGACTTCGAGCGCCTGTTCGCCGAGGCGATGGGCACGGCCTGAGCGGTGGCCGCCCGGGCGACGGGTCAGCCGGGGAGGAGATAGGCCTGCATCCGCGACCGCCAGTCGTCGCTGATCGCGATCGGCCGGTGGGTAGCGAGGGACGTGTGCACCTGGACGGTGCGCGCCGTCATCCGCTGCTCGCCGCTGACGCTGCCCTCGTATCGCAGTGCGAGGCTCGACCGGCCGATCCGCTCCACTCCCAGCGTGACCGTCAGCACCTCGCCCATGCGGCACGGGTGGCGGAAGTCGCATTCGACATGAACCACCGGCAGCCCCAGACGCTCGACCAGGAGCAGGTGGGCATAATCGATGCCGAGTCCGCGCGTAAACCAATCCTCAACCGCGTCGTTGAAGATTGAAAGGAAGCGGGGGAAGTAGACGATCCCGGCCGGATCGCAGTGCGAGAAACGGATCGTCACGTCGTAGCGGTGGAGAGGCATGCACGGACCCTGGTTCTGTCTGCCCGCAAGGCTGTCGCCCGGCGCCGGACGGCGCGACGGCGGGGCGGTACGGTGAGCGCGACTCCGCCGCCCGGCAACCCGCTGCCCGAGCACATGCTGCCCGAGCAGGTGTTGTACGAATTCGTCCAGATCGGCAACAGCCTTCGGGTCAGCGCGGCCTGCCCGCGCACGCTGGTCGAGGTCACGGTCGTCGGCCCGCCGACGGCCGCCGAAATGCTGAAACGGACCGCGCGCCGCAAGCTCGGCCTTGCCATCGCGCGGCAGAAGGCGGCCGGGCAGGGCGCCGCATCGCGCTGAACGGGCAGCCGTCGCCGGGACCACCCGCGGCGGATTGTATCGATATTGCTACCACTACGGTCTTGTGACGCCCCTTGGGCTCGGCTAAACGAGGGGCGGGGCCTCGGTGCGCGACGGTCGCGATCGGCAGGATCGCCAACAAGGCTGCGTGCACCGTCTCTGGGGGTTGAATGGAAAATTTCGTCCAGCAGCTGATCAACGGCACCACCTTGGGTGCGTTCTTCGGGCTGGTCGCCATTGGCTACACGATGGTCTACGGGATCATCGGGATGATCAACTTTGCCCATGGCGACATCTACATGATCGGCTCGTTCACCGCGCTGATCGGGATGGCGCTCGCGGGCGCGACCGGCCTGCTGGGCGATACGGGCGGCGTGATCCTGGCGCTGCTCGTGGTGCTCGCGCTGTCCATGGCCTTCAACGCGGTCTACGGCTGGTCGGTCGAACGAATAGCCTACAGGCCGCTGCGAGGATCGTTCCGCCTCGCGCCGCTGATCTCCGCGATCGGCATGTCGATCGCCCTGCAGAACTACGTGCAGCTGGTGCAGGGTGCGCGCCCGCGGACCATCCGCCCCGTGATCGAGGGCAACATCGTGCTGATGACCCGCAGCGACGGGTTCACGGTGGTGCTGAGCTACCTGCAGATCTTCATCGTGCTGGTCACGGTCGCGCTGATGGCGGTGTTCACGCTGATCATCACCCGCACCGCGCTCGGTCGCGCCCAGCGCGCCTGCGAGCAGGACAAGACGATGGCGGCCCTGCTGGGCGTCAACGTGGACCGCACCATCTCCATCACCTTCGTGATGGGCGCGGCGCTCGCGGCCGTCGCCGGCCTGATGGCGGTGCTCTACTATGGCGCCATCGACTTCTATGACGGGTTCATCATCGGGGTGAAGGCCTTCACCGCCGCGGTGCTCGGCGGGATCGGCTCGCTGCCCGGAGCGATGCTGGGCGGGCTCCTGATCGGGCTGATCGAGGCCTTCTGGTCGGCCTATGTGTCCACCGAATACAAGGACGTGGCGGTGTTCTCGATCCTGGTGGGCGTGCTGATCTTCCGGCCGACCGGTCTGCTCGGCAAGCCGCAGATCGAGAAGGTCTGACCGGATGGCCACCGCGACTGCCGCTTCCGTCCCCGTGACGCGCCCCGTGAACTGGATCGGGGTGCTGAAGGACGCCGTGATCATCGGCCTCGTCACGCTTGCGCTCGCGCTGCCGATGGTGGGCTTCGAGACCACCTCCTCGACAACGGAGCGCGGCTGGCCGTTGCTCAACACCCGCTTTGCCGACGTCGCCGCCGCGGTGATCGCGGTCTTCCTCGGCCGGCTGGCGCTGAACCTGGTTCGCGAGGGCGTACGTGCTCCCGTGGCATTCATGGCGTGGGCGGTGTTCGCGCTGCTTCTCGCCAACCTGATCACGGAGACGGTCCCGGTCTGGAACGAGGCGGTGGAGACGCTGCTGGTGATCGGCGCCTTCGTCGTGGGCTTCGTCGCCACCTGGCGCTGGCTGTCGCCCGAAGGCACGACCAGCTCCGAGGTCATGGACGATGTTGCCGCCGGGCTGCAGCGCTGGAACCGGGTCATCGCGCCGATCGGCCTGCTGCTGGCGCTGGCCTTCCCGTGGCTGACCGGTCTCTACGCGCTGGCAACCGGCGGGGAGTTCGCGATCAGCCGCAATGCGGTCGATCTCGGCGTGCTGCTGCTCACCTACGTCATGCTGGGCTGGGGCCTGAACATCATCGTCGGCCTCGCCGGGCTGCTCGATCTCGGCTACGTCGCCTTCTACGCGGTCGGCGCCTATTCCTATGCGCTGCTGGCCCTCAACTTCGGCTGGGGCTTCTGGGCCTGCCTGCCGCTCGCCGGTGTGCTCGCCGCCCTGGCCGGGATTGTCCTCGGCTTCCCGGTGCTGCGGCTGCATGGCGACTACTTCGCCATTGTCACCCTCGGCTTCGGCGAGATCATCCGCGTGGTGCTGACCAACTGGTCGTCGTTCACCGGCGGGCCCAACGGACTGTCCGGCATCCCGCGCCCGACCTTCTTCGGGTTTCCGTTCGAACGCAATCCGGCCGAGGGGGAGACCGCCTTCCACCAGCTGTTCGGGCTGGAATTCGAAGGCGTTCACCGGGTCGTGTTCCTCTACTACCTGATCCTGCTGCTGGCGCTGATCACCAACCTCTTCACCATGCGGATCCGGCGGCTGCCGCTGGGACGCGCATGGGAGGCGCTGCGCGAGGACGAGATCGCCTGCCGTTCGCTCGGCATCAATCCGCGCAACACGAAGCTCACCGCCTTCGCCGTCGCGGCGATGTTCGGCGGCTTTGCCGGGTCGTTCTTCGCCACCCGTCAGGGATTTGTCAGCCCGGAGAGCTTCACCTTCATAGAGTCGGCGCTGATCCTCGCCATCGTCGTGCTCGGCGGCATGGGGAGCCAGCTGGGCATCGTGCTGGCGGCGGTGCTGGTGATCCTGCTGCCGGAATGGTTCCGCGAGCTGGATCAGTACCGCATGCTGGCCTTCGGCGTCGGCATGGTGCTGATCATGGTCTGGCGCCCGCGCGGGCTGCTGGCTCACCGCGCGCCGACGCTCCGCCTGAATTCTGCCGGGGGCGGTCGATGAGCGGCGATCTGCCCGCGGAGCGGGGGCCCACCGATCCGGCGGCGGCCACCTGGGACAGGGTGCCGCCCCTGCTGACGGTGGAGCATCTGACCATGCGCTTCGGCGGCCTCACCGCCGTCGACGACGTTTCCTTCATCGCCGGCCAGCGCGAGATCACCGCCATCATCGGCCCGAACGGTGCCGGCAAGACCACCGTCTTCAACTGCCTGACCGGCTTCTACCGGCCGACCGCGGGGCGGCTCAGTCTCGAGCGCGGCGACGGCACCCATTACCTGCTCGAGCGGATGGAGGGCTTCCGCATCGCCCGCGAGGCGCGCGTCGCCCGCACCTTCCAGAACATCCGCCTGTTCCCGCAGATGTCGGTGCTGGAGAACCTGATCGTCGCCCAGCACAACAAGCTGATGCTGGCCTCGGGCTATACCGTGCTCGGCCTGTTCGGCATCGGCGGCTACCGCGAGGCCGAACGGGCTGCGGTGGAGAAGGCGAAGTTCTGGCTGGACCGTGTCGGGCTCACCGCCCGCGCCGACTGGGACGCCGGCAATCTGCCCTACGGCGACCAGCGCCGGCTGGAGATCGCGCGGGCGATGTGCACCGAGCCCGCCCTGCTGTGCCTGGACGAGCCGGCCGCAGGACTCAACCCGCGGGAGTCCCTTGAGCTCAACCAGCTGCTGCTGTCGATCCGCGACGACGACGGGGTGGGGGTGCTGCTGATCGAACATGACATGAGCGTCGTCATGGGCATTTCCGATCACGTCATCGTCCTGGACTACGGGCGCAAGATTGCCGACGGGACGCCTGTCGAGGTCCGCAACGACCCGACGGTCATCCGCGCCTATCTGGGCGAGGAAGAAAGCGACGAGCTGCCGCCTGAGGTCGCCGCCGACCTCGGGATCGCGCCGGATGCCGGAACGCAGTGATGCTGGTCATCGACGGCGTCCACACCTTCTACGGCCGTATCGAGGCGCTGCGCGGTGTCGATCTCACCGTCAACAAGGGTGAGATCGTCACCCTCATCGGAGCCAACGGCGCCGGCAAGACCACGCTGCTGATGACCATCTGCGGCACGCCCCGCGCGGCGGCCGGGACGATCACCTTCGAGGGGCGCGACATCACCCGCCTGCCGACGCACGAGATCGTGGCGCTGGGGATTGCCCAGTCGCCCGAAGGGCGGCGCGTCTTCCCGCGGATGACGGTCTACGAAAACCTGCAGATGGGGGCCACCCTGTCCGACCCGGCGCATTTCGCCAGCGACCTCGAGCGGGTATTCACGCTGTTCCCGAGGCTGCGCGACCGGCGCAACCAGCGGGGCGGTACGCTGTCGGGCGGCGAGCAGCAGATGCTTGCGATCGGACGCGCGCTGATGAGCCGCCCGCGGCTCCTGCTGCTCGACGAGCCGTCGCTCGGGCTTGCGCCGATGATCGTCAAGCAGATCTTCGACGTCATCGCCGAGATCAACCGGGAGCAGGGCGTCACCGTGCTGCTGGTGGAGCAGAATGCCTTCCACGCCCTGCGGCTGGCGCACCGGGGCTACGTCATGGTCAACGGCCAGATCACGATGAGCGGGACCGGGCGGGAGCTGCTGGCCAACGAGGAGGTCCGCGCCGCCTATCTCGAGGGAGGGCACTGACGCCATGACCTCGGGGATCGTGTTCTATTTCGACGTCGCCACGACAATCGTCGTGTCGATCATCATGTTCGGCTTCCTCGCCTACATGACCGGCGCCAACATGGCCCGCAACTGGCGGCCGATCGGGCACCTGGTGTTCTACTGTGCGCTGCTCGCGGTCGGCGAGCGGTTCATGGCGCACACCATCGTCTGGCACCGCTTCTACCTGCTGCTCGACATCTTCTGGACGGACGGGGAGTGGAGCGTGGCGTTCGACGCCTACATCTTCATTTCGTTCGTCATCTGCCTCACCTTCGGCTTCCTCGCCTACTACGCCACGCGTGCATCGCTGATGGTGCGCCAGTACCCGTGGTTGTACGAACGGAGCGGACCTTTCGGCTGGCGACGCCGCTGAAGCGGGCGTCTCGCCACGGTGCTGCCGTTGCCAGCTTTGGCCCCGTTCGTGTATGCCAGAGCAAGGAGTGCCGGGGCGCACTCGGTCCGCTCGGGCAGCTGCCGGCGCGGAAATCAAGAACAGGGAGCATGCTGATGCGTAAACTACTGCTGTCGACGGTGCTCGTGGCAGCGTCGGGCGCCTTTGCGGCCGCACAGGCCGATATCGTCATCGCGACTGCCGGTCCGATGACGGGTCAGTACGCGGCCTTCGGTGAGCAGATGCAGCGGGGCGCCGCGATGGCGGTCGCGGACATCAACGCCGCCGGCGGCGTGCTGGGCGAGCAGCTCGAGCTGATCGTCGGGGACGATGCCTGCGACCCGCGGCAGGCGGTCTCTGTCGCCAACAACATCGTCGGCGAGGGCGCGGTGTTCGTCGCCGGCCACTTCTGCTCGGGCTCGTCGATCCCGGCGTCCGAGGTCTACACCGAAGAAGGCATCCTGCAGATCTCGCCGGCCTCGACCAACCCGGCGCTGACCGAGGAAGGCGGCGACAACGTCTTCCGCGTCTGCGGGCGCGACGACCAGCAGGGCCAGGTCGCCGGTGCCTACATCGCCGAGAACTATCCTGACGCCCGGATCGCGGTGATCCACGACAAGACCGCCTATGGCCAGGGCCTGGCGGACGAGACCCGCCGGGTGCTCGAGGAGCACGGCATCACCGACATCATCTACGAGGCCTACACCGCGGGCGAGCAGGACTATTCGGCCCTCGTCACCTCGCTGAAGAACGCGGCGGTGGATGTGGTCTATGTCGGCGGCTACCACACCGAGGCCGGCCTGATCCTGCGCCAGATGCGTGACCAGGGCATGCAGACCCAGATGATCTCCGGCGACGCGCTCGTCACCGACGAGTTCTGGGCGATCACGGGCGACGCGGGCGAGGGCGTGCTGATGACCTTCGGGCCCGATCCGCGCAACTTCGACACCGCGGCCGAGGTGGTGGAGAAGTTCCGTGCCGAGGGCTATGAGCCGGAGGGCTACACCCTCTACACCTATGCGGCAGTGCAGGTCTTTGCCCAGGCCGCCGAGATTGCCGGCACCACCGACCTGGAGCCGGTGATCGACGCGTTGCGGAACAACAGCTTCGAGACCGTGATCGGCACCCTGTCGTTCGACGACAAGGGCGACATCGAGCAGCCGGCCTATGTCTTCTATCAGTGGTCCGGCGGCACCTACTCGCAGATCCAGTAACCGCGCCCGACCCGGCCTGAATCGGAAGCCCGGCAGCATCTGCTGCCGGGCTTCGTCCTTCTTCGGGGCAGGGGCACCGAGGCGCTCCTGCCGATGTTCCGGAAGGCACTGCGATCCGGAGCGTCATTCCTCTCCGGCCGCATGGTCGCTCGATCGTTTCCGGACCGCCTTCAGGAGACCAGGCCCGGAAGACTTCGGGAAGATCGGTGATCCGACGTGGAGGCCGTCAGGCCTTGGCGCGGCCCCGGGCCTTCTTTGCCGCAGCGGCCGCGCGCGACTTGCCAAGGCCGATCTTCTTGGCGAATTCGGACCGCTGGGCCGCGTAGTTCGGCGCCACCATCGGATAGTCCGGCGGCAGATCCCACTTCGCGCGATACTGCTCCGGCGTCATGTCGTACGTCGTGCGCAGATACCGTTTCAGCATCTTCAGCTTCTTGCCGTCTTCCAGGCAGATGATGTGATCGGGGCGCACCGAACGACGGATCGGAACAGCAGGCTTCTGTTGTACTTGGACTTCCGGCGCCTTCCTGGCATCGAGGCCGTGCAGGGTCTCGTAGACTGACCGGATGATGTCCGGGACCTGTGACGCCGGCAGCACATTGTTGCGCAAATAGGCGCTGACAATCTCCGCCGTCATCCTCAGGTCGGCCTTGATGTCTACCTCCGTGGTAGCTTCGTCGGACATGGTCTCATGATTCCTTCCGGAATTTAAAGGGCCGAAGTGTCTAATCGCGTTTCTCGCGTCGTGTCAAATAATTCTTGACTTCTGTGGCTTTCGGTAATCGTGCAGCTGTCGCTGCAATTTTAAGTACCTGTGCTTCCTGTACAGAACGTAACAAGAGAAGTCCCGCAGAGGTTCCCCGTTGATCCGCCGGCTGCTGGCGATCCCGCTCCGCCCATGGTCGAGACGCCCGTCCCGTTTCCCCGCGATTGCCCTGCTTTGCACCAGTCCGGACCGGTCTGCCGTCTGCGACTTGCGCGGCGGAATGCGGTTCCAGCCTGCGCCGCGCTGTGTTAGGCAGTCCGCCCGAAGGCAGGCAGCGGGTGCTTGCCGGGGACATGCCGTCGAATGAAACCGATCCTCATCGCCAGTGATCACGCTGGATTCCATTTGAAAGGGGTGGTGATCGCCCATCTGCGGGCGCGGGATTTGCCCGTTGCCGATCTCGGCACCCATTCGGAAGCGTCCGTGGACTATCCCGCGTTCGGCGCGCGGATGGCCGAGGCGCTTGCGGCCGGGGAGGGGGAGCGCGGTGTCCTTATCTGCGGCACCGGGATCGGCATCGCAATGGCGGCAAATCGCCACCCGCACGTGCGTGCGGCCGTGTGCCATGATGTGTCGTCGGCGCGCCTGGCGCGGCGCCACAACGACGCGAACGTGCTTGCGCTGGGCGCGCGGCTGATCGGCGAGGTGGCGGCGCTGGACTGTGTGGACGCCTTCCTCGAAACCGCCTTCGAGGGCGGGCGTCATGCACGGCGAGTCGACCAGCTTTCGCGCCCGTTCGATCGGCAACTGGCAACGGACAGCAGGACCTCATGATCGCGAACGAGATGGCCGCAGCGGCCGCCCCCGCCACCGCCGACCTGCCGGTTCCCACGGGCTGGGACCGGGTGGCGGCGGTCGACCCGGAGATCGCGCGGGTGCTCGAGGGCGAGCTCAGGCGCCAGCAGCGGGGCATCGAGCTGATCGCCTCCGAGAACATCGTTTCCGAGGCGGTGCTGCAGGCCCAGGGGTCGGTGCTGACCAACAAGTACGCCGAAGGCTATCCGGGCCGGCGCTACTACGGCGGCTGCGAGGTGGTGGACATCGCCGAGCGGCTCGCGATCGAGCGCGCGTGCAAGCTGTTCGGCTGCGCCTATGCCAATGTCCAGCCCCATTCCGGCGCCCAGGCCAACGGCGGGGTGCTGCTGGCCGTCGTCAAGCCGGGCGACACGATCATGGGCATGTCGCTGGCCGCAGGCGGCCACCTGACCCACGGCGCGAAGCCGGCGATGTCGGGCAGGTGGTTCAATGCCGTCCAGTACGGGGTGCGCCGCCAGGACGGGCTGCTCGACTATGACGAGGCGGCTGCGCTGGCTGCGGAGCACAAGCCGAAGCTGATCATCTGCGGCGGGTCCGCCTATCCGCGCCAGATCGACTTCGCCCGCTTCCGCGAGATAGCGGATTCGGTCGGCGCGCTGCTGATGGTGGACATGGCCCACTTTGCCGGCCTCGTTGCCGGCGGGGTCCACCCCAGCCCGTTCCCGCACGCCCACATTGTCACCACCACCACGCACAAGACCCTGCGCGGCCCGCGCGGCGGCATGGTGCTGACCAACGACGAGGAGCTGGCGAAAAAGATCAACGCGGCGATGTTCCCAGGGCTGCAGGGCGGGCCGCTGATGCACGTCATCGCCGCCAAGGCCGTCTCCTTCGCGGAGGCGTTGCGGCCCGAGTTCCGCGACTATGCCCGTGCGGTGGTCGCCAATGCCAAGGCGCTGGCCGAGGCCCTGGTGGAGGGCGGTCTCGACATCGTCACCGGCGGCACCGACACCCACCTTGCCCTGGTGGACCTGCGGCCGAAGGGGCTGACCGGCAACGTGGTTACCGAGGCGCTGGGCCGCGCCGGCATCACGGTGAACAAGAACGCGGTGCCGTTCGACCCGGAGAAGCCCACCGTGACCTCCGGCATTCGCGTCGGGTCGCCGGCCGGCACGACCCGCGGCTTCGGGGAGCAGGAGTTCCGCATCATCGGGCGCCTGATCGTCGAGGTGCTGGACGCGCTGCGTGCCAACCCGGAGGGCGATCCCAGGGTCGAGTCGGCAGTGGCCGAGCAGGTGCAGGAGCTCTGCGCCCGATTCCCGATCTATGGGCAAGTTGTGTGATGATGGCCGCGGGGGCGACTCGACTCGCTGCCAGGGAGAGGGGTGCGCATGCGGTGTCCATTCTGCGGCCATCTTGAGACCCAGGTAAAGGACTCGCGGCCGACAGAGGATGGCGCGGCAATCCGCCGGCGCCGGTTCTGCGTCAACTGCGGCGCACGCTTCACGACCTTCGAGCGGGTCCAGCTGCGCGAGCTGACGGTGATCAAGAAGAACGGCCAGCGCGCGCCGTTCGATCGGGACAAGCTGGAGCGTTCGATCATGATCGCGCTGCGCAAGCGGCCGGTCGAGCGCGAGCGGGTCGACCGGATCGTCAACGGCATCGTGCGCCGGCTGGAGAGTTCGGGCGAGTCCGAGATCAGCTCCGACATGATCGGCGAGTGCGTCATGGATGCGCTGCGCAGCCTCGACCAGGTCGCCTACGTCCGCTTCGCTTCGGTCTATCGCAACTTCCGCGAGGCCCGCGACTTCGAGGACTTCATCGACACCGAGTTCGCCCCCATCGACGCGGACTGAACCCGGCTCCGCCACGACGGACGAGCTTGGTGCAGCGAGCGAGCCCGTGCACCAGCCCCGCGACATCCTGCACATGCGCCAGGCGCTGGCGCTCGCCCGGCGTGGCCTGGGTCGCGTCGCGCCGAATCCGGCCGTCGGCTGCGTCATTGTCCGCGACGGCCGGGTCGTCGCCCGCGGCTGGACCGCGCCGGGGGGCCGGCCGCACGCCGAGACCGAGGCCATCGCCGCAGCGCCGCCCGGCGGTCTCGCCGGCGCCACCGCCTATGTGTCGCTGGAGCCGTGCAGCCATCACGGCATGACCCCGCCCTGTGCCGACGCGCTGATTGCGGCAGGCATCGTCCGGGTGGTGGCGGCGCTGGAGGATCCAGACCCCCGTGTTTCCGGCCGCGGCTTCGCGCGTCTGGCCGCCGCGGGGGTGGAGGTGGTCCGCGACGTGCTGCGCGACGAGGCGTATGCGCTCAATCTCGGCTTCATGCTGCTGCACCGGGAGGGCCGGCCGATGGTGGCGGTGAAGTCCGCCCATTCGCTCGACGGCCGGATCGCGACCGCGAGCGGGGAGAGCCGGTGGATCACCGGCGAGGCGGTGCGCGCCTGGGGCCATCTCGCCCGCGCGCGCTTCGACGCGATCGCCGTCGGCCGCCGCACCGCCGAGGCGGACAACCCGCGGCTCGACTGCCGCTTGCCGGGGCTGGCGGCGGCCTCGCCGCTGCGGGTGGTGTTCGACAGCATGGCTGCGCTGTCGCCTGACCTCGACCTGGTGACGACGGCCAGGGAGCAGCCGACGGTGCTGATGTGCACCGCCCGGGCCCCTGAGGCGCGCCGGGCGGCGCTGGCGGAGGCGGGTGTCCGGGTCGTGCCGGTGGAGGCCGACGGGCAGGGGCAGGTCGATGTCGGCGCTGCCCTGCGCTGGCTCGCCGGGGCCGGCATCACGCGGCTGCTGGTCGAGGGCGGCGGCGCGCTGATCGCGAGCCTGCTCGCCCGCGACCTGGTGGACGAGGTCATCAGCCACCGCGCCGGCGTGATCCTCGGCGCCGACGGCCGGCCGGCGGTCGGCGCCTTTCCCCTTGCGGCGCTCGCCGATGCTCCGCGCTTTGTCGCAGGGCCGGCGCACCGGTTCGGTGACGACGTGGTGGAAAGCTGGCGCCGGCGGCGCTAAGTCGGGGGCATGTACACCGGAATCATCACCGATATCGGACGCGTGCGCGAGGTGGTGCCGGGCGGCGTCACGCGCGTCGTCGTCGAGACCGCGTACGATACCGCCGCCATCTCCCTCGGCGCCTCCATCGCCCTCAGCGGCCCCTGCTTCACCGTGGTGGAGAAGGGGCCGGGCTGGTTCGCCATCGAGGCCTCGAACGAGACGCTGGCGCTCACCACGGTCGGTGGCTGGCGGCCGGGCACCCGTCTCAACCTCGAACAGTCGCTGAAGGTCGGCGACGAGATGGGCGGGCACTACGTCACGGGGCATGTCGATGGCGTCGCCACCGTCTCCGCGCGCACGCCGGACGGCGACAGCTGGCGCTTCCGCTTCCGGCTGCCGGCCCGGCTCACCCGCTTTGTCGCGCCGAAGGGCAGCATCGCGATCGACGGCGTGTCACTGACCGTGAACGAGGTCATCGACCACCCGGACGGCAGCGCCGACATCGGCGTCAACATCATCCCGCACACGCTCTCCTGCACGACCTTCTCCGACCGCCAGGTGGGGGACCGGGTCAACGTCGAGATCGACATGCTGGCGCGCTACGTCGCCCGCCTGGCCGAGGGCGACCGCGCGGTCCGGCCCCTGCCGGGCTTTGCGGCGGACGCCATTGCGGAGCCTCCGGCGGCCGACTAAGGTCGCGCACGATTTCGTTCCACCCGCGCCGGAGCTGCCGAATGGCGGACGCCCCTCACATCCTGATCGTCGAGTCACGGTTCTATCCCGACATCTCCGATCAACTGGCCGAGGGCGCGATCGCGGCGCTCAGTGCGGCCGGGGCCACCTACGAGCGGATCGAGGTTCCGGGCGCCTTCGAGCTGCCGGCGGCGATCAGCATGGCCGCCCGCGGTTCTGCCACCGGGACCGGGCCGGCCTATGACGGCTATATCGCGCTCGGCTGCGTCATCCGCGGCGAGACCAGCCACTATGATCTGGTCTGCCAGGAGGCCGCGCGCGGGCTCCAGGACCTCGCGGTGACCGCCGGGCTCGCCATCGGCTTCGGCGTGCTGACCTGCGAGAACGGCGAGCAGGCGCGGGTGCGGGCGGATCCCAAGGGCCGCAAGAACGCGGGCGGCCGAGCTGCCGAGGCCTGCCTGCGCATGATCGAGCTCCGCCGCGAGTTCGGCTTCGACGATGACGACGAAATCGAGGACGATGACTGACGAACCGCCGCGACCGTCGCGCAAGCGGCAATGGCGTTCGCGCACCACGAGCCGGCTGGCGGCGGTGCAGGCGCTCTACCAGCTCGACGTGACGGATGCCGACCTCGATAGCGTCATCGCCGACTTCGTGCTGCATCGCTTCAACGAGGCGATCGACGGTGTCTCGTACAAGGCGGCCGACCCCGAGCATTTCGAAACCGTCGTCCGCGGGGTTGTCCGCGAGCGCGAGGACGTCGACGACATGCTCACCGCCGTGCTCAGCGACGAGTGGACGGTCGAGCGCCTGGAGCCGCTGCTGCGCTGCGTGATGCGGGCTGCCACCTTCGAGCTGTCGGACATGCTCGACGTGCCGGCCAGGGTGGTGATCTCGGAATATCTGGCGGTCGCCCACGCCTTCTTCGCCGAGCGCGAGCCGGCGATGGTCAACGGGGTGCTGGATGCGATCGCCCGCGCGCTCCGCCCCGACGAGATGCGCGGGGGTGCGGGCGCCGTGCCGGCCGCGGGCGCGGAGGAATGAGCGGCGGGACCGGCGAGTTCGAGCTGATCGCCCGCCATTTCGCGCCCCTGGCGTCGCCGGAAGGGCTGGCGCTGGGGGATGACGCGGCCCTGGTGCCGCCGCCCGCCGGCGAGGCTCTGGCGGTGACCTGCGACACGATGGTGTCAGGCATCCACTTCCTGCCTTCGGATCCGCCGGACTCCATCGGGCACAAGCTGCTCGCCGTGAACCTCTCCGATCTCGCCGCCATGGGCGCGCGCCCGTCGCATTACCTGCTGGCGACGAGCTGGCCCGAGCCGCCGTCCGAAGCCTGGCTCGCCGGCTTCACCGCGGGGCTGCGGCGCATGCAGGATGCGTTCGGCATCGGCCTCGTCGGCGGCGACACGACCCGCACGCCCGGGCCGCTGACGCTCACGCTCACCGCCTTTGGCGCGGTGGAGGCGGGAAGGGCGCTGCGCCGCTCGACGGCGCGTCCGGGAGACATCCTGTTCGTGTCCGGCACTCTCGGCGATGCCGCGCTCGGCCTTCGCCTCGGGGAAGAGGGGCCGCTGCGCGAGCGGCTGCTGCGGCCGACGCCGCGGGTGGCGCTCGGCCGGGCGCTGCTGGGGCTGGCGACGGCGGCGATGGACGTCTCCGACGGGCTGCTCGGCGATCTCGCCCACATTGCGGAGCAGTCCCGGGTGGGTGCGGTGGTCGAGGCGGCGCGGCTGCCCCTGTCGCCGGCCGCTGCGGCGGTGCTGAGCGAGGATCCGTCGCTGTTCAGCCTGGTGCTCACCGGCGGCGACGACTACGAGCTGCTGTTCACCGCCGCGCCCAGTAACCGGGAAGCGGTCGTGGCCGCCGCCGCCGCGGCGGACACACCGGTGACGGAGATCGGGATCATCCGCGCCGAGCCCGGTGTCGTCGCGCTGGATCGCGACGGCCATCCGCTCGAACTCGAGACGGTCGGTTTCCGGCACTTCTGAGCCCGCGATTCACCATGTCTTGACGCCTGCCCGGCATGATCGGCCCGGACGACGCTCCGGGGGCTTCCGACAGGGCCGGCGATGAAGAAGCTCGTGATGCTGGGACTGCCGCTGCTGCTGTGCGCGGGCGGGGCAGGGGCCTACATGACCGGGATGCTCGACCCCCTGCTCGGCGTCGCGCAGCCGGCGGAGGAGGCGGTCGAGGCGCCGCCGCTGCCGCCCACCGACACCGCCTTCATGGACATCAGGAACCTCGGCATCCCCGTCATCGAGGACGGGATCGTGTTCCAGGTGGTGTTTCTCGACCTGTCGCTCGAGGTAACCCAGGACGCGGTGCCGCTGGTGCAGCGGCACCGTCCGCTGCTGCTCGACCGGCTGCAGGCCGCACTGCGCGACCTGTTCGCCTACCGGCACGACCGCGGCATGCCGCCGATCGACGTCGCGGAGATGAAGCGCGTCGTGCTTGCGGTGGCCAACCGCCTGTTCGGCGAGGGCACGGCGATCGACGCCCACCTGATCAGCGACTGGGTGATTTCCCCGGGCACGTAGCCCGCGGCAGGTCGCCGCTCAGCGGGCGAAGGCCAGTTCGGCGAACAGCGCCTCGACCGCATCGTTGAAGGTGAGGGTCGGGTTCCGCAGGCACCAGTCCCGCAGGAAATCGAGCTGACGCGCGTGGTCGAAGCCGGGCGGCTGGAGGTTGACCGGCTGCACCCCGGCCTGGGAAAGTGCCAGATTGCGGTGGCTCATGTAGCCGAGCGCCCAGTGGAGCATGCCCTGGAAGCTGGTCCAGTAGGCGGTCTCCGCATCCATCCCCAGGGATTGATAGTAGCGGAAGTTCGTGCTGTAGCGCTGGTTCGCCGCCTGGCACGACATCACGCCGAGTCCCGCTACCGGGCTCTGCGTCGCGGGCATGCCGGGCAGCGCACTCGCTACCGAGGGCGTCTCGTCTGCAGGTTCGGTGATCTCCTCCTGCGCGCTCACGGCTGACGCGTGAGCCACAAGCACGGCCAGGAGGGCGGTCAGACGCAGAATCGACATGTTCGGCCGCCAGGGAGAAGACGTCTCTCAAACGGGGCATCCTGCGCAGCGCGCGGCCCCGGACGCGACTGGTATAGTCCATCTGTGATCATGAGGGGAGGAAAACCCATGCGTGCGCAGTCGGCAATCGGCGGCTTGATCCTGGCCGCACTCGCCATGACGGCGGAGGCGGCCGAGGACCGGCTGACCCCGCTGCTGCGCTTCGTGCCCCCGGCGGCGCTCGCCGGCCCGCAGGACGCCGTGTCTTTCGTGGACCTTGCCGCAGTCCGGTCGGTGCTGGCGGATCAGGTGTCGCCGACGGCGATGGAGACGTGGTCGGAAGCGGACCGGGCGCTGGCGACCCTGATGCGGGCGACGAACCTGCCGCCGATGCTGGCGGACTATGCCCAGAATGACGGGGCCAGCGGCTTCGCCGGGATGGAGGCCCACCTGGGATTCGGCTGGGACGACGTCGAGCGCGCCATCGGCTTCGGCACACCTCCGGCGACAACCCTGGTGCTCGCAGGAACGCCGCGGGTGACGGACGCGGCCGCGATCGGCGAGGCCCTGGCTGCGGGTGGCTTTGCCGTGGAGGAGCGGGAGGGCCATCCGTTCTGGTGGCGTCTGTCCGACAATGCCTCCGACCTCGCGTCCCGCGACCCGTCCCACCCGCTGCGTGGCGCGATCGGCGGGTCCGCCCGCGCCGGCATCCTGTCCGAAGCCTTCGTTGCGGCCGGCAACTGGGCGGCCATCGATGCCGTCCTGGCGCAGGATGCGGCGGCCGGAACTTCGCCCGACCTCGCCGCGCTCGCCCATGCGCTGAACCAGCCGGTGGCGGAGGAGGGCGTCCTGCTCCAGGCCTACCTGATACCGGGCGCCGTCGATCTTGCGCCCGGCGCCGAGCTGGCGGGGCGGACCGACCTCGACGACGAGGCGCTCGCCGCCCTGCGGGAGCGGCTGCTGTCAGGAGAAGGCAGCGGGGTGCCGCGCTACCGCGCCGTCGCCTTCGGCGACCGGCAGGAGGGGGATCGCGCGGTTGCGGTGGTGGCGCTGCTCTACGACAGCGAGGAGGCGGCGCAGGCCGCGGCAGAGGCGATACCGGCTGCCATGGCGGCGCTGCAGTCCACCGCCACGTCGCGCCCCTATACGGAGCTGCTGCCCTACGCTGTCGCGGCGCAGGTGGTTCACGCGGGCGGCGGCGGCCGTCACCTGGCGCTGATCACCTTTTCCACCGAGCTGGCGCCGGTGGAAGGAGGGCCCCTGACGGTGTCGCCCGCGCCCTATCGGCGCCTGATCGACATGCTGTACCGGAGGGACCTGGGGTTCCTCGCGCCCGCTCACTGAGCGACGGCGGTCGCGGGCCGGGCCGGCACCTGTGGCGCGCCGGCCCATGCCGCAATGGCCTGCTCGGTCAGCGGCCCGTGCAGGCCGTCAATGGCGCCGTGGTAGAATCCCAGACGCGCCAGCCATTCCTGCCACTTGCGCACCATGTCGCGGTCGAGCTCGATCGACCGCTGCACGTCGCTGAGCGCCTTGGCGCTCTCGCCGAGCTGCCGGTACGCCATCGCCCGGTTGGCATAGAGCGAGGCCCAGCCCGGGGCGAGCGCGAGCGCCTGGTTGTATGCGTCGATCGCAGGCCGGTAGTAGCCGAGGCGGGCATACGCATAGCCCTGGTTGTGCAGCTCGATCGCGGCGGCGTTGTTTGCTTCCGCGCCCTGCCACACCGGGATCGGCGCGTGGCTCTGGGCGAGCGCCGGGCCGGCGCCTGCGGCCATCGCGAATCCCGCGCCGAGCAGCGCCGTGGCGAGCCGCCGGCCCACCGTGAGCGAAGCCCGCGTGTCCGCCATGTGAACGCCCCCTGTATGATTCGTTAACGAGCCCTGTTGCTCGTCATACTGGCGAGGGGGCGGTCCGCGGTCAATTTGGATGCAGCCATCGACACTTGGCTGCCGCGCCGCTTGTTGCGCGGCCCCGCCGATTCTGGCAATGTCCGCGCGCCCGAGGCGGGTGTGCCTTGACGTACTTCCTTGGCCTCCCGTGGGCCACAATCGACAAACGAACGAGGAACGCTGGACATGACGGTCGCCTACTGGTTGGTCATCCTGTTTGGTTTGGCGGCCATCGGCTACGGGATCTACAACGCCCGTGTCGTGCTCTCGGCCAGCGCCGGGACGCAGCGCATGCAGGAGATCGCAGGCGCCATCCAGGAGGGCGCCCGCGCCTATCTGAACCGCCAATACCTGACCATCGCCGGGGTCGGCATCGTCATATTCGTGGTGGTGACCCTGCTGCTCGACATCTGGGTCGGCATCGGCTTCCTGGTCGGCGCCATCCTTTCCGGCGCCGCGGGCTATGCCGGCATGCTGATCTCGGTCCGCGCCAACGTCCGCACGACCGAGGCGGCGCGCAAGGGCCTTGCCCAGGGCCTGGACATCGCGTTCAAGGCCGGCGCGATTACCGGCATGCTGGTGGCCGGCTTTGCCCTGCTCGGCGTCGCCATCTACTACGGCGTGCTGCAGGTGGTCGGCGTGCCTGACCGCACGGTGATCGACGCGCTGGTGGCGCTGGGCTTCGGCGCGTCGCTGATCTCGATCTTCGCCCGTCTCGGCGGCGGCATCTTCACCAAGGGCGCCGACGTGGGCGCCGACCTGGTCGGCAAGGTGGAGGCCGGCATCCCCGAGGAC
>CALKHQ010000103.1 GCA_937988735.1 uncultured Alphaproteobacteria bacterium
GGTGCGGGCGCTGGTGGACAGGGCGGCGCGCTCCCTCGGCATCACCGACGGCGTGGTCAAGGGCGACATCGTCGTCACCGACGGCGAGCCGATGGTGATCGAGATGGCGGCGCGGCTGTCCGGCGGCTACTTCTGCACCCACGAGATTCCGCTGAACACGGGCGTCGATTTCGTCGGCGCCGCCATCCGTCAGGCGCTGGGGATGCCGGTCGATCCGGCCGATCTCGCGCCGCGGTTCCAGCGCTGCGTCTCCCAGCGCTACCTCTTCCCGCCGCCCGGGCGCATCGTCGCGATCGAGGGCGCGCGCACGGTGACGACGCTTCCCGGCGTTGCCTACTTCCAGCTGCGGGCGCGGGTCGGCGACGTGATCGGCCCCATCGACTGCCACCCGGCGCGCGGCGGGGTGGTGATCGCCACCGGGGCGGACCGCGACGAGGCGCGCGCCAATGCGGAACGCGCCGTGGCATCCGTGGAGTTCGCCACCGCCCGGGTCGCGGCGGCAGAATAGCGATGTCCGCCCCCAACCCGTACCGCAGGCTCGGTTTCGAGCGGATCGCGGCCGGGGACGTTGCCGGCGCGCTTGCGCCGCTCCGGACCGCACATCTGCTCGATCCGGACGACGGCGACCTGCGCCGGGTGCTGGTGCAGGCGCTCTACGTCGTCGGCGAGCAGGCGCGGCTGGCGGGCCAGCCGGAGGAGGCGAGGGCCCATCTGGCGGAGGCCGCGGCGCTCGCGCCGGACGATGCGGCGGCGTGGAACAGTCTCGGCCTGTGCCACCTTGCCCTCGGCACCGCCGCCGATGCCGCCGCCTGTTTCCGCCGCGCGCTGGCGGAGAAGGCGCTCGAGGCCGCAATCCACAGCAACCTCGGCAACGCCCTCGTCCGCCTGTGCGACATGGACGGGGCGGAGGACGCCTATGCACGCGCACTCGCGCTGGCCCCCGGCAATCCCGAGTTCCGCTTCAACCGCGCCCTCCACCTGCTGCGCCGCGGCCGGCTGGCCGAGGGCTGGACGGCGTTCGCGGCCCGGCTGGAGCGGCCGGGCAGGATGCCGCCGTGCCCCGGCCCGCTGTGGGACGGCAGCGACCCGGCCGGCCGCACCATCGCGGTATGGAGCGAGCAGGGGCTGGGAGACGAGCTCATGTTCGGCACCTGCATTCCGGACCTCGTCGCCCGCGCCGGCCGGGTGATCTGGGAATGCCATCCCAAGCTCGCGCCGCTGCTCGCCGGCGCCCTGCCGCGGGTGACGGTGGTGGCGCGGCCGGCGGACGCCGAAACGGCGCGGACGCCCGAGGCGCGCTTCCCGTGGGCGCGGGCAACGGGGCCGGTCGACGGCTGGATCGGCTGCGCCGGGCTGCCGGCCTTCTTCCGCGCGACGCCCGATACCTTTGCCGGCTCCGGTGGCTATCTGTTCGCGAGCCCCGCGCGTCGTCGCCAGGCGGCGGAGTGGCTGGCGGCGCTGCCGCGGCCACGGATCGGCCTCTGCTGGCGCAGCAGCATGACCGGCGCGAAGCGCGACCTGACCTACGCCCGTGCGGACGAGCTTGCCGCCGTCGTCGCAGGGTCGGGCGCGTCGCCGGTGCTGCTGCAGGCTCACGCCACCGCCGACGAGCTGGCGGCGCTCGGAATGCCGGTGGCCGCCATGCCGGGCCTCGATCTTTTCAACGACCTCGACGGCCTCGCCGGGCTGATCGCGGAGCTCGACCTCGTGATCTCGGCGGCGACGTCGGTGGCGGAGCTCGCGGGCGCGCTGGGCGTGCCGGTGTGGCGGTTCGGGCCGCAGTCGGACTGGACCCTGCTGGGGGCGACGGACGGGCGACGGCCGTGGTTCTCCTCGATGCGCGTGTTCACCCGGCCGGACTGCGAGACCGGCTGGTCGGCGCCGTTCGCGGCGATGGCGGAGGCACTCCGCGACAGTTCCTGGCTGCCGCGCTGAGCGCCCCTCCGGCCGGCGCTTGGCCGGGCCGGGCGGTGGTGTAATATCCGCGGCAGCATGACCTGTTCCCGACGACAGTTCCTCGCACTCGCTGCCGGCGCGGCGGCCGCTGCCGCCCTGCCTGCGACCGCAATCGCACAGTCCGCCGACTGGACGACGGCGCCCTTCGCCGACGGCAGCAATCGCGCCGTCAACCTTGCCGCCTTCCTCGGCCGGCCGATCGTGCTCAACTTCTGGGCCACCTGGTGCGTGCCCTGCCGCAGCGAGATGCCCAGCCTCGACGCGCTGCAGGCCGGCATGGGCGACCAGGTGCGGGTGCTGCCGGTCTCGGTGGACGAGGGCGGCATGCCGGTGATCGAGGAGTTCTACCGCCAGTACAACCTGACCGCCCTCGGCCGCTACCACGACCACGTCGGCGCGCTGCGCACCGCGTTCGGCGTCACCGCCTATCCGACCAGCTACCTGATCAACAGCCGCGGCGTCATCGTCGGCGCCTACGCCCGCGCCTTCGACTGGAACTCCACCGTCGCCCGCGCCGCCATCGCCGCGCTGCGCTGAGAGGGGCGGCGAGAGCGACGCCCGTGCGCTCGTCATGGCCGGACCTGTTCCAGCCATCTCCCGGGGGCGTGCGCACCCGGCACGAGATGGCCGGGACGGAGCCCGGCCGGGCATGACAGGAACCGGAAATCGCCGCGCGTCCCGCCGCCGCGATGACGGGTGAAGGCGGGCGGCGGGTGCCCTAGACTCTCCGCCATGCTCGCCTTCGCCCGCCTGCTCGATTCCCTGAGCTTCATGCCGTCGCGCAACGGCAAGCTGCGGCTGATGACGGACTACCTTGCGGCGATCGCCGACCCTGCGGACCGGCTGGACCGGGGGTGGGCGATGGCAGCGCTGACCGGGGAACTGCGCCTCGCGGCGGCGAAGCCGGCGATGGTGCGCGCGCTCGCCGCCGCCCGCACCGACCCCGAACTGTTCGCCTGGTCCTACGACTATGTCGGCGACCTTGCCGAGACGGTGGCGCTGATCTGGCCGGCGGCGGCCACCACCGCAGCCCCGCCGCGGCTCGCGGCGGTAATCGAGGCGCTGGAGACGACGCCGAAGCGCGACCTGCCGGCGCTGGTCGCCGGCTGGCTGGACACGATGGACGCAACCGGCCGCTGGGCGCTGCTCAAGCTCATCACCGGGGCGCTGCGCGTCGGCGTCTCGGCGCGGCTGGCCAAGACCGCGCTGGCGGCGGCGCACGACCGCCCGGTGGACGAGATCGAGGAGCTGTGGCACGCCCACCGGCCGCCCTATGCGGAACTGTTCGACTGGCTCGCGGGCCATGCGGGGCGCCCCGACGTGTCGGCGACCGCCGCCTTCCGGCCGGTCATGCTCGCGCATCCGCTGGACGAGGCGGCCGACCTGCCGAAGCTCGACCCCGCCGACTATGTGGCGGAGTGGAAGTGGGATGGCATCCGGGTCCAGCTCGCCCGCCGCGGCGGCGAGTGCCGGCTCTATTCCCGCACCGGCGACGACATCGCCGGCACCTTTCCCGAGATCGCCGCAGCGCTGGCCGACGAGGCGGTGCTCGACGGCGAGCTTCTCGTCGGCAGCCAGGACGGGGACGGCCGCTGGACCGTCGGCACCTTCAATGCGCTGCAGCAGCGGCTGAACCGCAAGGAGGCCGGGCCACGGCTGATCCGCGAGTTCCCCGCCTTCGTGCGCCTCTACGACATCCTGATCGACGGCGAGGAGGATCTGCGCCCGTTGCCCTTCGTCGCGCGCCGGGCGCGGCTCGAGGCCTGGTACGCGCGCCGCCCGCGGCCCCATTTCGACCTCTCGCCGCTGCTGCCGTTCGCCGACTGGGAGAGCCTTGCGGCGCTCCGCGCCGGGGCGCGCGGGCAGGGCATCGAGGGGGTGATGCTGAAGCGGCGGGATTCCGCCTATGTCGCCGGGCGGCCCAAGGGTCCGTGGTTCAAGTGGAAGCGCGATGCGCTCACCGTCGACGCCGTGCTGATGTACGCCCAGCGCGGCCACGGCAAGCGCTCGTCCTTCTACTCCGACTACACCTTCGGGTGCTGGCGCACCGCCGACGCAGGCGGGCGGGAGCTGGTCCCGGTGGGCAAGGCCTATTTCGGCTTCACCGACGAGGAGCTGCGGCGGCTGGACAGGTGGATCCGCGACCACACCACCCGCCGCTACGGCCCGGTGCGCGAGGTGGCGCCGGGGCTGGTGCTCGAGGTCGCCTTCGACAGCATCCACGCCTCGACCCGCCACAAGTCCGGCCTCGCCATGCGCTTTCCGCGCGTTGCGCGCATCCGGTGGGACAAGCCGGCGGAGGAGGCGGACCATGTCGAGGCGCTGCTGGCGCTCGCGGAGTGACGGGGAACGGGCGCGGTTCGCCGCATGTTGTTGCAGGCACCTGCGGCCTGCGGGAGGGGAGGGCAGCCATGCGCTGGAGAGGACGCCGCCAGAGCAGCAACATCGAATACGCCCGCAGCAGCCGCCGCGGCGCGTCCCTCGGCGGTCTCGGCCGCGGCGCGCCGATGCGGCTTCCGCTCGGCCGCGGCGGAGGCGGCATCGGCATCGGCTCCCTCGTCATCCTCGTCGTGCTGTATTTCGCGCTCAGGGCCTGCGGCATCGACCCGCTGGCGATGATGGAGGAGGGGCAGCCGGGCGGCACGCCGTTCACGCAGGAGGAGGGGACGCCCGTCCCGGAGGAGATGCGGGAGTTCGTCGCCGTCGTGCTGGCGGAGACCGAGGACGTCTGGCACGGCCTGTTCGAAGCCCAGGGCGCCGTCTACGAGGAGCCGACACTGACGCTGTTTTCCGGCGGCGTCAGCTCCGCATGCGGCTTCGCCTCGTCCGCAGCGGGGCCGTTCTACTGCCCGGGCGACGACCGCATCTATCTCGACACCAGCTTCTTCGGCGAGCTCGACCGGCGCTTCGGTGCCTCCGGCGATTTCGCCCAGGCCTATGTGATCGCGCACGAGGTCGGCCACCACGTCCAGAACCTTGCCGGCATCCTGCCGCGGGTGAACCAGATGCGGGCGCAGATGGGCGAGGCGGAGTCCAACCGGATGTCGGTCCGGGTCGAGCTGCAGGCCGACTGCTTCGCCGGCGTCTGGGCGCACTTCACCGCCCAGCGCGGGCTCCTCGAGGAGGGCGATCTCGAGGAGGCGCTGAACGCCGCCCGGCAGATCGGCGACGACACCCTGCAGAAGCGCAGCCAGGGCTATGTGGTGCCGGAGAGCTTCAGCCACGGCACCTCCGCCCAGCGCCAGGAATGGTTCGCCCGCGGCTTCCGCACCGGCCGCATCGCCGACTGCGACACCTTCGACGGCGCCCTCTGACCGGGCTCCGGTCACGCCCTCCCCTCCCTCTCCTCGTCGTGGTCCGGCGCGACCGTCCCACCCACGCGGCAGGGGCCGCATGTGCCGGGCATGGCCGGCCACGGTCTGCTGCAGCGGCGGCGTGAGCCGTCGGACGACGGGTGCCGCGGCTGGCCCGTGGATGCTCCGGTCAAGCCGGAGCATGACGCAGTGGGAGTGGGTCGCCGTCCTGCCGTGGCGGCCAGGTCCGCACGCGGTGGCGGGGACTGACGCCCGTCGTCGCTGCTCCCTGCATCGTCGTGGTCCGGCTTGACCGGACCACGTGGTGGGGGCGGGTTGCGGGGGCGGACGGGTTCTGGTCAGATGCGGGCCGTTCGCGCAAGGGAGCGTCCGGATGGGCTTCGAGGATCTCGACCGCAGGTTTGCCGGCGTCGTCGCCACCCACGAGGATCTGCGGGCCGGCCGCAAGCCGCCCAGCGACGGCGCGGCGCGGAAGGTCATCGACCATATCGACGCGCACTGCGCGAAGTTCATCGCCGCCGCGCCGTTCGTCGTGCTCGCCAGCCGCAGCCGCCACGGCTGGATGGACGCCTCGCCGAAGGGCGACCCGGCCGGCTTCGTCCGCATCCTCGATGAGCGGACGCTCGCGATCCCCGACCGGCTGGGCAACAACCGCCACGATACGCTGCACAACCTGATCGACGACCCGGCCCTGGGCCTGATCTTCATCGTGCCGCAGCGGACGGAAACGCTCCGGGTCAGCGGCCGCGCGCGGGTGGTGCGCGACGAGGCGCTGCGCCAGTCGATGGCGGTGAACGGCAAGATGCCGGACTTCGCGATCGTGATGGCCGTCGAGCGCGTGCTCTACCACTGCGGCAAGTGCATGATCCGCTCGAAGCTGTGGCAGCCGGAGGCGTGGCCCGACACCTCGAACCTCTCCAGCCTTGCCGCCGCGGTCAAGGACCACGCCCGCCTCGCCCCGCCGGTGCCCGAGCTCGAGCGCTGGATCGACGAGGAATACCGGACCGAGCTCTACTGACGCGCAGCCGGGCGGCGTGCCCGGCGCTCCTGCATCGATGCCCTGGCCCGCGCCGCGATCGCCGTGCTCGTTCGCGCCGCGATCGCCTGCTCGTATTCGCCCGAGTCACAAAGGCGGTTTGGCAGACGCTGCCAAGGATCGGAGACGGCGTCACAAGTCACGACAACTTGAGGTGTTAATGATCATGAACAACTGCTAATAATAATGCCATGGATGCGTAATCCCGAGCAAGTTACTCTATCCGTGTCACCGGTCCGTCTATCGGGCCGCGTGACAACACACGGCCAGGGGCCGCAGGCGGCCCAGGGCGGTTTGCGAAGAGGCGCCTCTTATGGCCCCCCAGCAGGAGGAGCGACCCATGAAGATCAGGACCATGCTCGGGCTTTCCGTCGCCGCATCGGCGCTGGCCGTGGCGAGCGCGGCCCAGGCCCAGCAGGCCTATGACCAGTTCAGCAGCCACTGGTACACGGATGCCCAGAGCCGCATCGCCGAAATCGCGTCCCGGCCGGTGAACGTCAACCAGGCGCGAAACGTGATCCTGTTCCTGGCGGACGGGTTCGGCGTCAGCACGATCATGGCGGCGCGCGTGCTCCAGGGCCAGCTGCGCGGCGAGAGCGGGGAGGAGAACTACCTGTTCCTCGAGACCTTCCCCCATTCCGCCCTGGTCAAGACCTACAACACCGACGCCCAGATCCCGGATTCCGCCGGCACCGCCACCGCCTTCCTGACCGGCGCCAAGACCTATTCCGGCTCGATCGGCATCGCGGAGACCGGCCGGCTCGGCGACTGCGCCGCGAGCCAGGGAGCGGAGCTGCTCTCCATCGTCGACCTGGCCGAGATGGCCGGCATGTCCACTGGCGTCATCTCCACCGCGCGCATCACCCACGCGACTCCCGGCTCGGCCTATGCCAAGGCCGCGCACCGGGACTGGGAGGATGACGACGACATGGACCCGGCGGATATCGCCATGGGCTGCAAGGACATCGCGTCCCAGCTCATCGACTACCAGTACGGCGACGGCATCGAGGTCGCGATGGGTGGCGGCCGGAGCAGCTTCCTGCCCAACACCGTGGCCGATCCGGAGGACGAGGGCCGGACGGGCAATCGCCGCGACGGCCGGGACCTGACCCAGGAATGGCTGAGCAAGTACCCGAACTCCGCCTATGTCTGGAACAAGGCCGGGCTGGACGCGCTCGACCTCGAGGCGACGGACCACCTGCTCGCGCTGTTCAACCGCTCGCACATGCAGTACGAGGTGGACCGCGCGGCCGACGTGGGCGGCGAGCCGTCGCTGGCCGAGATGGCCCTCGCGGCGATCCAGATCCTGGACCGCAACCCCAACGGCTACTTCCTGCTGGTGGAAGGCGGCCGCGTCGACCATGCCCACCACGAGGGCAATGCCCACCGCGCGCTGCACGACGCCGTCGCCTTCGACGAGGCCATCAAGGCGGTGGCGGAGACAGTGGACCTGAACGAGACCCTGATCGTCGTCACCGCCGACCACAGCCACACCTTCTTCGTTGCCGGCTACGCCGACCGCGGCAACCCGATCCTCGGGCTTTCGGTGGAGGGCGGAGAGCTGGCGCTCGCCGACGACGGGATGCCCTACACCACGCTGGGCTACGGGAATGGCCCGGGCGGTCTTGCCCCGGGTGCGACCCGCGCCGACCTGACCAACGTCGACACCACCGACGTCGACTTCCTGCAGCAGGCGCTGGTGCCGATGTCGTCCGAGACGCATGGCGGCGAGGATGTCGCCGTGTTCGCGACCGGGCCGTGGGCGCATCTGTTCCAGACGACCCAGGAGCAGAGCTTCGTGTTCCACGTGATGGCGCATTCGCTGAACCTGCTGGAACGGGCCGGCAAGTAACGCGACAGGCGCGCCGGGGCGGGGTGAGTGCCCGCCCCGGCGCTTCCGCCGGGTCGGCCAACCAGGAGGAGGGACGACCGATGATTTCCAGGCGACAGCTGGTCTCCGGGCTGGCGCTCGCGCCCGTTGCGACCGTGCTCGCACCCGGGCTGGCACGGGCGACGCCTTCGCTCCGCATCCGCGACATCTATCTCGGCGGCGGCGAATTCTCCGAGGCTGCCCACAGCCTCGTCGGCAAGACCGTCATGATCCCCGGCTTCATGGCGCCGCCGCTGAAGCCGGACGCGCGCTTCTTCGTGCTCACCCGGCGGCCGATGGCGGTCTGTCCGTTCTGCGACAACGAGGCCGACTGGCCGCGCGACATCGTGCTGGTCAAGCTCGCCGGCCCGATCGAATGGCTGCCGTTCAACCTGCCGATCGAGGTCACCGGCACCCTGGAACTGGGGACGGAGATCGACGAGGAGACGGGCTTCGTCAGCCGCGTCCGCCTGGTCGACGCCGAGGTGGAACAGGCCTGACGGCCGGGGCATGTTCAATCCCCTGCCGGTCGCGCTGAACGACCTGAAGCGGAGCCGGGGCGGCGCGGCCGCGATCGTCCTGCTGGTCGCGATGGCGGTGGCGCTGGGCGTCGCCGTGTCGGCCCAGGAGCGCGCGCTGCGCCAGGGCAGCGCCGACGCCGCCGACGCCTTCGACATCATCGTCGGCGCGCCCGGCAGCGAAACGCAGCTCGTGCTCACCGCCGTCTATCTCCAGCCGGCCGACCTCGACCTGATCGACGGCGCCATCCTCGCCGATCTCGCCGATGACGAGGGCGTCGTCTTCGCGGCCCCGCTCGGCTTCGGGGACTCGTGGCAGGGGCACCCGATCGTCGGCACCACGGACCGCTTCGTCCGCCATCTGGCAGGTGGCGCGCTGGCGCACGGCACGGGCTTCGCCCGTCCCGGCGACACCGTCGTCGGCGCCGACGTGCCGCTGGCGGTGGGCGCCGAGATCGTCCCGATGCACGGGCAGATCGTGCTGGACGAGGAGGACGAGGCGCACCACGGCGTCGCGCTCCGCGTCACCGGCGTGCTGCCGCCGCTCGGCACACCGTGGGACCGGGCGCTGCTGGTGCCGATCGAGACGGTCTGGGCGGCGCACGGCCTGCCGACGGGGCGCGCGCCCGGCGAGGCGGAGATCGAGCGCCTGCTCACCGGCGACGGGCACGCCGAACCGGGGGAGGGCGTGACCCTCGGCCCGCCCTGGGACCGCGCGCTGCTCCCCGGTGTGCCGGCGATCGTGATCGAGCCGGCCTCGGTCGCCGATGCCTATGAGCTGCGCCAGCGCTACCGGTCGAACGACCGCACCATTGCGGTGTTCCCGGCGGAGGTGCTGATCCGGCTCTACGGCGTGCTCGGCGACGTCCGCGACCTGCTAGCGTGGATCTCGATCCTGACCCAGGTGCTGGTGATCGCGGCGGTGCTGCTCGCAATCGTGGCCAGCATGGCGCAGAAGCGGCGGCTGGTCGGCGTGCTGAGGGCGCTCGGCGCCTCGCGCGGCTATGTGTTCGCTGTCGCGTGGATCGGGATCTCGTTGCTCATCGTCTGCGGCGCCGCCCTCGGTCTCGCCCTCGGCTGGGCCGCCGCAGCCGGGCTGTCCGCGGTGCTGGAAGCGGAGACCGCGATGCGGCTGCCGGTGGCGCTGGGCTGGCAGGAAGCGCGGCTGGTGCTGGTCATCGCCGTGATCGGGCTTGTGCTGGCCGCCGTGCCCTCGATGCTGCTCTACCGCCAGCCGGTCGCGGCGGCGCTGAAGGGCTGACAGGCGATGGTCGGGGCGGTCCAGCCGTCAGCGCGCCTGCTCCGGCTGCAGCCATGCCGCCAGCCGCGCGCGCACGGCCGGGTCGTCCCAGTCCTCGGCGCCGATGATCAGCTCCAGGACTGCGCCGTCGCGGCCGAGGACCACGGTCGCCGGGAATGCCCGGATACCCAGGGCGGCCGTGACCAGTCCGGCGCGGTCGACGTGCGAGTCCAGCGTGGTCACGCCGAAGCGGTCATGCAGGGCGCGGTTGATGAGGGCGGGATCGCCCGGCTCGGCGGCCACCAGCAGCACCTGCCCGCCCCGCGGCCGCAGCCACTGGTCGAGCGCGGCCAGCGCCGGCAGTTCCGCGATGCACGGCGTGCACCAGGTCGCCCACAGGTTGACCACCAGCGGCTGCGGGCCGAGGGCCCCGCCAAGGGTGACGACCGTGCCCTCCGGATCGACCAGCCGCGCCGCGAGCGGGTCCGGCTGTTCGGCCGCAGCGGGGAAGGCTGCCGCCGCCACCCCGACCGCCGCCGCGATGATGCAGACCGGAACCCGCATGGCGTCAGCCTAGCGCGCTTCGCTGCCGGCGCGAAGCCGGCGCGCCGCCAGGGGCATCCGGAATGAGCGCCCTTGGCGCCCTTGGCGCGCATGCCACCGGGGTCAGGCTCGACTATGGCCGCGGCCGTGAGGCTCCGATCACGGCGCTCGCTTTCGACGAACTGGTGATTGCGCCGGGGGAGCGCGTCGGGCTGGTCGGCCCGTCCGGCGCGGGCAAGACCTCGCTGCTCTACGTGCTCTCGGGCATCGAGCGGCCGCAGCAGGGGCGGATCCGTTGGGGTGACGACGAACTTGCCGCCATGGGCGAGGGCATGCGCGACCGCTGGCGGCTCGCCAACGCCGGCTTCGTGTTCCAGGAGTTCCACCTGATCCCCGGCATGACGGCGCTGCAGAACGTGCTCGCCCCGGTTCGCTTCGCCCGCTGGCGCCCCACCGCTGCGGAGGTGGCGCATGCCAGGACGCTGCTCGCCGGATTCGGCGCGCCCGACGACCGGCGACCGGTCGAGCGGATGTCGCGGGGGGAGCAGCAGCGGGTCGCGCTCGCGCGGGCGCTGACCGGCCGGCCCCGGATCCTGTTCGCCGACGAGCCGACCGCGAGCCTCGACCAGGACAACGCCGCCATCGTCGCCGACAGCCTGCTGGCGGCGGCGGCCGACAACCGCTGCACGCTGGTCTGCGTCACCCACGACCCGCTGCTGATGCGCAGGCTGGACCGCCTGGTCGAGCTCCGGAACGGACGGCTGGTCGGGTAGCGGGCATGTGCCCGGCGGGGCGTGCCGGAACCTTCCCCGCCCCCGCGCCATTGTCGCTCTGCGACGGGAGCATGCGATGGCGACGGCGAAGCGGGAGGCGGGGACACACTGGCCGGGCTGGCTGCTCGGTCTTGCGCTCGGCGGCTTCTTCGACGGGATCCTGCTCCACCAGCTGCTGCAGTGGCACCACCTGCTCAGCGCCTACGAACCAGGGGACATCCGGTTCCAGGTCGCGGTGGACGGCCTGTTCCACGCGCTGATGTACGCGATCGCCGCCGTCGGCCTCTGGCGGCTGTGGGCGGAAAGCCGCCGGCGCGGCGCACCGCCGGCCCGTCTGCTCGCCGCCGACATCCTCACCGGGTTCGGCGCCTGGCATGTGATCGACGCCGTCGCGTCGCACTGGCTGCTCGGCATCCACCGCATCCGGATGGACAGCGCCGACCCGATGTTCTGGGACCTGGCCTGGCTCGCCGCCTTCGGCCTGCTGCCGCTCGCCGCGGGCCTGCTGCTGCGCCGGCGCGGGCCGGGGGCGGGCTCGGCGATCGCGGCGTCGGCGGCGGCACTGCTGGTCCTGGCGGCCGGCGCCCAGTCCCTGCGCCCCGCGGACTCCGCCTTCACCGCCGTGCTGTTCCTGCCCGGCACAGCCCAGGCCACGGTGTTCGACGCGGTTGCCGCAGTCGGGGCGCGCGTGGTCTGGATGGACGCCAGCGGCGAACTCGTCGTGCTCCGCAGGCCGGCGCAGGGCTCGGTCCTCGGCCTCTATGGCCGCGGCGCCCTCCTCGTCGGCGACACCCTTCCTGCCGGCTGCCTCGCCGGCCTCCGCACCTGACCCGCTTCACCCGGGCCCGGATTCCGGCCGCTTCGGCACCGGGATCCCGCGCCTGCGCAGCAGCTCGGCCACCCCTCGCGGAATCTCGCGACAGCCGCAGTTCTCGGCGTGCGCCAGGTGCCAGGCGATCCGTTCGTCCTCGCTCGGGTTCTTCGGCATCCGGTGCTGTTCGTGCCATGCGCGGTTGGTCTTGCCCATCGGTCCCCCGCGGCCGGGCCTCCTGCTACTGCGCGGCCATCACGTTCCGCTCGTCGACCACCTGGTCGGCCAGGCGGCCGGTCAGTTCGGCCATGTGGTCGAAGCTGAAGCGGAAGGTGCCGGAGCCCTGCGTCAGCGAGCGCAGCTCGATGATCAGGTCGCGAAGCTCGGCCTGGGGCATCTGGCATTCCACCGTGTCCCAGCCGGGCCAGCCCTGCTTGGCGTCGAAGCCCAGGATCTGGCCGCGCTTGCCGGTGACCAGGTTGTTGATCTTGCTGGTGTGCTCCGACGGCACGTCGATCGACACCCGGTAGATCGGCTCCAGCAGCACCGGGCTCGCCTTCGGCATCGCCTCGCGCATGGCGAGCATGCCGGCGGCGCGGAAGGCCTGGTCGGAGCTGTCCACCGAGTGGAACTGGCCGTCGAACAGCCGGACCGAGATGTCCACCACCGGGAAGCCCAGCGGCCCGCGCGCCAGATACTCCTTCACCCCGTGCTCCACCGAGGGGATGAACTGGCGCGGGATCGCGCCGCCGGTGATGGCGTCGATGAACTCGAAGCCGCCGCCGCGCGGCAGCGGTTTGATCTCGATGTGGACGTCGCCGAACTGGCCGTGGCCGCCACTCTGCTTCTTGTGCCGGGCGTGCTGCTGCACCGGCTTGCGGATGGTCTCCTGATAGGCCACCTGCGGCCGGGCGCGGTTGACCTGGACGTTGAAGCGGTTGGCCAGCCGGTCCGCCGCCACCGCCAGGTGCACGTCGCCCTGGCCCCACAGCAGCAGCTCGCCGGTGCCGGTGCTGTGCTCGACGGTAAGCGCCGGATCCTCCTCGCACAGCTTCTGCAGCGCGGCGGAAAGCTTGACCTCGTCGCCGCGGTTGGCGGTGCTGATGGCGCTGGCGAACACCGGCGGGATCGGTTCCGGCCACGGCACGGCTGCCGCCCTGCCCGAAGGCGTAAGCGCGTCGCCGGTGCGCACGCTGTCCATCCGGCCCAGCGCCACCACCGCGCCGGCCGGTGCCTCGGCCACCTTCTCGTGCTTGCCGCCGATGAGCTGGTAGAGGCCGCTCACCCGCTCGCCGGCCAGCGTCGCGCCGTCCTTCAGCGTGCCGCGCCAGACGCGGGCGTAGGAGAGCTTTCCGGTGTGGCCGGCGTAGACGGTCTTGAACACCTGGGCCAGCGGCTCACCGTCGTCGGCGATGTCGCTGCGCATCCGGGTGAGCGACACGTCCGGCGCCTCGTGGCGCAGCGCCTTCAGCAGCCGGCGGACGCCGCCGTCGGTCTCGGCCGCCCCGAGGAACACCGGCACCAGCCGGTCCTCGCGCAGGTTCTCGGTCAGGTCGCGGTAGACCGCGGTCTTGTCCGGCTCGACGTCCTCCAGCAGCTGCTCCATCAGCGCGTCGTCGAAGTCGGCCAGCGTCTCCAGCAGCGCCTGGCGCGCCTCGTGCTCGCGCTCCTCGACCTCGGCCGGGAGCTGGATCAGGGCGGAAGGCTGGCCGGGCTGGTAGCGGTAGGCGCGCTCGCTTACCAGATCGACATAGCCGGTGATCGCCTCGCCGTCGCGGATCGGCACCTGGCGCAGCACCACCGGCTGCTTCGAGACCCCCTGCAGCGCCTGCATCACGTCGCGCACGCGGACGTTGGCCACGTCCATCTTGTTGATGAAGATCATGCGCGGGATGTCGTGCTCGTCGAGGTAGTGGAACAGCGGCGCGAGAGCGGAGATGCGCTCGATCGCGGGTTCGCACACCACCACTGCCACGTCTGCCACCAGCAGCGCGTTGCGGGTCTCCTGGGTGAATTCGAACGAACCGGGGCAGTCGAGGAAGCTCCACGGGTCGCCGAGGAAGCTGCAGGATGCGACGGTGACTTCCGTGGACATGCCGCGGGCGCGGGCCTCGGCGCTGAAGTCGCCGACGGTGTTGCGGTCCGCTGCCCTGCCCTTGCGCGGGATCGCACCGCAGGCGTGGAGGATGGCCTCGAGCAGGGTTGTCTTTCCGGACAGATAAGGCCCGACCAACGCCGCGCACCGGGGCGCGGCGGTCGCGTCTTTCGTCATCACCGCCTCCTTCAAGAATCAGGTGTGACGAGGCCGCAGCGGGAGTTCACCGGATTCTGCGCCGGCGCGTTTTTCCTCACGCCGCATCCTCCCTCGCAAGGATGCTTTCATGACATCCGCCACCGGGCAAGTGGAAAGGCGGAGAGCGCCGGGCCGGATCGCGCGAACCGCGATCGCCCGCACTGCTACTCCTGCGCGTGACGCCGCGGGCGGCCCCGGCTTTGCTGCGCGGGGGAGGACTGGGAGCGGGCGGCGCCGGCGGGGATCAGGCGGCGCTTTCGTCCGGCCAGTGCGGCACCCGGTTCCACGGGTGGGGCTTCGCACCCGGCGGGTTGGGCGGCGGCAGCAGGCCGGCGACCAGCCGCTTCGCCTCCTCGGGCCAGTGGTCCAGCGTCATCGCCTCCGGGCCGGCGGGGTCGGTGTCGCCCTCGCGGCGGTCGTAGACGTTGCGGATGGTGGCGCGGATGCCGGCGGGCAGCGCCGCGAAGTCGGGGTGGTACCAGAGCGTGAGCAGGCTGCGCTCGCGGTCGGTCGCGTTCGGATAGGCCGAATGGATCAGCCGGGCGTCCCCGAACACCACGTCGCCGGTCCGCACCGGCACCGGCACCTCGCCCGGATGGGACTGGTAAAGCGGATGGTCCGGCTCGACCACCCGCGACAGGCGCTCATCATGGGCCTGGATCGCCGCGTGCAGCGGATGCCGCCGCCGGTGGCTGCCGGGGATGACCCGCAGGCAGCCGTTCTCCGGCGTGGTGCCGGTCAGGTACACCATGACGAAGAACTGGGCGATGAAGTCGGTGTAGGAGATCGGGTCGTCCCAGCCCCACCAGTCCTGGTGCCAGAACAGCGCCGGGCTGTGCGGTGGCTTGGAGATCAGGTAGCCGGAAGTGAAGCGCGGGTCCGGGAAGCCCATGCCGGCGAACGCCGCCCGCAGCGCCGGCGCACCGATCAGCGGGGCGAAGGACGGATGGTCGGCAAGCTGGACGAGGCTTCCCTGCGACCGGTTGCGCGCCCGGTGCCCTGCGTCGATGGTCGGCAGGATGCGCGCCGCCTCCGCCTGCAGGTGTCGCACCAGCTCCGGCGGCAGCAGTCCGCGGGCGAGCGCATAGCCGTCGCGTTTCAGCCCGTCGAGCAGCTCTCCGAAGTCGATCCCTGTCATGGCCCCCTCCCGGCCGTGTCTCCGGTCCCATCCTGTCTGCGGCCGGGGCGGCGCGCAATCCGCCGGCGGGCAGCGGCCGCCGGCCCGGGGTCAGATCGTTGCGCCCGTCGCCGCCGCCTGCACCCGCACTTCCTCGACCAGCGCCGCATGGACGGGTGTCGGGATGCCGTGCTCGCGGCCCAGGCGGACGATTGCGCCCGACAGCCAGGGCAGCTCGATGCGGCCGCCGCGCTCCAGGTCCTGCAGCATCGACGACTTCATGCCGTAGTGCATTCCTTCCATCGCCTTCATCGTGCGGGCCTCGAGGTCCGGCTCCAGCCGCGGGCAGACGGCGCGGCCCACCGCCACCGCCTCGGCGACCGCCGCCTCCAGCCGGGACCGGTCCCGCTCCAGCACCGCGCCGATCGGCAGCCGCATCGCCGTCGTCATCCCGCTGTGGCAGGCCAGCATCACGAACTTGCGCCAGATGTCCGCCTCGACGTCGGCGCTGAGCTCGGCGTTCACCGCGGGCACGTCGGCGGCGTGGTGCAGCGCCTCCAGCCGCGGGTCGGGCCGGCGGTCGAGGCTGCCGACGATGAAGCGCGTCATCGGGTTGTTCTGGCGCACGACACCCGGCTCGGCGATCTCGGCCGGGATCCAGACGCAGCCGCCCGCCGCGCGGGAGGGGCCGAAGCGGGCGAGGACCGCCGGCTCGCCGTCCACGCCGTTCTGCAGCGAGATCACCAGGCTCTTCGGCCCGACCATCGCCTCGGCGGCGTCAAGCGCGGAGTTCAGGCTCCACAGCTTGGTGCAGATCAGCACCACGTCGCAGGGGCCGATGGCGGCGGGGTCGTCTGTGGCGTTCGGCCGTTCGAGATGCAGGTCGCCGTGGGGGCTGAGGACCCTGAGCCCGCGCTCGCGGATCGCGGCGAGATGCGGGCCGCGGGCGAGGAAGTGCACCTCCGCCCGGCCGCCGTGTGCGATCCGTGCTCCGTAGTAGCCGCCGACGCCGCCGGCCCCGATGATCCCGATCTTCATGCCCCGCTCCGGCAATGGTCCCGTGCCGGACTGGGTCCGGCTTTCGGCCCTGTGTACCGGATGGCGACGCGAAGGTCAGCCGCCGGTGCGCCGGCTGCCCTCGAAATTGAACGGGCGCGGCGCCTCGTAGGCGCTGACGTCGGTGGCGGGCGCACCGAACAGCAGACCCTGGGCGAGCGTGACGCCGGCCTCGCGGACGACCTCGAGCGTGTGCTCGTCCTCGACCATCTCGGCCACGGTGATGATGCCGAGGTCCTCGCACATTCCGACGACGGCGGTGAGGAAGGCCATGCCCTTGCGCCCGTGCACCGCCTCGTGCACCAGCGCGCCGTCGATCTTCACCACGTCCACGTCGAAGGCGCGCAGGTACTGGAAGGTGGCAGCGCCGGCGCCGAAGTCGTCGAGGCAGACGTTGTGGCCCAGCGCGCGCAGCCTGGTCACCGCGGCGGCGGCCCGCGTCACGGGGCCGATGCGCGACGTCTCGGTCAGCTCGAACAGGATCTGCCGGCGCACGTCGTCGGCGTCCTCCAGCAGCGCCAGCAGGTCGGCGAGGAAGCGGCCGGAGGACAGCGAGCGGCCGGAGATGTTGATCGCGATGTGGTAGCGCATCCCCAGCCGGTTGGTGGTGCGCAGCCACTCCACCACCTTGGCCACCATCTTCAGGTCGAACTCTCCGATCAGCCCGATCTCCTCGGCGAAGGCGATCTCGGACCCGGCGGAGATGCCGGCGTCGCCGGAGAAGCGGGCCAGCGCCTCGAAGTGGTGCGGCCGGCGGGTGGCGACGTCGACGATCGGCTGGAAGGCGCACATGAAGCTGCCGTCGGCGATGGTCTTGCGGAACCGCCGGATCCGGTCCGCCGCGGACCGGGCGACCGCGCCGAGATCGCGGGTCATGGCGTCGAGGCCGGTGTCGCCCATGTCCTCCACGTCGAAGGCGCTGACGGCATGGACCAGCACCCGGGCGATGTCGCTCTGGCTCAGCCCCTCGCCGCCGGCTTCGAGCGCGGCGAGGTCGAGGTCGCTGTCGGCGATGTCCACGCCGACGCCGTCGGGGTCGATCGCGCGGGTGAACTCGCGGAGCTGCTTCCAGACCGGGGCGATGCTGTCGTTGCGGTCGTGCAGCAGCCCGAACCGCTCCTCGCCGAACTGGACCGCGCTGTCGCCGTCGACGGAACTCGCCTTGAGATAGGCGCCGACGGTGGCCATCAGCGCCTTGCGCGACTCCTCGTCCAGCTTGCGGCGCAGGGTGTCGAGGTTGCCGACCTGGACCAGCGTCACCTTCAGCTCGCGGTCCGGGCGGGCGAGGTGGCGGGAGACGGCGCTGGCGAAGCTCTGCGTGTCGAGCAGGCCGGATTCGGCGTGGCGCTCCCGGCCGGGCGAAAGCTGGTCGGTGTCGAGCCGGAGCGCGAGATAGTAGTGGCCGCCGATGTGGGGCAGGCGGGGCAGGAAGTAGCCGGTGGTCAGCAACGGCGGGGTCGGGCCATGCTCGCCCGCCAGCCGGATCGCCACCGGGTTCATCCGGGTCTGGGCGCGGGCGGAGGACAGCACCGCGCTGACCAGGCCGCTGTATTCGGGGGAGGCGAGCTCCGGCAGGCGGCGGCCCACCAGATCCTCCGGCGGGCGCCCGAGCAGCGCCTTCACCGCGCCGGTGGCGAACACCACCGTTTGCGAGGTGTCGAGCTCGAGCAGCACGTCGGCGGCGCAGAAGGCGAAGGCCGCGAAGCGGTCGCGCTCGCGGCGCACGGGGTCGGTCTCGACGAACGGGTCGGCAATGGGCTGGAACATGCTCGATGCCATGGTGGCGACCGGAACGATCGGTTGCGGACAGATCGTCGCTACAACCCTGCCACCGAAGGCGCTAAGGAATGATCAACGCCGGTCGGGCCACAGACGGGCCGGCGGCTGCGCACCGGGGTCGCCCGGCAGCGGCCGATGCACTAGGATGGAGTCATGCAGACGGCCATTCTCTCCCGATCCACGCCTGCGGACCGGCTCGCCGGCGTCGATACCTGGATCTTTGACCTCGACAACACGCTCTATCCCGCCTCCTGCGACCTGTTCACCCAGGTCCGGGACCGGATGACCCGCTTCATCTGCGACCGGTTCGGCCTCGGCTTCGATGACGCCCGGGCGCTGCAGCGGCGGTACTTCCTCGCCCACGGCACCACCATGCTGGGGCTGATGAAGAATGACGGCGTCGATCCGCATGAGTTCATGGCCTTCGTCCATGACGTCGATCTGAGCCCGATCCAGCCGCAGCCGGGGCTGCGCGACGCGCTCGCCCGGCTGCCCGGGCGCCGGCTGGTCTACACCAACGCCAGCACCGCCCATGCGGAACGCGTGCTCGGCCATCTCGGCATCGTCGACCTGTTCGACGGCGTGTTCGACATCGTGGCGGCGGAGTTCGAGCCGAAGCCGGGGGAGGAGGCGTTCGACCGCATGCTCGCGGCCTTCTCGGTGACGCCGGCGCGCGCCGCCTTCTTCGAGGACATCGGCCGCAACCTGGGGCCGGCGGCCGCGCGGGGCGTGGTGACGGTGCTGGTTCGCGGCAGCGACCCGACCATCACCGGCGAGGAGCAGGCCGGCCCGTTCGACTTCGAGGTGGACGATCTCGCCCAGTGGCTCGGCGGGCTCGCCGGCATCTGGCCGGAGCCGGCCACCTGAACCGTCCGTCCGCGTCGGGGCCTCAGCCCGCGGCGACGAGGACCAGGCCGACGAGGAGGGCGACCACGCCCCAGGCGACGATGGCGGCGCCCGCGACCCAGAGGCGGCGCTGCGCCCGTGCAGGTCCGGCCCCGGTCGCGTCGCCCTGGTGCTCGCTGGTGCGGTCGCTCCAGCTCGCCCCGGTCATGGCGAAGATGTTGGGCACGTTGCTCATGTCACATGAACGCGCCCGACCCGTTTCCAATTCCCTAACCGCGCGCGCCGCCCGCCATCTTTCGTCTCCTTCGTCGCGAACTTCCGGCAGGGGTCCGGCGATCCCGGGCGGATTGCGCAGTCGGCGGCGTCGAGGGTTGATGTCTTTTGAGAATTGCGGGGCCGGCGCGGGCGGGATTTCCGTTGCACTGCCGTCGCCGCCCGCTATACCGGCGGCGCCGGCATGGCAACCGAGAGCAGGGGAAGAAGAATGGACGGCAACCAGGCGCAGCAGTTCGCCGGCAAGGTGGCGGTCGTGACCGGCGGCACCAGCGGATCGGGCGAGGCGACGGCGCGGCTGATCGCGTCCCGCGGTGCGGCGGGGCTCGTGATCTGCGGCCGCAGCCGGGAGCGCGGCGAGGCAGTGGCGGCCGACATCACGGCCCAGGGCTGCCCGACCCTGTTCGTGCAGGCCGACCTCGCCGACGTGAACGCCTGCTTCTCGGTGATCGACCAGGCAGAGGCGCGTTTCGGGCGCATCGACGCGCTGTGCAACGTCGCCGGCCTGTCCACCCGCGGCGGCGTCGCCGACACCACGCCGGAGATCTGGGACACGCTGTTCGCCGTGAACGTGCGCGCGCCCTTCTTCCTGATCCAGCGGACCGTCGCGGTGATGCGCAAGCACGGGATTGCCGGCGCCATCGCCAACATCGGCTCGATCGTCGCCTATGGCGGCCCGCCGTTCCTCACCCCCTACGCCACCACCAAGGGCGCGCTGGTGACGCTGACCCGCAACCTTGCCAACAGCCTGAAGCGCGACCGGATCCGGGTGAACACGCTGAACATCGGCTGGACCAACACCCCGTGGGAGCATGTCATCCAGACCCGGACCCACGGCCGGCCGGAGAACTGGCTGGAGGAGGTGTCGAAGGCCCAGCCGTTCGGCCGGCTGATCGAGCCGGAGGAGGTGGCGCGGGCGCTGGCCTTCCTGGTCTCCGACGAGAGCGGGCTGATGACCGGCGCGATCATTGAATACGACCAGACCGTGATCGGGACGACGGAGGACAATCCGGGGGTGTGACGGCCCGGACGTCGCCCTCCGGATGCGTCCCTTTCCGGGAGCGGGCGGGGACACGCCCGGCCGCTCCCGTCGCAGGATGCGCATGAACCGCGCCGCCCCGGTGCCGGCGCGGGTGTGACGCCGCAGAGGAGGGAAGGGCGGGATGTCGCTGGATCATCTCGCGGCGATGGCGATCTTCGCCAAGGTGGTGGAGACGAACAGCTTCACCGCCGCCGCCCGCGCGCTCGGCATTTCCAAGTCCGCGGTCAGCAAGCAGGTCGCGGCGCTGGAGGACCGGCTTGGCGCCCGTCTCCTCAACCGGACCACGCGGCGCCTGGCGCTTACCGAGATCGGCGTCGCCTTCTACGACCGCTGCAGCCGGCTGGTCGCCGAGGCCGAGGAAGCCGAGCTCGAGGTGACGCGGATGACGGCGGAGCCGCGCGGCGAGCTCCGCATCAATGCGCCCTACAGCTTCGGCATCAACCACGTTGCCCCGCGTCTCGGCGGTTTCCTCGCGGCCCATCCGGCGGTCAGCATCGACCTCACCCTCGACGACCGCTACGTGGACCTGGTCGCCGACGGCTACGATCTCGCGATCCGCATCGGCAACCTCTCCGACTCCAGTCTGATCGCCCGCAAGCTGGGGATGACCCGCGTGCTGCTGGTGGCCGCGCCCGAATACTGGGCGAAGCACGGCATGCCCAAGACGCCGCGCGACCTCGCCAACCACGAGTGCCTGATCTACAGCTACCGGCGGATGGGCAATCTCTGGCAGTTCGGCAACGAGGCGGTCCGCGTCTCCGGCCGGATGCACGCCAACAACGGCGACGTGCTGCGCCAGGTGGCGGTGGCGGGCCACGGCGTGGTGATCATGCCCAGCTTCATCATCTGGGAAGACCTGCTCGCCGGCCGCCTGGTCCCGGCGCTGCCGGGCCACGAGCCGCCGCCGCTCGGCATCTATGCCGTCTACCCGCACAGTCGCCACCTGTCGGCCAAGGTGCGCGCCTTCGTCGACTACCTGGTCGCGGAATTCGGCGAGCTGCGCGCCTACTGGGAGGTGGACCTGCCGGCGCCGGCTCAGGCCGGGTAGGGCAGCACCCCGAACAGCCACGGGTGCAGGTGCATCAGCGCCGCGTAGAGCAGGATCGCGGCCGCGAGCCGCAGCGCGTCGCCGCGGGTGAAGGCCAGCCGGTTGCGGCCGGCGAGCGTGGCAGCGAAGGGGAAGAGCGAGGTGCACGCGGCGAGGGCGGCGAAGTCGAAGGCGGGGTCGGCGCGCTTCTTCGCGTCGATGCCGATCATGCCCGCGGCCGACAGCACGGCGATGCCGCCGAACAGGAACAGCGAGGCGAGGTCGCCGTTGGCAAGCAGGTGGGCCACCGCCCAAAGCAGGAATCCCCACAGCATCGGGTGCCGGGTGATCGCGGTGTAGAGCGGCAGCCGCGCGCCCGGCTGCAGCACCGCCTCGCCGCCGGGCGCGGCGGCGGTCGGGTTGCGCGTGGTCAGCGCGCCGATCACCAGCCACAGCGCCGCGGGCATCACCACCACCGGCACCCAGGCAAGCCAGGGCGCGTGCCACAGCGGCACGTAGGCCGCCTCCCGGTAGGCGAGGATCGTCAGCACCAGCAGCACGGCGGCCTGCACGGAGTAGCCGATGCGGAAGCCGGTCGCGCCGGCGGCGGCGACAAGCCGGGACCGGACCGGCGGCAGCGACAGCAGGAGGTGCAGGCCCGCGAAGCCCGCGACCGCGAGCAGCAGCAGGGTGAGGGACAGGTCCATGGTCTCCTCGCCGGCCATGCCCGCACGGTTGCACGCCGGCGGGCCGATGGGCTAATGCAGCGCGCATGTCCCAGCAACGCCAGACGTCCAGCAATGATCGCCGTCACAGGCATTCCGACCAGGCGATCGAGGACATGATCCTGAAGCTGGCGGAAGCCGCCGGCGCCGGCGGGTCGATCAGCCCGAACGATGCGGCGCGCGCGCTGGCGGCGGAGAACTGGCAGGCGCTGATGGCCCGCATCCGCCGCATCGCGGTGCGGCTGGCGGAGCAGGGGCGGCTCACGATCCTGCGCAAGGGCAAGCCCGCGGACCCGTCCGACTTCAGGGGCGTGTACCGGCTGCGCATCGGCGCGGCGGGAGACGCGGCCGACTGATGCCCGAGCTTCTGTTCTATTCCCGGACCGATGATCCGGAGCCGTGGCGCGCGACCCTTGCCCGCATGGCGCCGGACGTGCGGCTGCGGGTGTGGCCCGACGAGGTGACGGACCCCGCGGTGGTGGACTGCGCGCTGGTGTGGAATCCGCCGCCGGGCCTGCTCGCGACCTTCCCCAACCTCCGGCTGATCCAGTCGCTGGGCGCCGGCGTCGACGGTCTCCTGTCCGACCCGGCCCTGCCGCGGGGCGTGCCCGTCGCCCGCGTGGTCGACCCGATGCTGACCCAGTGCATGATCGAGTACGTGCTGCTGCATGTGCTGTGGCACCACCGGCTGATGCCCCGGTTCCTCCGCCAGCAGGCGGAGCGGCAGTGGGAGGAGGTGATTGCGCCGCCGGCGCAGGAGCGCACGGTCGGCATCCTCGGGCTGGGGGAGCTCGGCACTGCCGCGGCGCGGGCGCTTGCCGGCGTCGGCTTCCGCGTCACCGGCTGGAGCCGCAGCCCGCGCGACGTCGCCGGCGTCATCTGCCGTTCGGGGGCGGACGGCCTGGCCGCCCTGCTGGCGGAGGCGGAGATCCTCGTCTGCCTGCTGCCGCTGACGCAGGATACCGAAGGCATCCTCGACGCCCGCCTGCTGGGGCAGCTCCCGCGTGGAGCGGCGCTCGTCAACTGCGGCCGCGGCCGCCATCTGGTGGAGGACGACCTGCTGGCGGCGCTCGACAGCGGCCAGATCGGGTCGGCGTCGCTCGACGTGTTCCGGCAGGAGCCGCTGCCGCAGGACCATCCGTTCTGGTCGCGGCGCGAGATCCTCATCACCCCGCACGTCGCCAGCATCTCGCACCCGGACAGCGCGGCCCGGCTGCTGATCGACAACATCCGCCGCGTCTGGGCCGGCGAGGCGCCCCGCTACCAGGTGGACCCGGCGCGGGGCTACTGACGCGACGCCGCGCGCGCCGCGACCGGGGGTCCGGCGACGGCCGGGCCTACTCCACCGGTTGGCCCTCGATGAAGAGGATGTCGAGGTTCTGCTCCGGCACGAAGTCGGTGACCGTCAGCTCCAGCGTCGTCGGCCCGGTTTCGACCAGCCCCTCCATGCAGGTCGCCACCAGCCGCTCCGGGTCGCCCTTGTCCACGGTCAGGTGGAACGTGCCGATCGGCCCGAGCCAGTTCCGCGCCGTGACCAGGATGTATTCGACGTGGGTGGTGAGGACGTAGGTGTCGCCCACCTTCTCCGCCGCGGCCGCGAGGAGGGCGTCGTCCATGCAGAACCGGTCCCAGAAGGTGGGGGTGGTCCCCACTTCCTCGACGTCGTAGGACCCGAAGAACGCCCAGCCCACCGACGGCGTGTAGCTGTGCTCGATCACCGTATCGGCGCCGGCCGGGAAGCGCTGCTGCCAGTAGAAGGTGGTCTGGAAGGTCCAGGTGGGATAGGCGGTGACCGTCCCGTCGTACTCGTCGAACTGGGCAATGCCTTCCGCCTGCAGTTCGGCCCGCGTCTCCGCCGGCAGCGCTTCCAGCGTATCGTACAGGCTGACGTCGAAGCCGCCGACCGGCAGCCCCAGCTCCTCCAGCCGGTCGGTGACGTCGTGGCCGATCACCGTCGCCCGGGCCTCGACCAGCGGCTCGACCGGCACGCCGTCCACGGTGACGGAGAAGTCCATGTAGTTGGGCGCGGCGCCGAGCTGGGCGAGATCGCTCTCATAGGCCTGCCGCATGTCGATCGGCGGCATCGGGAAGCCGACCAGGGTGTCGACATCGGTTTCCGAGGTGTTGTGGAAGACGTAGCGGATCGTGATACGGTCGGGGCCGATCGTCAGATCCTCGCGGACCAGCTCGACCATGTAGTTCTCGATCAGCTGCAGCCCGCCGGCGCCGATGGCCGCGGTGGAATCGTTGGCCAGGCACGCCCCGCCAGCCAGCGCCGCCGCTCCCGCCACCATGGCGAGACCGGCCTGGATGCTCCGATTGCTCACAGTCGCTTTCCCCTCTGCCGAAGGCCGGTCTTCGCCAGCCGAGTCGTGATGCTAGCGGGAAAGGATCGCGCGCGAAAATGGCCGGCTTGTGACGCGAATGTTACCGGCCGTCGGCCGGGTCGGCGCGGTTGGTGCTGTCCACCGGCGCTCCGGCGCCGGCGTCGGCGCCCGGCTCGCCGCCCGCAAGCGCGGCGATGTACGACTGGACGTCGACATAGGCCTCGCTCTTCGGATCCAGCGTGTCGAGCAGGCGGGTCCACAGGCTGCGAGCCGCGGCAAAGTCCCGCTGCTGCGCGGCAGCCAGGCCGAGGAACCACAGCGCGTCGGGATGGCTGGGGTCGGCGGCGATCACCCGGTTGAAGGCGGCGACCGCTTCCGGCGGCACCGGCGCGTCCAGCGGCTTGCCGTCCAGCACCAGCCGGGCATAGGCGACGTGGGCGTCGATGCGGTCCGCGCCATGGGCGCTGGCGTTGGCCAGCGCCTGCTCGGCCGCCTCGAGGTCGCCGAGGGTGACGTACGAGCGGGCGAGGATCATCCAGCCGTCCACGTCCTCCGGGTGCTGCTCCAGGCGCGCCGCCAGCCCGGCTATCATGCCCGCGATTCGCGCCGCCTGTTCCTCTGGCGGCAGCTCGAGCATGGCGGCGATCTGGGCATCGGTCAGCGTGGGCGCAGCCGGCGGCGGAGGCGGCGCGGCGCGCAGGGTCCTGACGGGTCCGGCGCCTGCGGCCGCCGTCGCCATCTCTTCCTCGACGGCCTCGGCCGCCGGGGCCGCGACC
>CALKHQ010000104.1 GCA_937988735.1 uncultured Alphaproteobacteria bacterium
CTCGCCCGCGGCAGGGCGGGGCCGGCTGCCGCCTCGGCCGATCCCTGCCGGAAGTCGTCGAGGATGCCGGGAAGGGCAAAGTCCGCCACCCGCACCAGTTCGAGCCGGTTCCAGTCCACGAACGGCCGCACGCGCACCCCGGTTTCGGTCACCGCCACCACCTCGCCGATTGCAAGGCCCGGCGGGAATACGCCCGCGTCCCCGGAAGTGACCACCCGGTCGCCGGGGGCCACGACATCGTGGCTGGGCAGGTATTCCAGCAGCGGGCGGTCGGTGTTGTCGCCGACGAGGATGGCCCGGACCCGCGTCCGCTCGATGCGCACGGGAATGCGCGAGTTCAGGTCGGTGATCAGCAGCACCCGCGAGACCCGCTGGCCAGCCTCGAGCACGCGCCCGACCAGGCCTTCGCCGGTAAGCACCGCCTGGCCCTTGGCGACCCCGTGGTCGGTGCCGGCGGCGATCAGCAGGCTGCGGACATAAACGCCGCTGGAGTCCCCGATCACCCAGGTCGCGATCTCGCGCGCCGGCGGCACGTCGACGAAGTTGGTGAGCGACCGCAGCGCGGCGTTCTGCGACTGGAGGCTGCGCGCCGCCCGCTCCCATTCCAGCAGCCGCGCGTTCTCCTGCCTGAGGCGGGCGTTCTCCTCGCGCAGGACCGCGAGCTCGGTGAGCGAGTCCATGAAGTTCGACACCGTCTGCGCCGGTTCTGAGGCGACATCGAGGATCGGCGACATCAGGTCGGCGACCGCAACGCGCGCCCGCTCCATCAGGCGCGAATCCGCCTTCCCCAGCAGCATGACGCCGAAGGCGAGGACCACGAAGGTCATGACCGCAAAGCGCTGCAGCCAGACCTTCAGCGGGATGGCGTATCGGGCTATCGAGCTGGCCGGATTCCGAGCCATGGCCTGTCCTGCGCCGTCCTGTGGAAGGCACGAGCCCGAACGCAACTTCCACGCCGCGCGCCGCCCTCCGCGCACCCGACCTTAGCGCAAGTCGACCGCACCGCCCAAGGCCCCGCGCGCGTCAGTTGATCAGCACGTGCCGCAGCGTCTTCAGTTCCTCCAGCGCGCGACCGGTGCCGAGCGCCACGCAGGAAAGGGGATCGTCCGCGATCGACACCGGCAGTCCGGTCGCATGGCGGAGCACATAGTCGAGGTTGCCGAGCAGCGCGCCGCCCCCGGTAAGCACGATGCCCTTGTCGACGATGTCGGCGGCGAGTTCCGGCGCGGTGTGCTCCAGTGCCACCTTCACCGCCTCGACGATCGCGCTGACCGGCTCGGCCAGGCTCTCGGCGATCTGGCGCTCGGAAATGACCAGCTCCTTCGGCACGCCGTTCATCAGGTCGCGGCCCTTGATCTCCATCACCGCGCCCTCGCCGTCCTCGGGCGGGCAGGCCGAGCCGATCTGCTTCTTGATCCGTTCCGCGCTGCCCTCGCCGATCAGCAGGTTGTGGGTGCGGCGGATGTACCCGATGATCGCTTCGTCCATCTTGTCGCCGCCGACCCGCACCGAACGCGAATAGACGATGCCGCCCAGCGACAGCACCGCCACCTCGGTGGTGCCGCCGCCGATGTCCACCACCATCGAGCCGGTCGGCTCGGTCACCGGCAGGCCGGCGCCGATCGCTGCCGCCATCGGCTCCTCGATCAGGAACACGCGGCGCGCGCCGGCGCTCTCGGCGGACTCCTGGATCGCGCGCCGCTCGACCGCCGTCGAGCCGGAGGGCACGCAGATGATGACCTGAGGGCTCGCGAAGCTGCGCCGGTTGTGCACCTTGCGGATGAAGTGCTTGATCATCTCCTCCGCGACCTCGAAGTCGGCGATCACGCCGTCGCGGAGCGGCCGGATGGCCTGGATGTTCCCGGGAGTACGGCCCAGCATCTGCTTCGCCTCGTCGCCCACCGCCAGTACCTGCTGGCGCCCGCGCACGTTGGCGATGGCGACGACCGAAGGCTCGTTCAGCACGATGCCGCGCCCCTTGACGTAGACCAGCGTGTTGGCCGTGCCGAGGTCGATCGCCATGTCGGCGGACATCATTCCGAGGAGTTTCGACAGCATCGACGGGCTTTTGCTCCACGCTTCGGGCGGACGTCAGGGCGCGAAGTCTGCGCGACACATCGGCGCCCGGCAACGCCCGCTCGTCCGCGGGCGCCGGCTGTCTGGCAACAGACGCTGACGGCTGTCATCCATGCCGATGAGCGCCTGCGATAGCATTGCGCACGCGCCGCCAGCAACTTGAATCTATTGGCTTGCGGGCGCTCCGTCACGGATGGCGCCGTCCGCGCGCGGCGCGCTGCGCCCGGGGCAATCCGGAGCCACGGCGCGCACGCAGTGCAGCGGCTCCGAATCGCCGCGCCGCCCCGGCGGGGCGGCACGCAGTGACGGCGGGATCTCCTAGTTCCGCGAGCGGTCCACCAGCTGGTTCTGCTTCAGCCAGGGCATCATCGCCCGCAGCCGCGCGCCGACTTCCTCGATCGGGTGCTCGGCCGCCTTGCGGCGCATGGCCTTGAAGCTGGTCTGGTCGACCTTGTTCTCCAGCATCCACTCGCGGGTGAACTGGCCGGTCTGGATCTCGCTCAGGATCTTGCGCATCTCGGCGCGGGTCTCGTCGGTGATGATCCGCGGGCCGCGGGTGTAGTCGCCGTACTCCGCGGTGTTGGAGATGGAGTAGCGCATGTTGGCGATGCCGCCCTCGTAGATGAGGTCGACGATCAGCTTCACCTCGTGCAGGGTCTCGAAATAGGCCATCTCCGGCGCGTAGCCGGCCTCGACGAGCGTCTCGTAGCCGGCCTGGATCAGCGCGGTCAGGCCGCCGCAGAGCACCACCTGCTCGCCGAAGAGGTCGGTCTCCACCTCCTCCTTGAACGTGGTCTCGATGATGCCGGCGCGGCCGCCGCCGATGGCGCAGCCGTAGGACAGGCCGAGATCATGGGTGGCGCCGGTCGCATCCTGGGCGATGGCCAGCAGGCAGGGGACCCCGCCGCCGCGGACATACTCCGACCGCACCGTGTGGCCCGGCCCCTTGGGCGCGATCATGAACACGTCGAGATCCTTGCGCGGCTCGATCAGGTTGAAGTGGATGTTGAGCCCGTGGGCGAAGGCCAGCGCCGCATTCTCGCGCAGGTTGTTCGCCAGGTGGTCGCGGTAGATCTGGCCCTGCAGCTCGTCCGGCGCCAGCACCATCACCACGTCGGCCCACTTCGCTGCCTCGTCCGGGCTCTTCACCGGGAAGTTGGCGGCCTCGGCCTTCGCGGCGCTCGGCGAGCCCGGCCGCAGCGCGATCGCCACGTCCTTGACCCCGCTGTCGCGCAGGTTCATCGCGTGGGCGTGACCCTGGCTGCCATAGCCGACGATGGCGACCTTCTTGGACTTGATGAGATTGAGATCGGCGTCCCGATCGTAATAAACGCGCATGTGCCGCCCTTGTCGTTCTCTGGAGGGGTGGAGTGGCTGAAAGTCGCGCCGGTTCTAGCCAAAGTGACCGCGCGGACGCAAGGCGCGATTCCGGCATCCCTCAGAACCGGAAGTAGATGAAGGCTTCGCTGCGATCGATCAGCACCAGCGCCGCGATCATCAGGACGCCGTAGCAGATGCCGCCCGCGACCGCGCGCGCGGTGTGCGGGGCTTTGGCGCCGGCGAGTCGGTCGGGATCGATGGCGAGGCACACCACGGCGGCTGCGGCCAGCCAAGCCAGCATCGCGCCGGTCACTTGGAGATCGTCGACGGGACCGGCGGCCAGCCCGTCGAGCAGCGTGGCCAGCGTCGGCAGGTCGTAGATGAACAGCAGCCACCCGATGCTGACGAAGACGAAGGTGACCAGCCACTGCAGCAGGCGCGGCAGCCGGTCCCAGTGCTTGCGCAGCGCGTGATAGGCCAGCACGCCGAGGGCGTGGTAGCCGCCCCAGGCGATGAACTGGAAGCCGGCTCCGTGCCACAGGCCGCACAACAGGAAGGTGATCAGGATGTTCCGCACATAGCGCCGATTGCCGCCCAGCCGGATGTAAAGGTAGTCGCGCAGCCAGAACGACAGCGTCATGTGCCAGCGACGCCAGAATTCCCGCGGGTTAAGAGCGCGATAGGGCATCGCGAAGTTCCGCGGCAGGACCACGCCGAACATGCGGGCCAGCCCGATCGCGATCAGCGAATAACCGCAGAAGTCGAAGTAGATGCGGAAGCTGTAGCCGAGCATCAGGTAGGCGAGGTCGAACGCATGCAGTGAGTCTGCTGCCATCAGCGGCGCCGTCGCCGCGCTCAGCCCGTCGGCCAGAATGACCTTGAACGCGTAGCCGATCACCACAAAGCGCAGCCCGATGTCGGCCTGCGTCCAGTCGAGGCGGAACCAGGGAATGGCGCGGATCTGGTCGCCCACCTCGCGCCAGCGCGTGATCGGGCCCGCGACGAGCTGCGGAAAGAACGCGACATAGGTGGCGAAGGCA
>CALKHQ010000105.1 GCA_937988735.1 uncultured Alphaproteobacteria bacterium
GGCGAGGACGACCGCGGCGACGATGGCGACGAAGCCCACGGCGCGCCACGGCACCCGCCAGACGCGCCCCGGCACGTAGGGGCGATTGTCGAGCCACAGCGCGACAGCGGCGAGACCGCCCGAGATGACGATGCCGAGGATGGTCGCGGTCAGGATGCGCTCCCGCCGGCAGTGCGCCGGGCGCTACTCCGCTGCCTGCGCCCGGCTGTGACCGAGCAGCGAATGCCCCGGCAGGCGCTGCGGGATCGGAGCTCCGACCAGATCGAGGATCGTGGGCGCCAGGTCGATCAGCTTGCCGTGGTCGGCGAGGCCCGCAGCCTCGATCGCCGGGCCGGCCGCGATGGCAAAGCCGAGGTTGTTGTGGCCGCCGGACCGCGACAGCGGCACCGGACCGATTCGGCCGAAGGATCCGGTGACGACGCAGTCGGCCGGCTTCGGCGTCCACTTGACCACCAGGTCGGCATCGGAGCGCTTCGGCCCCCCGTCCCCGGCGCCGGTGCGGATCACGTCGGTCGCCACCCGCTCGCCGGTGCGCGCGTCGCGCATGCGCAGTATCTCATCGGCGAGTTCGTCGCAGACCCGGTCGTAGTCTTCCGGCGCGACCAGCCCTTCCGGATCCCGACCCTTCAGGTTGATCCTGACGTAGCCGTCGGAATAGGAAGGGAGCGCGAAGGCCCGCATCCGCGGCCAGTGGTCGCTGTACCACATCGCGGGCTGGAACCAGGGGTCGTAGTCGTTGATGTAGCCGACCCCCTCGGGCGCGCCGATCACCCGCTCCATGATGCGGCCAATTTCCACCGGCATGAGCTGGCGCAGCGTGCGCCGCAGCGGGTTGGGATCGTGCTTGAGCGCCCAGCACTTCCGCGCCCAGCCGTAGCTGCGCGGATGGGTGATCGGCGGCTCCGGCGGGTGGTTGTCGCCGTGCGGCGCGCCGCGGATCGCCATCTTGCCCGGGAAGTTCCAGCGGTAGAGCAGCTCCGGCAGGAACAGCATCGACGTGACGTCGGTGTTGTTCGGCACCATGCCTTCCGGCGAGAACACGACGATGCTGGCATCCTCCGGCGCCGCCGCGAGGATGCGCCCGATGCCGTCGTCCACCGCGGTCGCCACCTCGGCCAGCGGGTCGCGGCCGTCGAACAGGTTGCCGAAGGTCGGATGCAGCGGATGCTCCTCCGAACCCAGGTGGAGCAGGTAGTGCCCGCCCGAGTGGAGCTCGGAGAAGACGACGATCACCAGGTTCCAGTCCTGCTCGCGGATCAGGTCGGCCGTGATCGCCGCGCGCCGGCCGGCACCGACCTTCAGGCCGTTCGCGAGCTTCTCCATCGAGTCCCGGCGCCACAGCCGGGCCTTGTCACGGTCGAATGCCGGGTGCGGGCCGTAGCGCTGCGTCAGCTTCTCCAGCAGGTCCGCCGGACGCGACGACGGCTTCGCATAGGCCGAGTGCGCGCCGTAGGCGAGGATCTGCACGCCGTCGATGTCGTCGCTGAGCCGGGTCTGCGGGATGTCGATCGCAGCAACGCGGTAGCCGGGGCCGAGCGCGTAGAACAGCGGATATTCGTCGTAGGGATAGCTGCCGACCTCGACCATCCGGTAGCTGCCCGGCTGGAGCCGGAGCTGCGACCAGAAACCGGTGTCCTCGGGCGAGGCGCCGGTGGCGAAGCTGGTCCAGCTCGTCTCCGCCATGTTGGTCGGCGAATTCTGCAGCAGCGCCAGCCGGCCGCGGTCGCGGAGCGCGGACAGATGGGGCATGCGCCCCTGTTCCATCCACCGCGTGCACAGCCCGATGTCGCCGGAATCGAGGCCGATCGCGATGACGGGCGGGGCCTTGCGGGTGCTGGCGGCCGCCACGGCTATTCCGCCGCCACGATGGAGCCGCGGCCGCCGGCCGGCTCGGCGAGGATGACGGGGTCCGCCGCGGCCCAGCCGTCAGGCGCCCTGCGGCGGGCGGCGAGCCCGCGCCGGAACATGCCCCAGCCGAAGGTGTAGCCGGCCCCCACCGTGCCGGCGTAGTTCAGCGCCACCTTGGCTGCACCGAGGAGCTGCTTCACGCCGATGCGGCCCCACTGGGCGTGCGGCTGCACGATGCGGCCCTTGGCGCCATAGTCGATGCGCCGCGCCTTGTCGATGACCCGCGTCCACCGCACCGGGTTCAGCAGATAGGCGAGGTCGAGCAGGGGCAGCGCGAACAGCACCGGCAGCCGGGCGTTCTTGCCGACGAAATAGGCGCGGCTCTGCGCCGGCGTCCGCAGGCTCGACTGGCGCTCGACGCCGGAGAAGTGATGCAGCACCGGCGCAAAGCCGGCGATCAGCAGCCGCCGCCCCGACCGGTACATGCGCCAGGCGAAGTCGGTGTCCTCCCACCCGTGGCGGTAGGTCGGGTCGAACCCGCCGTAAGCGACGAAGTCCTTGCGGCGCACGATGACGTTGCAGCCTGCAAGCAGCCGGGCCGGCAGCCACGCGTCCGGCGGCACGTCGAGCGAGAAGCGGCCGCTGGTCATGCCGTTGCTGGCGAGCTCGAGCTGCTTCACGCCGATCACCCGCCCCATCTCGTCGACCACCGCCTCGCCGCCGATGCCGCCGATGTCCGGCTCGGCCTCCATCTTGGCGATCAGCCGGTCGGCCGCGTCGGGCACGATCACCTCGGCGTCGTCGTCGATGAACCAGAAATAGTCGCCGCGCGCGACCCGGGCGCCGATGTTGCGCCCGACGCCGCAGCCGTAGTTGCGGTCGGCCCGGAACAGCCGCACCTCCGGAAACTCCTCGGCGACCATGTCCGGCAGCCCGTCGGTGCTGGCGTTGTCGATGACGACCACCTCGAAGTTGGGGTAGGTCAGCCGCCGCAGCGACTGCAGGCAACGGTGCAGCTCGGCCCGGCGGTTGCGGGTGACGATCACGACCGACAACAGCGGTATGGCCATGCCTGCCCCGGGCAGTCTAGGATCGGGCGCCGCGTAAAGCACGGGCCGGACGTGCAGACGATCCGTCACTTCAAGCTCTCGCTAGAATTATAACCTGCTCGCAATGAAAGTCTTGCATGTCATCTCGTCGCTGGCTCGCGAGCTGGGGGGGCCAAGCCAGGCGTGTGTCGGCATGGCCGAGTCCGTCGCCGCTCTGGGGCACGATGTCCGCATCTGCACGTCAAAATATGACGGTCCCGGTCGGGAAGTAGACGCGCCCAGCGGCCAGCCGGTTCATCGCAACGGCGTGACATATTACTATTACCACATGCCGCGTCCACACGTGCGCGGTTTCTCCCCCGGCATGATCCGCGCGCTGCCCCGACTGATCGCCGATGTGGACGTGGTGCATCTCCACTCGCTCTACCTCGCCCACACCTGGGCAACCGGCGCCTGTGCCCGGCGCCTCGGGATTCCGTACATCGTCCGCCCCCACGGCACGCTCGACCCCTACATCTGGCGGCGGCGGCGGGTGCCGAAATGGATCATGGAACGGCTGTTTCAAGAACGGGTTAATCGCCACGCCGCGGCCTTTCACTTCACCACCCAGGAGGAGATGGAGCTCGCCCAGCCCTACGTCTCGGGCCGGCCGGGCTTCGTCGCCCCGATCGGGGTCGATGTCGCGCGCTTCGCCGCGCTGCCGCCGCGCGGCGGGCTGAGGTCCCGGCACGTGGCCCTCGGAGACCGGCCCATCGTCATCTTTTACGGCCGGCTCAACTTCAAGAAGGGGCTCGACATCCTGATCCCGGCCTTTGCCGACGCCGTCCGCCGCGGGCAGGACCTGGCGCTGGTGATTGCCGGTCCCGACCACGGCATGGAGGCGAAGGCCCGCGAGTGGGTGGCGCAGCAGGGGATCGGCGACCGCACCGTCTTCACCGGCATGCTGGACGGCGAGGCCGCGCTGAGCGCGCTGGCCGACGCCGACCTGTTCGTGCTGCCATCCTATTCGGAGAATTTCGGCATTTCGGTGGTCGAGGCCATGGCCTGCGGCCTGCCCGTGCTCATTTCGGACCGGGTGAACATCTGGCGCGAGGTGCAGGCGGACGGCGGCGGTCTGGTCGCCCCGCCGGAGGTGACGCCGTTTGCCGACCGGATCGCGGCGCTGATGGCCGATCCGCAGCGCCGGCGACAGATGGGCGAACGGGCGCGCGCCTCGGTGGCCGCACGCTTCACCTGGCCGCGAATCGCGGCGCGCCTGGCCGAGGTCTACGGACAGATCGCCCGCGGGGAACCGTTCGAGCCGCTGATGCGGGAACAGGCGTACGAACCGGCTGCGTAGCCTACGGCTCTTCCCCGAAAAGCCGGCCGACCGGCAGCGAGTAGGTGAGGGTGACGATCTCCGTACCCGGGTTGCGGTCGCCCAGATCGGCATTGGAGATATGGCTGAAGCCGAGCGCGAGCCGGGAACGGTCGTCGAAACGGTAGCCGACCTCGACCCCGGTGCGGAATTCCAGCGGATAGCCGAGGTCCGGCCCGTCGCCGTTGTTGTAGTAGCCGAGACCCGCCTGGGGTGTCACCACGATGCGGTTGCCGAGGTAGATGTCGGCAAGAAGGCCCGCCGCGACATAGACGGCGCCGTCGGTCGTCGCCTCCACCCCGGCCCAGGGCTTGAACACCCACAGCTCCAGATCCGAGCGGTATTCCAGCCGGAAGTCGGCCGCGGGCTCGTCGCCGCGGATGACGTCGTAATAGCCGCCGCCGAACGTGATGAAGGCGGGATCCTGGGCCGCTGCCTCGCCCGCAGCCGTGAAACACGCCGCGCAGACCGTCGCGGCCCCGAGTCCGATTCGCACGATGCGTGCCTCCCCCTTTGACTCCCCTCGCGCCGGGATCATAGGCCGAAGCCGGGGCAGCGCAAGCGCGCGCCGGCGCCGGCTGGCGCCAGCATGACGCATCGGAAGGATATTCATCACATCAATTCGATTGTGCTAGCATTCCCCCGATGCGCGGAGCAACCGCGCCAGGAGGAAAGCATGACAAAGACAGCTCTCGTCGCCGGCACCGCGCTGGCGGCGCTCGTAATGTTCGCGGCGCCCTCGATGGCGCAGGAGGATACGTCCGACAAGCGGATCGCGCTCAGCAACAACTACGCCGGCAACAGCTGGCGGCAGGCGATGCTGACGAGCTGGGCGCGCGTGACCGAGCCGGCCGTCGCCGACGGCGTGGTCGCCGCCGCGGACGCCTTCACCACCGCCGAGAACCAGGTGACCGAGCAGGCGGCGCAGATCCAGAACCTGATCCTGCAGGGCTACGATGCGATCGTGCTCAACGCCGCCAGCCCCGAGGGCCTGAACGGCGCGGTCAAGGAAGCCTGCGACGCGGGCGTGATCGTCGTCTCCTTCGACGGCATCGTCACCGAGCCCTGCGCGTGGCGGATCGCGGTCGACTTCTACCAGATGGGCTACGACGAGGTCGTCTACCTCGCGGAGAAGCTGCCGGAGGGTGGCAACCTTCTCGAGATCCGCGGGCTCGCCGGCGTGTTCGTCGATGACGAGATCAGCCGCGGCATCCACGACGCGGTCGCCGACTATCCGCAGTTCACCATCGTCGGCTCCGTCCATGGCGACTGGGCGCAGGACGTGGCGCAGCAGGCGGTGGCGGGCATCCTGCCCAGCCTGCCGGACATCGTTGCGGTCGTGACCCAGGGCGGCGACGGTTACGGCGCGGCCCAGGCGTTCGCGGCCACCGATCGCGAGATGCCGATCATCATCATGGGCAACCGCCACGACGAGCTCACCTGGTGGGCGGAGCAGAAGGCGGCCAACGGCTACGAGACCATGTCGGTCTCCATCGCGCCCGGCGTTTCCACCCTCGCCTTCTGGGTGGCGCAGCAGATCCTCGCCGGCCAGGACGTGCCGAAGGATCTCGTGGTGCCGTTCCTGCGCATCGACCAGGACAACCTGGAAGAGAGCCTCGCCAACACCGAGCCCGGCGGCGTCGCCAACGTGGAATACACGCTGGAAGACGCGCAGGCCGTGATCGCCGCCGGCAGGCAGTGATCTGAGACGGACCGGGACCCTCCCCCTGTTGCTGACATCGAGTCCCGGATGAGTGCTGCTGCGGCAGCCCTGGCCCGACTGGACGGCGTCGAAAAGGAATTCGGCGCCGTCCGCGCGCTGGCCGGGGTGGATCTCACCATCGCGGCCGGCGAATGCGTCGGGCTGGTCGGGCACAACGGCGCGGGCAAGTCCACGCTGATGAACGTGCTCGCCGGCACGCTTGCGCCCGACCGCGGCACCATCATCATCGCCGGTACGGATCTCAGCAGCCGCTATTCCGTCGTCGCGGCCCATGCCGCCGGCGTGCGTTGCGTGTTCCAGGAGCTTTCGCTCTGCCCGAACCTGACGGTGGCAGAGAACGCGCGGATCATGCATCCGCACCTCACCGGCCTGAAGTGGCGCGCCCGGGCCGGTCAGCTCATCACCGAGGCGCTGGACCGGATCTTCCCCGGCCACGGCATCCCGCCCGGTGCCGTCGTCGGCGACCTGCCCATCGTCCAGCGGCAGATGGTCGAGATCGCCCGCGCCTTCACCGAAACGGACGTGCCGGCGCGGCTGGTGATCCTCGACGAGCCGACCTCGAGCCTCGACGCGCTCGTTGCCGGCCAGCTGCTCGCCTTCGTGCGCGACTTCGCCGCCCGCGGCGGCAGCACCGTGCTGATCTCGCACCTGCTTGGCGAGATCCTGTCCACCGCCAGCCGGATCGTGGTGATGCGCGACGGCAAGGTCGTCGCCGCCCGCCCGGCGGCCGAGTTCGACCGCGTTTCGCTGGTCGCGGCCATGGGCCACGTCACCAACCAGATGGCCGGAACGGCCGCCACGACGACCGCGCGCCGGGGCGAAGTGCCGCGGGTGCGGGCGCGGCCGCGCCCCGGCGAGACCATCGCGCTCACGGCGCACCAGGGCGAGATCGTCGGCCTCGCCGGCCTCAGCGGCCAGGGCCAGACGCGCATGCTGCTGCGGGTGTTCTCGCGCGAGGACGCCGAGGTCTCCGGCTCGGTCGCGCTGGTCGCCGGCGACCGCCAGACCGACGGCGTGTTCCCGCTGTGGTCGATCGCGAAGAACATCACCATCGGCTCGCTGAAGCGCATGCTGAAGCGGGGCCTGATCGACGCCGAGGCCGAGAGCGAGCTGGCGGAAGCCTGGCGGCGGCGGCTGTCGATCCAGACGCCGGACATGCGCAACCCGATCCTGTCGCTCTCCGGCGGCAACCAGCAGAAGGCGCTGTTCGCCCGCGCACTGGGTTCCGACGCCGAGATCATTCTGATGGACGATCCGATGCGCGGGGTGGACGTCGGCACCAAGCGCGAGGTCTATGACATCATCCGCGAGGAAGCGGCCCGCGGCCGCACCTTCCTCTGGTACACCACCGAGTTCGACGAGCTCATGCACTGCGACCACGTCTACGTCTTCCGCGAGGGCCAGATCGTTGCCGACCTCCCGCGCGACCAGGTCACCGAGGAGCGGGTGCTCCACGCCTCCTTCCGGGCGGACGACTGAGATGACGACGGGCACGGACTATGGCGCGATCGCGCGCGATGCGATGACGGCGCACGCCAGCGGAGCGGGAGGGTCGCCTTGGGCGCGGTGGTGAACCCGCGGCTGCTGCGGGCGCTGCTGCCGGCGTTCTCGCTGGCGGTGCTGCTGGCGGCGATCTTCTGGCTGCAGCCCAGGACGATGACCTACTTCGGTCTCAACCTGCTGCTGAACCTGGCAATCCCGATCGTGCTCGCCACCATCGCGCAGATGTTCATCATCTGCGTCAACGACCTCGATCTCTCGATCGGCAGCTACGTCAGCCTCACCGCCTGCATCGCCGCCACCTGGCTGAACGACGAGCCCGTCGTCGGGGTCGCGGCGCTCGCGCTCTGCGTGCTGGTCTATGCGGGCCTCGGGGCGCTGATCCATATCCGGCAGCTCCCGTCGATCGTGGTAACCCTCGGCATGTCCTTCGTCTGGCTCGGCGTCGCGATCCTGGTGCTGCCGACACCCGGCGGCGAGGCGCCGGAATGGCTGCGCGGGCTGATGACCTGGAAGCCGGAGTTCGTGCCCTTCCCGATCATCGCCTCCGTGGTGATCGCCGTTGTGGTCCACGTCGGGCTGATGTGGTCGCCCTACGGCGCCGTGCTGCGCGGCGTCGGCGGCAACGCCCGCGCCGTCGAGCGCGCCGGCTGGTCGCTGCTGAAGGCCAAGGTGATCATGTACGCGCTGGCGGGGATCGCGGGCGCGTTCGCCGGCATGGCGCTGGTCGGCCTCACCACCTCGGCCGATGCGAACATCGCGCTCCGCTACACGCTGCTGTCCATCGCCGGCGTCATCCTCGGCGGTGGCGAGTTCGTCGGCGGCCGCGTGTCGCCGGTGGGCGCGGTGATCGGCGCGATGACGCTGACGCTCGCCGCCTCCTTCCTCTCCTTCCTGCAGCTCAACCCGGACTGGCAGATCGGCGCCCAGGGGGCGATCCTGATCATCGTTCTGGCGCTGCGGGTGCTGATCAACCGGGCGGAGGGCCGGCGATGAGCGTGCGGGCGATCGTGGCCAAGCCCTGGGTCTGGTCCTATGTCGCCGCCTTCGCCGTCTGGCTGGCGACGATCGCGTTCACCGGCGGCCAGGGCGCCGGCGGCGTGCTGACCGCGGCATTGACCTTCGGCACCTTCTTCGCGCTGGTCGCCATCGGCCAGATGTTCGTGATCACGCTCGGCCCCGGCAACGTGGACCTGTCGATCCCGGCGACGATGACGCTGGCCGGCACCATTGCGATGAAGGCGATGGCCGAGTCCGACGCGATGATCCCGGTCGGCCTCGGTCTGGCGCTGCTGACCGGGCTCTGCGTCGGCATCCTCAACTTCGGGCTGATCCTGCTGCTGCGCATTCCGCCGATCATCGCCACGCTGTCGTCCAGCTTCATCGTGCAGTCGACGGCGATCTGGTGGAACCGCGGGCTGCGCATCAAGCCGCCGCCGGCCCTCGGCGACTTCGCTACCACGAACGTCATGGGCGTGCCGGTGCTGGCCGTGCTGGTGATCATCATCGCCGCGGTGATGCACGTGGTGCTGGCCCGAACCGTCTTCGGCCGGTCGGTCACCGCGATCGGCCAGAACCAGCGGGCCGCCTGGCTCGCCGGGGTGAAGGTGGAGCGGATCCGCTTCCTGACCTACGTGCTGTGCGCGCTGTTCTCCTCGCTCTGCGGCTTCCTGCTCGCCTCCTTCTCCGGCGGCGCGGCGCTCAACATGGGCCAGGAGTACCTCCTCACGTCGATCGCGGTGGTGGTGATCGGCGGCACGTCGGTTGCCGGCGGTTTCGGAAACGTGCCCGGCCTGTGGGGCGCATCGCTGTTCCTGTTCCTGCTGGTGACGATGCTGAACACCTACGGCCTGGGCGCCGGGCCGCGACTGATCCTGACCGGCGCGATCATCATCCTGGTGATCGTGGCGGCGAGCTACCGCAGACAGCGGGAGTAGCCGGCCGGTTCTCCGGGTTGGGCCCCGGCGCGGGCTGCGCTACGCTTCACCCGGCGCGGCGCAGCGGGAGACCGGCACATGACCAGGCTGGACGGCAGGGTGGCGCTGGTGACCGGCTCCACGGACGGGGTGGGGCGCGTGGTCGCGACCCGGCTCGGCGCCTCCGGCGCGCACGTGCTGGTCCATGGCCGCAACCCGGCGCGCGGCGCCGCGGTAGTGGCGGCGATCGCGGAGGCCGGCGGCAGCGCGGACTTCATCGCCGCCGACTTCGCCTCGCTGGCGGAGGTCCGGCGCCTGGCCGACACCGTGCTCACCCGGACCGACCGCCTCGACATCCTGATCAACAATGCCGGCATCGGCACGGCCGGCGCCGGCCGCGAGACCAGCGCGGACGGCCACGAGCTGCGCTTCGCGGTCAACTACCTTGCCGGCTTCCTGCTGACCCACCTGCTGCTCGACCGCCTCGCGGACAGCGCGCCGGCGCGGATCGTCAACGTCACCTCCGCCGGCCAGCAGGCGATCGAGTTCGGCAACGTGATGCTCACCCGCGACTACAGCGGGCCGCGCGCCTACTGCCAGAGCAAGCTGGCGCAGGTGATGTTCACATTCGATCTCGCCGAGCAGCTCAGCGGCTCCGGGGTCACGGTCAACTGCCTGCACCCGGCGACCTACATGGACACGACCATGGTCCGCGCCGCCGGCGTGACGCCGGTGAGCCGGGTCGAGGACGGCGCCGAGGCGATCCTGAACCTGGCGATCAGGCCCGACCTGAGGAGCGGGCTCTACTTCAACGGCATGCGCGAATCGCGCGCCGATGCGCAGGCGTACGACGAGCACGCCCGCCAGCGCCTGCGCGAGCTCAGCCTCGCGCTTGCCGGGCTCGGCTGATCAGGCGCCGTAGCCGGCGTCGCGGCCGGGAATCCAGTTCGTGCCGGCGAGCGGCACCCGCGCCATCGCCGCCGCCTCGACGGTCAGCGCCGCGAGGTCGGTGGGGTCGAGATTGCAGACGTGGCTCTTGCCGTTGGCGCGCGCCAGCGTCTGCGCCTCAAGCGTGAGGACCGTGAGATAGTTGGCGAGCCGCCGGCCGCCGACCTCCGGGTCCAGCCGCTTCATCAGCTCCGGGTCCTGGGTGGAGATGCCGGCCGGATCGCGGCCCTCGTGCCAGTCATCGTAGAAGCCGGGCGCGGTGCCGAGCTTCGCATATTCTTCCGCGAAGTCCGGCGAGTTGTCGCCGAGCGCGATCAGCGCGGCGACGCCGATGGAGACCGCGTCCGCGCCCATGGCCAGCGCCTTCGCCACATCGGCGCCGGAGCGGATGCCGCCGGAAACGATGAGCTGCACCTTGCGGTGCATGTCGAGCTCCTGCAGCGCGTCCACCGCCTGCGGAATGGCGGCGAGCAGCGGAATGCCGACGTGCTCGATGAACACCTCCTGGGTCGCGCCGGTGCCGCCCTGCATGCCGTCCAGCACCACCACGTCGGCGCCGGCCTTCACCGCCAGCGCCGTGTCGTAATAGGGGCGGGCGGCGCCGATCTTCACGTAGATCGGCTTCTCCCAGTCGGTGATCTCGCGCAGCTCCTGGATCTTGATCGCGAGGTCGTCCGGGCCGGTCCAGTCCGGATGGCGGCAGGCGGAACGCTGGTCGATGCCTTGGGGCAGCGTGCGCATGTTGGCGATGCGCTCGGTGATCTTCTGGCCCAGCAGCATGCCGCCGCCGCCCGGCTTCGCGCCCTGGCCGACGACGATCTCGATCGCATCCGCCTTCCGGAGGTCGGCCGGGTTCATGCCGTAGCGGGACGGCAGCAGCTGGTAGACCAGGAGCTTCGAGTGCTCGCGCTCCTCGGGCGTCATGCCGCCGTCGCCGGTCGTGGTGCTGGTGCCCATCAGGCTCGCGCCGCGGCCCAGCGCCTCCTTGGCGTTGGCGGAGAGCGCGCCGAAGCTCATGCCGGCGATGGTGACCGGGATCTTGATCTCGATCGGCTTCTTCGCATAGCGGGTGCCGAGCACGACGTTGGTGTCGCAGCGCTCGCGGTAGCCCTCCAGCGGGTAGCGCGACATCGAGGCGCCGAGGAACACCAGATCGTCGAAGTTGGGCAGCTTCCGCTTCGCGCCGAAGCCGCGGATGTCGTAGAGGCCCGTGCGGGCTGCGCGCTGGATCTCCGCAATGACGTTGCGGTCGAAGGTGTAGGACTCCCGCATCCCGGGGCGCCAGTCACTCATTGCTCGTCCTTGTCGCTTGTCGGCCACCCTTCCCCGACATGCCGTGGATGACGCGGCGGGATGGGCGCGGGCCGTCACCCATAGGCGTGGAACTTGTCGGCCTGGAAGTTGTAGAGCTGACGGGCGGAGCCGTAGCAGCGGAAGTCCTCCGGCTCCAGGCCCTCGATCCCGGCCCTTGCCAGCAGCTCAGTGATGTCGGCGCGCTCGGTGTCGCCCAGCGGCCGCTCCACGCAGTCGGCGCCGAGGCCGGCGACCGTGCCGCGCACGTAGAGCCGGGCCTCGTAGAGCGAATCCCCCAGCGCCTCCCCGGCATCGCCGCAGACCAGCAGCCGCCCCGCCTGGCCCATGAAGGCACTCATGTGCCCGACCGAGCCGCGGACGACGATGTCGATGCCCTTCATCGAGATGCCGCAGCGGCCAGCCGCATCCCCCTCGATCACCAGCAGCCCGCCGCGGCCGGTGGCGCCGGCATACTGCGAGGCGCTGCCCTTCACCCGCACCACGCCGGACATCATGTTCTCGGCGAGGCCCGGCCCTGCGTTGCCCGTGATCACGATCTCCGCCTGGCTGTTCATGCCGGCGCAGTAGTAGCCGACATGCCCGTCGATGGTGATGGAGACGGGCGCATCGACGCCCACGGCGACGTTGTGCCGTCCCTTCGGGTTGACGACGCGCCAGGCGGTGAGATTGTCGCCGGCGCGAAGGTCGTGCAGACGCTGGTTCAGCTCGCGCAGCGGCGTAACGTCAAGATCGACGATTTCCAAGAACACCCCCCTTGACCCGTCCCCGCCAGCCGCCGGCACGGACCCCCTGATTTACCGCGGCGCCGCGCGCGCCGCGCAATGATGATGACGGTCCGCTCGCTCAGGCGCTGCCCCAGGCATAGATCGTGGCCGGCGCCGGCTCCCAGACCTTCGCGTTCTCCACCCCCGGCAGATGGGCAAGCGACCGGTACTCCGAGGCCATTGCCACCCAGTCATCGGTTTCCGCCAGCACCGCCGGCTTGCAGGCGATCGGGTCGCGCAGCACGGCGAAGCCGTCGCGGGTGCCGATGGCGAAGGTGTAGAAGCCGTCCAGATCCCTGAGGGCGTGACCGAGCGCCTCGCGCAGGCCGTCGCCTTCCGCCAGCCGCCAGGTGAGGTAGGCGGCGGCGACCTCGGTGTCGTTCTCGGTCTGGAAGCGCATGCCGGCATGGCGCTTCAGCCAGTCGCGCAGCCGCGGGTGGTTTGACAGCGAGCCGTTGTGCACCAGGCACAGGTCGCTGCCGGTGGAGAACGGGTGCGACCCGGCAGTGGTCACCGCGCTCTCGGTCGCCATTCGGGTGTGGCCGATGATGTGGCTGCCGGTCATCCGCTCGATGCCGAAGCGGTCGATCACCTGCTGCGGCAGCCCCACCTCCTTGAAGATCTCGATCACCTGGCCGACGGCGGTGATGCGCACGTCCGGGTGGTGACGGTCGAGCCACTGACGGATGACCGTCTCCTCGCCGTCGAGGGTGAGGACGGCGTGGGTCGAGAGGTGCTCGACGGCGACCTCGACGTCCAGCGCCTGCGCCAGGTCCGCCGCCAGCCCCGCCCAGTCGAACCGGGCATCATCGTGCGCCAGCGTGACCTTCAGTGCGCTGCCCGAGGCCGGGTTGCGATAGATGGCAATGCCTGCGCTGTCCGGCCCGCGCTCCGTCATCTCGCGCAGCATCGGGGCGAACAGGGCGCCGATCTTCGGGCGGAGCGTCTCGTTCTTCAGATACAGCCCGACAATGCCGCACATGACAGCCCACTCCCAGCCCGACGAATGGCACGAAGGTTCACGATTTCAGTCCCGTTTCCAAGCCTCCGCAAGGCCGCAGGCCTCGAGAAAGGCGGCGAAACGACCGGCATCATAACCGGTCCTGATCCAGTCCCGGAGATCGCGGCCGCCGGCGTCGGCCGCATAGAAGTCGAAGAAGGCGCGAATCCAGCGCTGGTGCCGCTTCGGCCGGTGCAGGAACGGCCAGAAGCCGGTCTGCCGCCGCGCCCGCTCCAGCGCCCCCGCCCCGTGCCGGTCGAGCAGCGCCATGCCGGCGACGAAACCGGTGCGGTCCGCGCCCCCCGAACACTTGATCAGCACGGGCCGCGGCGCATCGCGCACCGCGTCCAGCGCCAGCAGCAGGCTCTCGCGCTCCGGCAGCCGCTTCGAGCTTAGCGCCACGTCGGCATGAACCAGCCCCAGCCCGGCCGCCGTCCGCCGCTCGTTCTCGTACCAGGGCGACCCGGCATTGTCGCCGCGCAGATTGACCACCGCGCGGATGCCATGCCGGCGCAACAGAAGCCGCACATGGCCGCCGTACATCTGCGCCGACCGCGCCAGCCCCGGCTCGACCCAGTGCCAGTTGTAGACGCGGGTGAGCATGGCCGCCGTCAGCCGCTCAAGGGCGCCGCCCGGCCGCACGGGTTCCATCCCCGCTGCCGGCACATCCGGCACGCCGACGTGCCCCACGGGCGCGGTCGCCTGCGGGCTGGCAGCGGTAGCAGCAGAAGGGGGCGCCTCGGCGCCCCCTGTCCCGGTCTTCATGGCGGACCTCGCCGGCCGTCAGGTTCCCTGCGGCTCCGGCGCCGGCCCGATGCCGCCGCTGTCCTTCGCCTTCCGGCCACTGGTCGGCACGGAGGAGCGCGGCGGGGTCGGCGCCGCGGTGCCGCTCTTGTTGTCGTCGCGGTGGATCGGCTCGCCGCGCAGGAGCGCGTGCACCTCCTCGCCCGACAGCGTCTCGTACTCCAGCAGCGCACGGGCGAGCGTGTCGAGCTGGTCGCGGTGCGTGGTCAGGATGTGATGCGCCCGCGCCTGCCCTTCCTCGACGATCCGGCGCACCTCCTCGTCGATGATCTTCGCC
>CALKHQ010000106.1 GCA_937988735.1 uncultured Alphaproteobacteria bacterium
CGCCGCGCCTTCGACAATGGCCGCCTGGACCTGACTGCGGTCGAGGGCCTGGCCGATCTGATCGCGGCCCAGACGGCGGCCCAGCGCCGCGCCGCCCTGCGCCAGGCCGAAGGCGGGCTGAACCGGCTGGCTGAGGGCTGGCGCCAGCGCCTTGTGCGCGCAGCGGCGGAGCTGGAGGCCTCGATCGATTTTTCCGACGAGGACCTGCCCGCGGACCTGGAAACGGGAGCGCGGACGGTGCTGGCCGAGGTGGGGGCGGAGATCGCGGGGGCGCTGGCCGAAGGGCGGCGCGGGTCACTGGCCCGCGACGGCGTGCACGTCGCGCTCGTCGGCCCGCCGAATGTGGGGAAGTCGAGCCTGCTCAATCGCCTGGCCCGGCGAGATGTCGCCATCGTTTCCGAGATCGCGGGGACGACGCGCGACGTGATCGAGGTGACGCTGGATCTCGACGGTTGGCCCATCGTGGTCGCCGACACGGCGGGCCTGCGGGAGTCGGCGGATCCGATCGAGGCGATTGGGGTGGCGCGGGCGGAAGCGCGGCGGCGCGAGGCCGACATCCCGGTCTATGTCGCCGACGCCCGCGACGTTGGTGCGGAGCCGCCGGACGGGCCGGCAGCGATGATTCTCGCCAACAAGTGCGACCTGACGGAGGCCCCTCCCCCGGCCGAGATCGGAGGCATCCCGGTGTTCGCCGTGTCCGCCCTGACCGGGGCCGGCATCGACGCCTGGGTGACGTCCCTGGGTGCGCAGGTGGCGGCGCTGGCCGGCGTGCAGGGCGACGCGGCGCTGGTGACCCGCCACCGGCACCGCGAGGAGCTGGGCCGTGCGGCCGAGGCGCTGGCGCGGGCGGTGGAGGCGCCGACGGTTGATCTGATGGCCGAGGATGTCCGGCTGGCGCTCCACGCCATCGGGCGGTTGACCGGCGCGGTGGATGTCGAGGACCTGCTCGACGTGATCTTCGCTGACTTCTGCATCGGCAAGTGACGTTTCACGTGAAACGGTCACGCCCCGGGCGCGGCGCACAAAGCCGTTGCTCCCGCCGGCCCCGCTGCCTAGGGTCCGCGCCATGCAGACATTCGATGTCATCGTTGTCGGGGGCGGCCACGCCGGCTGCGAAGCGGCCGCGGCAGCTGCCCGCCTTGGCGCCCGCACCGCGCTGCTGACGCACCGGCTCGACCGGATCGGCGAGATGTCGTGCAACCCTGCGATCGGCGGGCTGGGCAAGGGCCATCTGGTGCGCGAGATCGATGCGCTGGACGGGCTGATGGGCCGCGCGATCGACCGCGCCGGCATCCAGTTCCGCGTGCTCAACGCCAGCAAGGGGCCGGCGGTACGCGGGCCGCGAGCCCAGGCAGACCGTGCGCTCTACCGCCAGGCGATGCAGGCGCTGCTCGCGGAGCAGGAGAACCTGACCCTGGTCGAGGGCGCAGCCGGCGACCTGATGCTCGACGGCAGCGGCCACATCGCGGGAGTGGTGACGGAGGACGGCACGGAGCTGCGTGCCGGCGGGGTGGTGCTGACCACCGGCACCTTCCTGCGCGGCGTCATCCACATCGGCACCCGGCAGGAGCCGGCCGGGCGCTTCGGCGAGCAGCCGTCCGTCCGCCTCGCCGAAACCCTCGCGCGCTTCGCCCTTCCGCTCGGCCGGCTGAAAACGGGGACGCCGCCGCGGCTGGACGGGCGCACCATCGACTGGGCTGGGCTGGAAGTGCAGCCCGGCGACGACCCGCCCCAGCCCTTCTCCACCCTTACCACCCGCATCGAGACGCCGCAGGTGGTCTGTCACATCACGACGACCACCGCCGCCAGCCACCGGCTGATTCGCGCCAACCTCGACCGGGCGCCGTTGTACAGCGGGCAGATCAGCTCGACCGGGCCGCGCTACTGCCCCTCGATCGAGGACAAGGTGGTCCGCTTCGCCGACAAGGAGCGCCACCAGATCTTTCTCGAGCCCGAGGGGCTGGACGACCCGCTGGTCTATCCGAACGGCATCTCGACCTCGCTGCCGGAGGACGTGCAGCTCGCCCTCCTGAAGACGATCCCCGGGCTGGAACGGGCGGTGATGGTCCGTGCGGGCTATGCGATCGAATACGACCATGTCGATCCCCGCGCCCTCCGCCCGACGCTGGAGCTCCGCGCGATTCCCGGCCTCTATCTTGCCGGACAGATCAACGGCACCACCGGCTATGAGGAAGCCGCGGCCCAGGGACTCGTCGCCGGCCTCAATGCCGGGCTCGCAGCCGGCGGTGGCGCAGCCTTCACCCTGGACCGAGCGGAGGCCTACATCGGGGTGATGATCGACGACCTCGTCACCCGCGGGGTCACCGAGCCCTATCGCATGTTTACCTCGCGCGCCGAATACCGGCTGCGCCTGCGCGCCGACAACGCCGACCAGCGCCTGACGCCGCGCGGGCTCGCCATCGGCTGCGTCGGTCCAAGGCGGGCGGAGGCGTTTTCGGCCAGGCTCGACGCGCTGGAGCGGGCGCGGGCGGAACTGACTGCCTGCGTGGCGAGCCCGGCCGCGCTCGCGGCGGCAGGCATCGCCGTCAACCAGGACGGCATTCCGCGGTCGGCCTTCGACCTGCTGGCGCATCCGCAGGTCACACGTGACCAGGTGCTGGCCATGTGGCCGCAGCTTCGGACGCTGGACGACGCCGTCCTCGATCAGGTTGCGACCGATGCACTCTACGCCGGCTACCTGCGTCGGCAGGAGGCGGACGTGGCCGCCTATCGGCGGGATGCGTCGCTGCGCCTGCCCGAGGATCTCGACTACAACCGGATCGGCAGCCTGTCGAACGAGGTGCGGGAAAAGCTCTCGGCAGCCCGTCCGGCGGACCTTGCCGCGGCGTCCCGAATCCCCGGCATCACCCCGGCCGCGCTGGTCGCGCTGCTGCGGTATGTGCGGCGCGATTTTCGGCGCAGTGCCTAGTGCGGTCGGCATGACATCGGCTGGACGTGGCTGGTTTCCCTGGCCGCATGCGCTGGACGCGGCGTTCGCCCAGCTCGACGTTTCACGTGAAACAGCGGCGCGACTCGCCGGCTACGTCTCTCTGCTGGAACGGTGGAACCGGACGATCAACCTCGTCAGCGCCCGGTCACTGGCAGAGGTGTGGCGGCGGCACATCCTCGACTCGGCCCAGCTCGCCGCCCTGATCCCCGACGACGCCCGGACGATTGTGGATCTCGGCAGTGGGGGTGGTCTCCCAGGTCTCGTGCTGGCGTGCTTCGGGCGCCAGCACGTTCATCTCGTCGAGTCGGACCGGCGCAAGGCCGTGTTTCTCGCCCAGGCGGCCCGGGAACTGGGCCTGGATGCGACGGTCCACGCCGTCCGGATCGACGCTGCGCCTGCTCCGATGGCCGACGTGATCACCGTCCGTGCGCTGGCGCCGGTGGCGCAGCTCCTCGCCCACGCCCACAGATTCTGCGGTGCTCATACACATTGCCTGTTCTTAAAGTCACAAGATGTAGCGTCCGAGTTGACGGCAGCCACAAATGGATGGAAATTCGACGTCGAACTGTCGCCGAGCCTGAGCGACCCGCGCGGCGTGATCGTGAGGATGCGGAATGTTGAACGTCGTTGACCAGCCTGCTGCCACGCGCAAGCCGATTACCGGAGCGCCCCCGCTGGGCAAGGTGATCGCGATCGCGAACCAGAAGGGCGGCGTCGGCAAGACCACGACGGCGATCAACCTGGGCACCGCGCTGGCGGCCGCCGACTGCCGCGTGCTGCTGGTGGACATGGATCCGCAGGGCAACGCCAGCACCGGCCTCGGGCTCGCGGCGCGCGCCCGCGAGCGCAGCATCTATCACGTCCTCGTCGACCAGGTGCCCATGGCCGACGTGATCCAGCCGTCCCAGGTGCCCGGGCTCTCCGTCGCCCCGGCCACGCCGGACCTGCTCGGGGCAGAGCTGGAGCTGGTGGACAAGCGCGACCGCGCACTGCGCCTGCGCCAGGCACTGGCAGAAGTCCTGGATCGTTTCGATGTCGTACTGTTCGACTGCCCGCCGTCGCTCGGGCTGCTGACGCTGAATGCGCTGACCGCGGCCGAGTCGGTGATCGTGCCGCTGCAGTGCGAGTTCTTTGCGCTCGAGGGGCTGAGCCACCTCGTCCGCAACATCGAGCGGGTGAAACGCAGCTTCAACCCGGGACTTCAGATCGGCGGCGTCATCCTCACCATGCACGACCGCCGCAACCGGCTGTCGGACATGGTGTCGGAGGACGTGCGCAGCCACTTCGGCGACCTCGTCTTCTCCACCATCGTGCCGCGCAATGTCCGCGTCTCCGAGGCGCCGTCGCACGGCAAGCCGGTCCTGCTCTACGACTGGCGATGCTCCGGCTCCCAGGCCTATGTGAAGATCGCTGCCGAGCTCCTGCGCCGGCGGCGGAAGGCAGCGTGATCATGGCTGACGATTCGCCGCGCCGGGGCCTGGGACGCGGGCTCGACGCGCTGTTCGGCGACGACTTCGCCAGCGAGCCGTCGGTGCCGGACCAGGTGCGCGCCCCGCGGATGGTGCCGATCGATCAGCTGGTTCCCGGGCCGTACCAGCCGCGGCGGCGGTTCGACGACGAGGCACTGGGCCAGCTCGCGGAGTCGATCGCGCGCCACGGCGTGCTGCAGCCGATCCTCGTCCGCCGCGATCCCAACGCGTCGGAGCGGTTCCAGATCGTCGCCGGCGAGCGCCGCTGGCGTGCCGCACAGCGCGCCCGGCTGCACGAGGTCCCGGTCGTGGTCCGCGAGATGGACGACCGCGACACGCTGGAAATGGCGCTGATCGAGAACATCCAGCGCCAGGACCTGTCGCCGCTCGAGGAAGCGGAAGGCTACCGCCGGCTGATCGAGGAGTTCCACCACACCCAGGAGGCGCTGGCCAAGGCTGTCGGCCGCAGCCGCAGCCATGTCGCCAACATGATGCGCCTGCTTGCCCTGCCTGAGCCGGTGAAGCGCATGCTCGACGACGGCAGGCTCAGCGCCGGACATGCCCGCGCCCTGCTCGCGGTGGAGGATCCGGTCGCGCTGGCCGAGGAGATCGTGGCGAAGGGGCTCACGGTCCGCGATGTCGAACGGCGGGCCAGCGCGCCGCGCAGGACACCGCCACCGCCTCCGCCGCCCGTCGATCCGAACACGGCCCAGCTCGAGCGGGAGCTGTCGGACAAGGTGGGGCTGGAGGTGCAGATCCAGCCCGGCACCAATCCGTCGAGCGGCAAGCTGGTCATCCGCTACACCAATCTCGACCAGCTCGACGACGTGATCGCACGGCTGACCCGGCGGCGCTGACGCCCGCGAGCGCGGTCAGGCGCCGCGCGCGACGGCGATGCGCAGCACGAGCTGCGCCGCCACCAGCATGTCCGGAAAGCCTGTGGACTTGGCCTGCTTCTCCGCCTCCCACACCGCCTGCTGGATCCGGCGCAGGCCGGACAGGCGGTGGCGGGCGAGCACCTTTTCCAGCTTCGGCTGGTCGCGGAAGAACACCGGCGGGCGCAGGGACTTCACCGCCTCGCCCGGCGACATCCCCTGCTCCACCCGGTCGGCGGCGGCCATGGCATTGGAGACGATGCGGGCGAGCCCGCGCAGCAGGGTAACGGCGCTGGTGCCCTCCGCTTCCAGCCGCCGGCACTGGTCCAGCGCGGACGCCACTTCCCCGCAAAGCGCTGCATAGGCAAGGGAATCCACGGCCGGCGTTCCCTCGTCGGCGACGACCGCGAGCACGTCGTCGACATCGACATGCCCGCCCGGGGCGTTCGCCATGTAGTCCCTGAGCTTGGCGAGCTCGCTGCGGGTCGCCAGCCGGTCCGCTCCCAGCATCGCCTTCAGCAGCGCGCGGGCGTCGCGCGAGAGGGAGAGACCCGCCTCTCCCAGCGTGGAATCGATCAGCCGGTCCAGCGCCGCGCCCTCGTCGGGATAGCAGCCGATCGCCGCCGCATCGGGCGCTTCCTCGAACAGCTTGCGGAGCGACGACCGGGACGGCAGGTCGCCGGCCTCGACCACCAGCAGCGCGTCCTCGTCATGGACAGGCAGCCGCCCGTCCTTCAGCTTCGCGGCGAGCTGGTCCCCCGCCTCGCGAACCCGCACCACACGACGGCCGCCCAGGAGCGAACGCGCGGCGAGGTCGTCGGCGAGCCGCACCGGATCCTCGAGCACGTCCCGCTCGGTGTAGACCGAGACATTGAACGGATCGCTCGGGTCCGCCACAACACGGCGGACCAGAAGCTCCGCCCGCTCCTGCACCAGACCGGTATCGGGCCCGTAGAGCAGGTAGGCGCGATACCGCGGCATTGCCGCTGCCAGCTCCCGGTCTGCCGCTGCGCCGGCGAGCTTCGCCATCGCGCGTCAGCCGGTCCGCTGCAGGTAGAGGGCGACGAGGGTCGCGATCCGGTCGGCGAGATCCCGCAGCGCCCGCTCGCGGGCGTCGCGCTCGGCGCTCAGCGTCGCATACTCCGCCGTGAGCGTGTCGTAGCTGGCATACGAGCTGACGCTCTGCACCAGCCCGATCTCGCCGGTGGCGAGGTCGGTGAGCACGACGTCTGCCGTGACCGTGATGTTGGTGCGGGTCGCGGTCTCGTCCCGCTGCACCGCGAGCCCCATCCTGGACTCCCGCAGATCGACGTCGAGCTGGTAGCGTGCCGGCAGGACCGGGCCGCGCGGCTGCATCCGGGTCAGCAGCCGGTTGCGCACGATCTGGCCCTCGCGGTTCGCGATCAGGTTGATGTCAACCGCCGCCAGCTCCTCCGCTGTCACCGCGCCGGCGACATCGCCGTAGAGCGGCCGGAAGCCGCAGCCGGCGAGCCCGGCGACGGCGAATGCCAGCACTGCAGCGCCCAGGAGGCGGGGCATCGCTATCCGACGACGATGTTGACGATGCGGTCGGGCACGACGATCACCTTGCGCACCGTCTTGCCCGCGATCGCTTTCTGCACCGGGTCCAGCGCCAGCGCGGCCGACTCGGCGGCCTCGCGCGCGGCGCCGGTCGGCAGGTCGATCGTGCCCCGCAGCTTGCCGTTCACCTGTACCGCGACCGTCACCGTATCGTCGACCAGCAGCGCCGGATCCGGCTCCGGCCAGCTTTCGGTCGCGACCAGCCGGTCGCGGCCCAGCCGGTGCCACGCCTCTTCCGCCAGATGCGGCATCATCGGCGCGACCAGGCGGACCAGGATCTCGAGCGCCTCGCGCATCGCCCATGCGCGGTCGGCCTCGGCAAACCCGCCGGCGGCGGCATCCTGAAGCGTGTTGACCAGTTCGTAGAGCTTCGCCACCGCACGGTTGAACCGGTACTGCTCGATGTCATCGGTGACGCCGGCCGCCGCCTTGTGTGCCGCGCGACGGATCGCCGTCGCGGCTTCGCCGAAGGCGTCCGGAGCCGGGGCGCCGGCGGCGGGAAGCGCGTCGGCCTGCTCGTCCACCAGCCGCCACAGCCGGTTGAGGAAACGGAAGGCGCCCTCGACGCCGGCATCGGTCCACTCCATGTCCCGCTCCGGCGGGCTGTCGGAGAGCACGAACCAGCGGGCGGTATCGGCGCCGTAGCGGTCGATGATCGCCTCCGGATCGACCACGTTGCGCTTCGACTTGCTCATCGATTCCGACCGGCCGACGATCACCGGGCGGCCGTCCTCGACATGGACGGCGCGGCCGTCCTCGAGCTTCACCACCTCCTCGGGGTAGAGCCAGCCGCCCTTCTCGTCGCGGTAGGTCTCGTGGCAGACCATGCCCTGGGTGAACAGACCCCGGAACGGCTCGTCGATCTTCAGCAGCCCGGCCTTCTTCATCGCCCGCACGAAGAAGCGGGAATAGAGCAGGTGCAGGATCGCGTGCTCGACGCCGCCGATATACTGGTCCACCGGCAGCCAGTAATCCACCGCCTCCGGGTCCACCGGCGCATCCGACCGCGGCGAACAGAAGCGGGCGAAGTACCAGGACGAATCGACGAAGGTGTCCATGGTGTCGGTGTCGCGCCGGGCCGCACGCCCGCACTTCGGGCAGTCCACGTGCTTCCAGGTCGGATGGCGCTCCAGCGGGTTGCCCGGTGCGTCGAAGGTGACGTCGGTCGGCAGTTCCACCGGCAGCTGGTCCTCCGGCACCGGCACCACGCCGCAGCTCTCGCAGTGGATGACCGGGATCGGGCAGCCCCAGTAGCGCTGGCGCGAGATGCCCCAGTCGCGCAGTCGCCAGGTGACGGCGCCCTTGCCGGCGCCGGCCTCCTCCAGCCGGCGGATCACCTCCGCCTTCGCCTCCTCCACGCTCATCCCGTCGAGGAACGACGACCGGCCCAGCCGGCCGTCGCCGGTGTAGGCCTCGTCGCCGATGGTGAAGCCGTCGGCCGACTCGCCCTCGGGAATGACCACCGGCAGCACCGGCAGGTCGTAGGCGCGGGCGAAGTCGAGGTCACGCTGGTCGTGGGCCGGGCAGCCGAAGATGGCGCCGGTGCCGTAGCCGATCAGCACGAAGTTGGCGACATAGACCGGCAGCGTCCGGCTCTCGTCGAAGGGATGGACAACCCGCAGCCCCGTGTCGTAGCCGCGCTTCTCCGCCGTCTCGATCGCCTCCTCGGTGGTGCCGGCGCGGCGGCATTCGGCGATGAACTCTGCGAGCTTGGGGTCCTTCGCGGCCAGCTCCTCGGCCAGCGCATGATCGGGCGACACGGCGCAAAAGCTCGCGCCGAAGATGGTGTCGGGCCGGGTGGTGAAGACGCGCAGCCGGTCGTCGCGGCCGACGATGCGGAACTCCATGAAGGCTCCGGAGGAGCGGCCGATCCAGTTCTGCTGCATCAGCTTGACCTTGTTCGGCCAGTGATCCAGCTCGCCCAGTGCCTGCAGCAGCTCGTCGGCGAAGTCGGTAATGCGGAAGAACCACTGCGCCATCTGCCGGCGCTCGATCGGCGCACCCGACCGCCAGCCGCGGCCGTCGATCACCTGCTCGTTGGCGAGCACCGTATTGTCCACCGGGTCCCAGTTCACCCAGGCGAGTCCGCGGTAGACCAGGCCCAGCTCCAGGAAGCGCACGAACATCTTCTGCTGCTGGGCGTAGTAGCCCGGGTGGCAGGTCGCGAGCTCGCGCGCCCAGTCCAGCGACAGCCCCATCTTGCGGAGCTGGCCGCGCATGGTGCGGATGTTGTCGTAGGTCCACTCCGCCGGATGGATCCGCCGCTCGATGGCGGCGTTCTCCGCCGGCAGGCCGAAGGCGTCCCAGCCCATCGGATGGAGCACGTTGAAGCCGCGCGCCCGCTTGTAGCGCGCAACCACGTCGCCCATCGTGTAGTTGCGGACGTGGCCCATGTGGATGCGGCCGGAGGGATAAGGGAACATCTCCAGCACGTAGCACTTGGGCCGGCTCGGGTCGGTCTGGGCGGCAAAGCAGTTGGCGTCGTGCCAGGCCTGCTGCCAGCGCTGCTCTGACTCGTGGAAGTTGTAGCGGCTCATCGACTGTCGGTGATTGCGCGCGGCCCGGGTCGGCTTCCCGTGGTGCGGCGCGCGGTGGACCCTTGGCGCCCGCGCGAACGGTGCCCTTCCCGTTGTTTAGCGGAGTTGTCCCCCGCCCGCCATAGCCATGTCGCCGCGCGCCGCCCCCGGGCGGCGTGGCCTGGATGCGGGACGGCCCCGGGTCAGCCGAGGCTGCCGGCGACGCGAAGCTGGCGGGCGCGGGTCAGGATCGCATCCTCGATCGCCCGCGCGGTCGCCTCGTCGGT
>CALKHQ010000107.1 GCA_937988735.1 uncultured Alphaproteobacteria bacterium
GCGCCGGTCACCGGCGTCCCGCGCCGGTTCCGGGTGCAGGCGCGGCAGGTCTATGTCCATGCCGACGCGGCGCTGCGCTACGGCGACGAAGCGGCGCGGGAGAAGGCGGTCGCCGCCTTCGACTGGACAGCCCGCACCTGCTGGGCGGCCGACGGCGGCTGGGTGTTTTCGGTGGACGACGACGGCGCGGTGGTGGACGGCACCCGCGACGCCTACGAGCAGGCGTTCGGCATCTTCGCCGCTGCCTGGCTCGCCCGTGCGGCGCCCGACAGCGGTGCGGCCGTCTGGATCGAGCGCACCTTCGACTTCCTCGATCACCGGCTCGCCGCGCCGCAGGGCGGTTACCGCGAGGCGATCCCGGACCGGCTGCCGCGCCGGCAGAACCCGCACATGCACCTGCTGGAAGCCTGCCTCGCCTGCTATGACACCACCGGCGACACCGCCTATCTGGACCGGGCCCGGGCCATCTACGAGCTGTTCCGGCGCCACTGGTTCGATCCCGGCCACGGCATCCTCGGCGAGTATTTCGACGCCGACTGGCGGCCGGTGCCGGAGCAGAAGTTCGAGCCCGGGCACCACATGGAATGGACCTGGCTGCTGCAGCGGCTGGGCGAGCGGACCGGACTGGAGACGCCCGAGGCCCCGCTGCTGCACGCCACGGCGGAGCGCCACGGCCGCGACGCCGCCGGCCTGCTGATCGAGGAATGCGCGCCGGACGGCCGGCCGCTGCTCGCCACCCGCCGCGCCTGGCCGCAGACCGAGGACATCAAGGGCCAGCTCGCGCTCTACGAGCGGACGGGCGACGCCGCCTGCCTCGACCGGGCGGCCGCGGCGGTGGAGCGGCTGATGGAGCTCTACCTGCGTCCGAACGGGACGTGGCAGGACCGGCTGGACGAGCACGGGCGCGGCATGACGCCGAACGCGCCGGCCAGCACGCTCTACCACATCGTGCTCGCGCTGAACGAGTTCGACCGGCTGTGCGGCGGCGCCTGAGGGCGCGGGAAGCCTAGCCGCCGCGGTGGTGGCGGCGGGGACCGGCGGGTTCGGGCGCGCGGGTCAGCATTTCGCGGATCGCCTCGTGGAAGGGGCCGGTGATGCGCAGCGCGAGGTTGCTGCGGCTGCAGATGTCGCCGGCGGGGCCGTGGCCGCGGATGTGCATGCCGAACACGGCGGGGCCGGCGGGCGACAGCACGTAGAGCGGCGAGCCGGAGGCGCCGACGTCGGTGTCGCAGTCGTGGGTGAAGGTGGGGCCCGTCACCGCCGCCGCGCGGCATTCCGGCGCGACGGTGCAGCCGCGGCTGACCGTGAGCCCGTCGCGATCGGCGTGGAAGGCGGCGTTGTCGAATCCTTCCTCCGCCAGCGCGGCCATGTCGGGGTCGGGCACCGACCAGACGATCATCGGCCGGCAGCCGGGATCGGGCTCGGCCAGCCGCATGACGATCCAGTCGTCGGTCTCGCGGCCGGTGCGCCCGGTGATGCTGCCGGTGAGCAGCACCTCGATCGCGCGGTCGCCGTTCCCCGGGTAGTAGAGGAAGCGGTCGGCCCGCGGCCGGCCCCGCTCGTCGAGGATGGTGTGCCGGGCGGTGACCAGCACCTCGCAGGCGCCGACGAGGAAGGCGGTGCCACCAAGGGTGCCGTCGGGGTAGATCACGCCGACGCCGGTGAGCATCGCCTGCTCCTCCGCCGATGGCGCCGTGCGGTCGTCCGGCCCGGTCACGTCCGCCGCCGCCGGTGCGCCGGCGAGCAGCAGCGCCAGGACGCCGGCGCGGAGGCGCCCGACGATCCCGGCCGGAGGGCGCGCCGCCGGCCGCTTCACAGGTCGATGCGCGCACACTGGACGTAGTGGCGGATGCGGGTGTCGCCGCGGGTGAGGAGGGCGCGGGCGGCTTCGGGCAGGTAGGGGGCCTCGATGTCCTCCCCGGCGAAGTCGTGGATCGCCTCCCAGCTGTCGAACTGCATGATGGTCATGAAGGCGACCTCGTCGCCCCGGACCGGATGGCGCAGCAGCCGGATGCCGCGCAGCCCCTCGATCCTGCGGGCGGCGATCGCGGGGAAGATCTCTGCCGTCATCAGCCGCTCGAATTCGTCGGCCCGTTCCACCCGTGTCCAGCCCTGCCAGATGCGGAAGATGATGCGGGACCCGGGCATGCTCGGCGCCTCCACCTCTGCTGCCCGCCGGCGTCGGGCGGGCCTGGGTGGGTTGAGCGTACTCGTCCGGGGTTGAAGGTCAACGGCACCGGGCCGGCCGTGGCGCTCACAGGGCGGCCAGCGTCACCACATAGCGCTCCGGGCCGAGCGCGGCGCTGTCGAACGGCCAGCAGGTGACCAGCATCAGCGTGGGCGCCGTACCGGCGGCGGACGGCGTGCGGTCCACCGTCACCGTGCGGCCGTCCACCACGCGCGCATCGACGACGGCGAACTCGGTGGTGACGCCGCTGCTGTCCTCGACCGTGAGCCGGTCGCCGGGGCCGAGGTCGCGCAGGAAGGCAAAGTGGGTTTCGCGGTGGCCGGCGATGACGCTGAGTCCGGGCGCGCCCGGCGTGACGCCGGCGAACAGGCCCGGGCCGTCGGCAAGCGAATCGAGGCCGGCGTCCGGCATCACGTAGAGGTCGATCCCGCGCGCGGCGTCGCTGATCCGCGCGATGGCCGCCCCGCCCGCCGCGTCCGACGTCCAGGCGGCGGCTGCCGCCTCCTGGGCCGTCGCCGCGCGGGACAGGGCGGCCGCGGCCTGCCACAGGTCGACCCCCCCAACGCCGACCAGGCAGGCCGCGACTCCGGCCGCTGCCAGGGCCAGCAGCCGGGTCGGGAGTGCCACGCACCTACCTCCGGCCGCTCGCGGCCCGGACACGGGCGCGCTCGCGGCGGATGACGAACACTGCGGCGATCGCCAGCCCCGCCGCGCAGGCGAACAGGACGAGCGCGGTGCGGAGGCCGGCCACCTCCGCGAGCCCGGTGGGCGCGTCGGAGAGGTAGAGGGGCTCGGTCACCGCCTCGGCGACCGGCGCGGGGGTGTTCGGGGCCGGAGCAGCCATGTCCGGGGCCGAGCGGTAGCCCGAGGTCGGCGCGGTTGCGTACAGCGGGCCGCTGCCCCGGTCGAAGGCGGAGATGCTGTCGCCGACCGCGTCCTCCGCCCGGTCGCGGGCGATGCCGCCGAACACGCTCTCGAAGATCCAGCCGCGGGGCAGGTTGGTCGCGATCTGGAAGCTCGCCACCCGTGCGCCCTCTGGCACCACCACCTCGGGCGTCTCCGCGATCAGGCTGGTGTAGGCGCTGACCACCTGGTGGGCGAGGGCGACCCGCGTCACCGCAGCCTCGACCTGCTCCGGATCGGCGCCGAAGGCCAGCGTGTCCATCAGCGCGTCGATCTTGGCATAGGCCCAGATCGCGCCGACGCCGGCCGCATCGTCGCCCTGCGACAGCGACAGCACCTGCCGCCAGGGCTGGCCCGCGCGCACGCCGCCGACCACGATCTGCTGGTCCGGGTCGTCCACGCGCAGGGTGAAGGTGACCGGTTCGCCCTGGTACAGGTCGGGGATCGGATTCGGCCAGATCTCCACCGCGGCCGGGTCGAACTGCCCGCCGCCGGCCGGCTTGACCGTGATGTCGGTCATCACCGGGTTCTCCAGCTTGGCGAACAGCTCCGCCATCCGCTCCCGCACCTGGGTGGTGGAGCCGATGTGGGTGAAGGTGCCGCGCCCGATCTCGGCGGCCTCGGTCATGAAGAAGCTGTTGGGCGCCGAGCCGATGCCGACGGTGAACAGCCGGGAGTCGCCGATGTTGCGATGGACGTACTGGAAGATCTCGCGCTCGTTCCCGACCGAGCCGTCGGTGATGAACACCACCTGGCGGACGTAGCCGTCCGGCGCTTCGCCGGCGAGCGCTTCCTGCATCGCCGCCATGATCTCGGTGCCGCCGCCGGCCTGGAGCGCGCGGACGAAGCCCAGCGCCATGCCGACGTTGCGTTCGCTCGCCTCGACCGCCTCGTCGAACAGCGCGTGGGCGGCGTCGTTGAACTCGATCACGTTGAAACGGTCCACCGGGTCGAGGGTCTCCAGCGCAAGCGCCAGCGCCGCCCGGGCCTGGACGATCGATTCCCCGTCCATCGAGCCGGAGGTGTCGATCACGAAGATCACCTCGCGCGGCAGGTCGACGGCGGCCGCGGCGTCGGCCGCCGTCGGCATCACCATGACGTGGACGTAGTGGTCGTCGCCCACCGCCTCGTGAAACAGGGCCGCCGTCGGCTCCTGGCCCAGCACCGGCCGCCAGGTCAGCTCGAAGTCGCCGTCGGCATAGAAGGTGACGTCGCCGTCGAGGCTGACGGTGACGAGCCCGGCGGACTCGCGGATGTCCACGTCGTGGTACGGCGCGTCCACGGCGGCGAGCGGCATGCCGGCGTCGAGCTGGACGGTGAGCGTGATCGGGTTGACCGGGCCGTCGGCCGGGTCGCCGACCGGGGTCAGCACGCGCCACCAGTCCTCCGGCGTCTCGGAGATCGGCTGCAGCGCGCCGTCGCTGATGCACAGCAGCGCCACCGTCTGCTCGTCGGCGGCGACCATGCCCTCGGGGATGTAGCGGGGGCCGACCACCATCGGGAAACGGAGGCTGAACGCGCCGGAATCGTAGCGGGCCGTCTCCTGGTAGGTGATGGTGACGGTGACGCTCTCGCCCGGGCCGATGTTGGCGACGGAGGTGGTGAAGATGTTCGGTCGCTCCTGCTCGACCAGGCTCGCCTACCGGCCCTCGCCGAGCGCCGTCTCGTAGGCCTCGCGGGCGGCGGCGCGGGTCTCGATGCGGCCGTCGACCTCCCGGTCGCCGACGGTCATCCGCAGCCGGTCCACGGCGGCGTCCTCGGGCAGCGGGTAGACGTAGACCGCCTCGGTCCAGAAGTCGCCGGGGTTCTCGAAGGTCTGGGTGACGGTGGTGCGGACGATGAGCCCGTTCACCTCGATCGCGACGTCGGTATCGACGGTGGGGGCGCGGAACACGAAGTCGGGGTCCGGGGGCGCGACCCACAGCCCGGCCTGGCCGTCGGTGGCGAGGGTCACCGGCTCCATCAGGGTGCTCGCGCGCGCCGGCGCCATCAGCGCCAGCGGCAGCACGATGGCGACCGTCGCGTTCAGAACGACGACCGCCCCGATGCCGGGGGGCCGGCGGCGCCCACGCCCCGGGGGCAGGCGCCTCGCCGGCCGGGCCGCGTCGATGTGGCGGATCGCGCTCATCGCTTCCTCCTCTCGGGGCGGAGCGCCCCGGACTGAATGCCTGCAGTCCCCCCCGACCGGCTGCGCGCACGTGCGCCCGGCGGGCCGTCTCCCGGCTGGCAAGCTGGCGTCCGGCTGCGGCGGAAATCGGCGCGGATCGTGGCGAGACTGTGATTTCGCGGTTCTTCGCGGCTTCCCGGGACAGCGCCAGAAAAGGCTTGTGTTCACGTTATGTTTGTGTTAGGGTAAATTCTCAGTCTCGACAGCTGTGTCTCTCCAATGTCCCCGGGCCGCGGCGCTTTTGCCGGTTGCGGGCCGGGCGGCAAAGTGGTTCCTTGTCGCCGCCCGTCGTGCCGCGGGCATCCATTCCAGCATTCCCAACCCAGCAGCAGGCTCCAATGTCCATCCTCGCCCGCCGCCTCGACCGCGTGAAGCCGTCGCCGACCATCGCCGTGACCACCCGCGCCGCGGAGCTCAAGCGCGCCGGCCGCGACGTGATCGGGCTGGGCGCCGGCGAGCCAGACTTCGACACGCCGCAGCACATCAAGGACGCCGCGGTGCGGGCGATGGCGGAGAACAGGACGAAGTACACGCCGGTCGCCGGCATCCCCGAGCTGAGGGAGGCGATCTGCGCCCAGTTCAGGCGCGACAACGGGCTGGAGTACACGCCCGACCAGGTCACGGTCGGGTGCGGCGGCAAGCAGACCATCTACAACGCGCTGATGGCGACGCTGGACCCCGGCGACGAGGTGATCATCCCCGCGCCCTACTGGGTGAGCTATCCGGACATCACGCTGCTGGCCGAGGGCGTGCCGGTGTTCGTCCGCTGCCCGGAATCCGCCGGCTACAAGCTGACGCCGGAGCAGCTCGAGGCCGCGATCACGCCGCGGACCAAATGGCTGATCCTGAACAGCCCGAACAACCCGACCGGCGCCGCCTACTCGCGCGACGAGCTGAAGGCGCTGACCGAGGTGCTGCTGCGCCACCCGCACGTGTGGGTGATGACCGACGACATGTACCAGAAGATCGTGTTCGACGGCTTCGTCTTCACCACCCCGGCCCAGGTCGAGCCCGCGCTCTACGAGCGCACGCTGACGCTGAACGGCGTCTCCAAGGCCTATTCGATGACCGGGTGGCGCGTCGGCTGGGCGGCGGGGCCGCTGCCGGTGATCAGGGCGATGAACATGATCCAGAGCCAGGCCACCACCATGACCTCGGCGATCAGCCAGTGGGCGGCGGTGGCGGCGCTGAACGGGCCGGAGGACTTCCTCGCCGAGCGCAACGAGAGCTTCCGCCGCCGGCGCGACCTGGTGGTGGATGCGCTGAACGCCTGCGAGGGCATCACCTGCGCCCGGCCGGAGGGCGCGTTCTACGTCTACCCGTCCTGCGCCGGGGTGATCGGCAGGCGCACGCCGGACGGCAAGGTGATCGCGACCGACGAGGACTTCTGCACCTACCTGCTGGATTCCGAGGGCGTGGCGGTGGTGTTCGGCGAGGCCTTCGGCCTCGGCCCGGCCTTCCGCATCTCCTACGCCACCTCCACCGCCGCGCTGGAGGAGGCAATGACCCGCATCCAGCGCGCCTGCAGCCGGCTGCAGTAGCAGGGGGCGGGGGCCGCCGCGGACTGCGGCTGGCCCTCGATCTCTAAGCGGCTAAAATCATCGACTGAGGCCCGGTCGTGACCCGTCGGTTGCGGCTGGCCCTCGATCTCTAAGCGGCTAAAATGTCCTCGTCGTCCTCGTCCGCCTCGACGGAGTTGCGGCTGGCCCTCGATCTCTAAGCGGCTAAAATCTGGAAGGCCGGGCGAAACAGGCCGTACCTGTTGCGGCTGGCCCTCGATCTCTAAGCGGCTAAAATGAGCTCCTGCTCGACCAGGTCACCGAGGCCGTTGCGGCTGGCCCTCGATCTCTAAGCGGCTAAAATCCGCGCCTCGATCACGCCCACCGAGGACGGGTTGCGGCTGGCCCTCGATCTCTAAGCGGCTAAAATC
>CALKHQ010000108.1 GCA_937988735.1 uncultured Alphaproteobacteria bacterium
CCCTCCGCCGCCTCTACGCCGTCGGCGCCAGGCGCGCCGTGGAGGAAACCGGTCCGACGGCCTGACCCGGCACCCGGCGCCTCTCCTCGCCCTCCCGCGTCGTGGTCCGGCTTGACCGGACCGCGATGCAGCCGCAGCGATGGACGAAACCCGCAGCCGCCTCGTGGATGCTCCGGTCGAGCCGGAGCATGACGTGGCGGGCGAGCACCTGCGGGACAGCCATCCCGCCGTCGCCGGCCCCCGATCTCCATGCTGCCTCCGCCCGCCCGGGACGACGGCGCTGCATCCCCCATCGCCCGGCCGCACCCCACCCGTTGCGCCCCACAGCCGCCGGCGTTATCAATATCGATAACGATAACAGGCCGGATACAGCCGTGGCCGTCGAGAGCTTCACCCCCGCCCTCCCGGCGCCCGCCGGTCCGCCCCGGGTCGGGCGGCGCAGCATGGTGGTGTACGAACAGCTCCAGCGCGACATCGTGCTGGGCACCCTCGCCCCCGGGACGGCGCTGCTGGAGCTTGAGCTCGCCGAGCGGTTCGGCTGCTCGCAGGGCACGGTGCGCGAAGCGCTGCTGCTGCTGCAGGAGGAAGGGCTGGTGGTGCGGATCCGGCACCGCGGCACCCACGTCTCCGACAGCCCGCGCGACGACGCGCTGGAGCTCCTCCACCTGCGCCACGACATCGAATGCCGCGCGGTGCCGCGGGTGCTGGCCGCCTACGACGCACGCCTGCGGGCGCGCCTCCTCGGCCGCGTCGAGGCGATGCGGGGGGCCGCGCGGGCCGACGACGAGTTCCTGCTTTCGCAGCACGACCGCGCCTTCCACCTCGCCATACACGAGGCAGCCGCGCTCCCCAGCGTGCAGCCGATCCTGCTGCGCTGCCTGATCCACAACCACCGCTACAAGATCCTGACCACCAGCCGCACCGCCGCCGGCCGCGACCTGTTCGAGACCGCCGAGCGCCACGTCGCCATCATCCAGGCGCTGGACACCGGCGACCCGGAGAGGGCGGCCGCCGCCCTCTCGCACCACATCGCCACCATCGTCGATTTCGGGCCCCGGCTGGACCGCCCGTTCGACGGGCCGCGGCTGGCGTGGCCGCCGGAAGGCAGCCGATGACGCTGTCGCCGGAGATGCGGGTGGTGCTGGACCGGCTGGCGGTGGAGGACGCCGGGCTGCCGGACCCGACCCTGCTGCCGCCGGCCGAGGGCCGCGCCCTCACCGCCCGCCTCAACGCCCGCTGGAACGTGGACCTGCCGGCGATGGCGGCGGTGTGCAGCCTGTCCGTCCCCGGCGGCGACGGCCGGCCGGTGCCGGTCCGCCTGCTGGTCCCGCCGCAGGCAGACCCCGGTTTCATCCTCTACGTCCACGGCGGCGGCTGGGCGTTCTGCTCGGCGGAGACCCACGAGCGGGCGGCGCGCCTGCTGGCCCTGGACGCCGGCGTCGCCGTCGCCACCTTCGACTACCGGCTGGCGCCGGAGCACCCGTTCCCGGCCGGCCTCGACGACTGCGTCGCCCTCTGGCGCGCGGCGGCCGCCGGCGCGGTGGACGGGCTGCCGACCGCGGGCCCGCGCGCGATTGCCGGCGACAGTGCAGGTGCCAACCTCGCGCTCGCCCTGATGCTGCACGAGCAGCGGCAGGGCCGGCGCCTGCCCGACCTCGCCCTGCTGTTCTACGGCGTCTACGGCGCCGATTTCGACACGCCCTCCTACCGCGACCGCGCCGACGGCCCCGGCCTCACCCGGGCGAAGATGATGCGCTACTGGGACTGGTACGCCCCACCGGGCCGCGTCGATCGCGCCGACCCGCTGGTCGCGCCCCTCCACGCCGACGACGCCAGCCTCGCCGGCCTGCCGCCGCTCTACCTCACGGCCGCGGAGATCGACCCGCTGCGCAGCGATACCGAGCTGCTGCACGCCCGGCTCGCCGCCCTCGGCCGCCGCGACCCGTTCCGACTGCACGAGGGCGTCGTGCACGGCTTCCTGCAGATGTCCACGCGCCTGGCCGCCGCCCGCACGGCCATCGCAGAGGCCGGTTCGGCCTTCCGCCAGCTCGCGGGCCCCGTCAACGAGAACACGAACCCGATGGAGGAGACGTCCGATGCGTAGACTGATGGCCGGCACCATCCTGGGCACCGGCATGGCGCTCGCCGCCTGGAGTGCGCACGCCCAGGAGACGGTCCGCTTCTGGTACCACTTCGACAACCCCGACAACCCGATGGACGCGCTGATCGCGGACTTCGAGGCGGCCCACCCGGACATCCGGATCGAGGCCGAGAACGTCCCGTGGAACAGCTACTACGACAACCTCTACACCGCGATCGTCGGCGGGAACGCGCCCGATGCGGCGATGGTGAAGCTGTTCGCCCAGCCGCGCCTGCTCGAGATGGGCGCGCTGGAGCCGCTGGACGACCGCATCGAGGCCTGGGCGGGCAAGGACGACATCCTCGACAACCTGTTCGAGCTCAACGCCGCCCCTGACGGCTCCCGCTACTACCTGCCGCTGCAGTATGTCGTGCTCTACCTCTACTACCGCACCGACATGTTCGCGGAAGCCGGGCTCGAGCCGCCGGCCACCTGCGAGGCATTCCGCGAGGCCGCCATCGCGCTCACCCGCGACACCGACGGTGACGGCAACAACGACGTCTACGGCTTCGGCTTCCGCGGTGGCCGCGGCGGCCATGACCACTGGGCGACCTTCGTCCTGCCGCAGTCGAACGGCTTCGACGGGCTGACCAGCGAGGCCGGCATCGCCGCCACCCAGTGGGTGATCGACCTCCACCGCACCGACGGCGTGTTCCCGCCGTCCGCGCCCAACGATGGCTTCCAGGAGATCATCGGCGCCTTCCAGTCCGGCGTCACGGCGATGACCATCCACCACATCGGCTCCTCCGCCGGCATGGTCGAGGCGCTGGGGGACAAGGTGTCTGCCGTGCCGGTGCCGGAATGCGGCGGCGGCCGCTGGACGTCCTTCGGCGACGAGTCCACCGCGATCCTTGCCCACTCCGAGGTGAAGGACGCGGCCTGGGAGTGGATCTCCTTCCTCTCCAGCGCCGGGGCGAATGCGAAGTTCAACGAGGCCACCGGCCAGCTCCCGGTCACGCGCACCGACAGCGAGGCGTGGACGCTGCACGAGCAGCGCTTCGTCAAGGCGACGATGGACTCGCTGCCCTACGCCGCCCTGCTGCCCAACGTGCCGGAGACCTCCGACTTCGTGAACACGGTCTGGCCGGTCGCGATGCAGCGCGCGCTCACCGGCGAGATCACCGCCGAAGACATGAACGCCGAGATCGCCGCCCTCTACGGAAAGTGAGGCGTTCCGCAACTCCAGTCCGCGTGGCCGGGCCCGCCCCGGCCACTGCGCCGTGGTCTCCCGGCAGCACCGTCATGGCCGGGCTTGTCCCGGCCATCTCCCCGAGCGTGCGCCCCCGGCGGGAGATGCCCGGCACGGGGCCGGGCATGACGGCCATGGAGGCCAACCCACCCTCCCTCCCCGGAAGAGTCGCGGCGGCACGGCACCCGGCGCGCACCCGTGCGGTCAACCCTCGCATCCCATGAGCCGCTCTGCCCCGCTCGCCGCTCGCGTGCTGCCCTACGCCCTGCTGTCGCCGGCGGTGGTGGTGACGCTGGCGATCGTGTTCTTCCCCATGCTGCAGGCGGCGTGGATGAGCCTGCACGAGCTCATCCTGTTCCGGCCGAACGTCATGCCCTTCGTCTGGCTGGACAACTTCGCCGCCGCCTTCTCGGACGAGGTGTTCTGGATCTCGCTCCGGCACACCGGCATCTGGATCGGGCTCACCGTTCCGCTCCAGCTCCTGCTCGGGCTCGCGACCGCGCTGCTGCTCAACCGGCCGTTCTGGTGGCGCCCCCTCGCCCGCGCGCTGATCATCATTCCCTGGGCTCTGCCCAGCGTGGTCATCGCGCTGATGTGGTCGTGGATCTACGACTCCAACTACGGCGCACTGAACGACTTCCTGCTGCGGATGGACATCCTCCAGCGCTCGGTGCCCTGGCTCGCCGATCCCGACACCGCGCTCTATGCGATCATCCTGACGCTGACCTGGCAGGGCTTCCCCTTCTTCGCGGTGATGATCCTTGCCGGCCTGCAGGCGATCCCGGAGAGCTACTACGAGGCAGCCGCCATCGACGGCGCCGGCCCGTGGCGGCAGTTCTGGCACATCACGCTGCCCGGCATCGCCGGCGTGCTGGTGACGGCGATCCTGCTCAGGGTGATCTGGGTCGCCAACTCGATCGACGTCATCTTCGTCATGACCGGCGGCGGGCCGGGCTACGCCACCTACACGCTGCCGCTCTACGCCTTCCTCAAGGCCCGCACCAACCTCGACTACGGCTACGGCTCGGCGCTGGCGGTGCTGTTCACGGTGATGCTGATGGCGGTGGTGGTGCTCTATCTCCGGCGCACGGCGCGGGCGGTGGCGCAGTGATCCGGTCGCGGCCCCCCGCCCTCCGCCTGCTCACGCTGCATCTGCCGATGCTGCTGATCGTGGCCTTCGCCCTCGGCCCGTGGCTGTGGATGCTGGTGACCTCGCTCACCCCGCAGGAGCAGCTCTTCACCACCGGCCCGTCGCTGGCGGACGCCACCGCCGCCAATTACGAGCGCCTGTTCCGCACCGTCGGCTTCGGCCGCAACCTCGTCGACAGCGCCATCGTCGCCGGCGGCACGGTGATCGTCGGACTCACCCTCAGCGTCACCGCGGCCTACGCCTTCTCCCGCTTCCGCTTCCCCGGCCGCCGGCTGCTGATGCTGCAGTTCCTGCTGATCAACATGTTCCCGATCGTGCTGCTGATCCTGCCGCTGTTCGTGCTGATGCGGACGCTGGGGATCCTCAACACCCACGTGGCGCTGATCGTCGCCAATGCCACGGTCGCCATCCCCTTCGCGATCTGGATGATGACCAGCTACATCAACGCCATCCCGACCGAACTCGAGGAAGCGGCGATGACCGACGGCTGCACCCGGCTGGGCGCGCTGGTGCGGGTGATCCTGCCGCTGTGCGCGCCGGGGATCGTCGCCACCGGCATCTACATCTTCATCACCGCCTGGAACGAGTACCTCTATGCGCTCACCCTCGGCGGCAACAACGTCCGCCCGATCACCGTCGCCATCCAGACGCTGATCGGCGAATACCAGGTGCAGTGGGGCCTGCTCACCGCCGGCGGCATCGTCGGTGCGCTCCCCGCCACCGTCCTGTTCCTCATCGTCCAGAAGCGCCTCATCAGCGGCCTGACCCAGGGCGCGGTGAAGGGCTGAACCGGAAGGACCCCTGCCTTGACCAACCCCGTCGGCATCATCTCGATGCAGTTCGTGCGGCCCTTCACCCGCGCCCACCTCGGGCTGTTCGCCCGCATCCGCGCGCTCGGCTTCGACTTCGTCGAGCTGCTGGTGCCCGAGCCGGAGGACGATCTCGACCTCGCCGAGACCCGGGCCGCCATTGCCGATGCCGGCCTCGGCGTCGTGCTCGCCGCACGGGTCAGCCTGGCCCGCAACATCGCCGGCAGCGACGAGGCGGCGCGGAAGGGCGGCGCCGACTATCTCGCCCACTGCGTGGCGGTCGCGAACGCGCTCGGTGCGCGCATCGTCGGCGGCCCGCTCTACGGCCAGCCGCTGGTGTTCGCCGGCCGCGCCCCCGCCCCGGTGGACGAGGCCGAGCGCGAGGCCCGCTTCGACCGCACCGTCTCCGCGCTGCGGACCGCCGCGCGCCTCGCCGCGGACGCCGGCGTCACGCTGGCGCTCGAGCCGCTCAACCGCTTCGAGACCGACGTCGTCTCCACCACCGCGCAGGGCATCGCCGTCGTCGACGCCGTCGGCCATTCCGGCCTCGGGCTCTTGCTCGACACGTTCCACATGAACATGGAGGACCCGTCGATCGCCGGCGCGATCCGCCAGGCCGGCCGCCGTCTCGTACACTTCCAGGCCAACGAGAGCCACCGCGGCTTCCCCGGCACCGGCCATGTGGACTGGCCCGACGTCATGCGCGCGCTGGTCGAGATCGGCTACGACGGGCCGATCTCGCTGGAGCCGTTCCGCCGCAACGACCAGCGGGTGGCGGTCCCCCTCGCCACCTGGCGTCCGCCGCTCGGGGACGAGAGCGAGCCGCTGAAGGCGGCGCTGGCGCTGATCCGCTCGACGCTGGCGCTCGCCCGCACCGCCGCGGAGACCGCGCGATGACGCTCGCCCTCGGCTGGATCGGCTGCGGCCGCCACGCGACGCAGATGCTGCTGCCCCAGCTCGGCCGCAACGGTGTGCGGCTGGCTGCGGTCTGCGACCGCGACCCGCAGGCGGCGGCGGCGGTTGCCCGCACCTACGGCGTTGCCGCCGTCTATGACGACTACCGCCGGCTGCTGGACCACAAGGGACTCGATGCCGTCGCCATGGCGGTGGGACCGGACCTGCACCGCGACGCGGCGCTCGCGGCGCTCGCCCGCCGGCTGCCGGTGTTCATGGAGAAGCCGCCGGCCGCCAGCCGCGCCGGCGCGGAGGAGATCGCCGAGGCCGCCGACCGGGCCGGGCTGCCCGTCGTCGTCGGCTTCATGAAGCGCTACAGCACCGGCAACCGTATCGCGCGCAACATCATCGCCGGGCCGGACTTCGGGCCCGTGCTCGGGCTCACCGGCATCTACATGACAGCGCCGACCTACTTCGCCGGCGCCGTCGACTACACCGGCTTCTACCTGCACCACTGCGTCCACTACATGGACCTGATCCCGTGGCTGGCGGGCTCCTCCATCGTGGAAATGACCGCGCGCAGGGTGGAGCCGGCGCCGGGCCGCCTGCTGTTCCACCTCGGCTTCGCCTGCGCCTCGGGCGCGATCGGCACCATGGTGATGGGCACCGTCCAGTCGCGCGGCACCCCGATGGAGTTCGTCCAGGTGATGGGCGACCACCGCCGGGTGGAGGTGAGCAACGTCATCAACGTCGCCTACTACCGCGATCCGTCGTTCAAGGCCGACGACCCCGCCGCCATCCTCGACCCGGCCGCTGACACGCTGTGCTGGACCCCGAACTTCACCGCCGCCGCCAACGAGGACCACAAGGGCTACAACGCGCTGATCGGGGCCGCCGTCGCGGCGCTGAAGGGCGAGCCCAGCGACGCCCCCACCATCGCCGACGGCGTGCGCGCCATGGCGAACCTGGAGCGGATGATCGCCTGCCTCGGCTGAGCCGGAGCGGCCGCCGGGAGCGAACGCGATCCGGTTGAACAGGGATCGCGCGGCCGCTACCGGCATTCGCGCTTGGGCCAGCGCCTTTCGCCGGAACGGGCGCGGTCTCCCCGCCACATGCGACCGCCCGGCGGTGCCTGCGTGCGCCATGCAGGCAGGCTGACCGCTTGACTCGGCTTTTTGCAGCCGCGAACATCCCCCGACGCCTGTGGGGGGTTCGTCCTTTGGGAAGAGGCGAGGCCGGACGGGACAGCAACGTCCGGCCGTGGGGGTTCGCGCGCATGCCTCGGCCGATCGTCAGATTCGTCCACGTGGTGGACCGGTTCAACCGCAGCGTCGGCCGGGTGACGATGTACATGATCTTCGTCCTCGCGGGCCTGCTGCTGTTCACCTCCATCAGCAAGGCGGCGTTCAACGTCTCCTACCTGTGGTCGTTCGAGCTCGCGCAGATGATGCTGACCGCCTACTACATCCTGGGCGGTCCCTATTCGATGCAGCTCGGCTCCCACGTGCGGATGGACCTGTTCTACTCACGCTGGAGCCCGCGCCGCCGCGCGGCGGTGGACGCCTTCACCTGCATCTTCCTGCTGACCTACCTCGTCGTGCTGCTGCTGGGCGGCATCTCCAGCACCGAATACGCGCTGACCTACGGCCAGACGACGAACTCCGCCTGGCGGCCGAAGCTGTGGCCGATCAAGGTCATCATGTGCGTGGGCATCGTGCTGATGCTGCTGCAGACGCTGGCGGTGCTGTTCCGCGACATCGCCGCCGCGCGCGGCCGTCCGATCCCGCCCGTCCACGAAGCCGAACCCGTCGTCTAGGGCCGGGCCGGGCGCCATGAGCTACGACCTGATCGCCATCCTCATGTTCTCCGGCATGCTCGTGCTGATGGCGACGGGCCAGCGCGTGTTCGGTGCCATCGGCTTCGTCGCGACGATCGCGGCCCTGCTGCTGTGGGGGCGCGGCGGCGAGGAAATGCCGTTCAACGCCGCCTTCGTGCTGTTCGACTGGTACGCGCTGGTCACGCTGCCGATGTTCATCTTCATGGGCTACATGCTGGCGGAGTCGGGCATCGCCGAAGACCTCTACCGCATGTTCCATGTCTGGGCGGGGCCCGTGCGCGGCGGGCTGGCCATCGGCACCATCGGCGTCATGGTCGCCGTCTCCGCGATCAACGGGCTCAGCGTCGCCGGCATGGCGATCGGCGCCTCGATCGCCCTGCCCGAGATGCTGCGTCGCGGCTACGACAAGATCATGATCACCGGCGTGATCCAGGGGGGCAGTACCCTGGGCATCCTGGTGCCGCCCAGCGTCGTGCTGGTGCTCTACGGCATGATCGCCAAGGTGCCGGTCGGCCCGCTGTGGCTCGCCGGCGTCTTCCCCGGGCTGATGCTGGCCGGGCTGTTCGTCCTCTACATCCTCATCCGCTGCTACTTCCAGCCGCACCTCGGCCCGGCGCTGCCGAAGGAGGAGCGGAACATCCCGCTCGTCGAGAAGCTCGCGCTGCTCCGGGCAGGCATCCTGCCGCTCGCGATCTTCTTCCTGATGAGCGGGCTGTTCCTGCTCGGCTACACCAGCCTGGTGGAAAGCTCGGCGGTGGGCGCAACCTCGGCAATGGTCGCCGCGGCGTGGCGGCGACGGCTGACCCGGAAGGTGATCGAGGAGACGGTCCGCAAGACGCTCGCCATCAGCTGCATGTTCATGTGGATCATCCTCGCCGCCCTCTCCTTCAGCGCGGTGTTCGACGGGCTGGGCGCGGGGCGGGCGCTGGGCGCCCTCTTCGTCGAGGAGTGGGGACTGTCGCCCTGGACCATCCTGATCATGATGCAGGTGAGCTACCTGCTGATGGGGATGTTCCTCGACGACACCGCCATGCTGGTGATCGTCGCCCCGCTCTACGTGCCGCTGGTGGTGTCACTGGGCTTCGACCCGGTCTGGTACGGCATCCTCTACACCATCACCTGCCAGATCGCCTACATGACCCCGCCGTTCGGCTACAACCTGTTCCTGATGCGGGCGATGGCACCGCCGGAGATCACCCTCGGCGACATCTACCGCTCGGTGTGGCCGTTCGTGGCCGTGATGGTCCTCGGCCTGGCGCTGGTGATGGCCTTCCCGGAGATCGCGATGTGGCTGCCCGGCGAGTTCCGGATCCGCTGACGGGCCGATGGCAGGCAACGGAAGGGAGGAACGGCGATCGCACCCGGATTACAACCAAAGGGCCGCCGGCCAACGGCGCCCGCACGATGCAAGCAAGAAGGGAGACACGGATGACCACGAAACGACGCGATTTCCTGAAGCGGGCCGGCGCCGCGACCGCCGGTGCGGCGGCTGCCTCGACCATCGCCGCCCCCTACGTCAAGTCCCAGACGCAGATCCGCTGGCGCATGCAGACCTACGCCGGCCCGGCGCTGGGCGAGCACGTGATCAAGCCGCAGATCGACGCCTTCAACAAGGCGGCCAACGGCGAGATGGTGATCGAGCTGTTCTACGCCGACCAGCTCGTCTCCCACGGCGAGCTGTTCCGCGCGCTGCAGAACGGCACCATCGACGCGGTGCAGTCGGATGACGACTCCATCGCCGCACCGGTCGACGTTTCGGTGTTCGGCGCCTACTTCCCCTTCGCCTCCCGCTACAGCCTCGACGTGCCGGTGCTGTGGAACTGGTACGGCCTCAACGAGATCTGGCAGGAGGCCTATTCCGAGGTCGAAGGGGTGACCTGGCTCGGCACCGGGGCGTGGGACCCGTGCAACTTCGCCACCACCCGGCCGATCCGCAGCATCGCCGACCTCGACGGCCTGCGGGTCTACATGTTCCCCACCGGCGGCCGGTTCATGTCGCGATTCGGCGTGATCCCGGTGTCACTGCCCTACGAGGACGTCAGCGTCGCCATCCAGACCGGCGACATCGACTTTTTTAATGATTCGGCGACCACCGAGATCTACACCGTCGGCTGGGCGGACGTGACCAGCTACTACCTCACCAACCCGATCTCGGGCGCCTGGGCGGGTTCCTACTTCGCCAACTCGGAGCGCTGGGCCGAGGTGCCGGAGCACCTGAAGACCCTGTTCCAGCTCAGCATGGACAGCTCCCACTACTACCGCCAGCACTGGTACTGGTGGGGCGAGGCCCACTACCGCACCACCGGCGGCAAGCTGGAGCTGACCTCGATCCCCGAATCCGAATGGGGCCAGATCGAGCAGGAGGCGCAGGCGTTCTGGGACGAGATTGCCGCCGAGAGCGACCGCGCGGCGCGTGTCGTCCAGATCTTCAAGGACTATAACGAGACCATGCGGAAGGCGGGCCCGCCGTACCGCTACAGCTGATTGTGGTGCCGGCGCGGGCCTTGGCCCGCGCCGGTCCTTCCGGACGAAGGCACGTTTTCATGGCAGGAATGCTCACGCTGGACGAGTTGCGCGACGCGGTGGCGCGCGGCGAGATCGACACCGTCGTCGCCGCGCAGGTGGACATGCAGGGCCGCCTGATGGGCAAGCGCTTCCACGCGGAGCATTTCGTCGAGCACGGCTGGCGCGAGACGCACAGCTGCAACTACCTGCTCGCCACCGACATCGAGATGGCGACGGTTCCCGGCTTCCTCTCGACGAGCTGGGCACAGGGCTACGGCGACTACACCATGCGCCCCGACCTTGCGACCCTGCGCCGCCTGCCCTGGCTGCCGGGCACTGCGCTGGTGCTGTGCGACGTGTTCGACCACCACGGCGAGGAGGAGGTGGCGCACGCGCCGCGCACGATCCTGAAGAAGCAGCTCGCCCGCCTCGAGGCCGCCGGCATGAAGGCGTTCATGGCCTCCGAGCTCGAGTTCTTCCTGTTCCGCGAGAGCTACGAGGAGGCGCAGGCCCGCGGCTTCCGCAAGCTCACCCCGATCAGCGCCTACAACGAGGACTACAACATCTTCCAGACCACCAAGGAAGAGGAGGTGATGCGGGCAATCCGCAACGGCCTCAATGCCGCCGGCATCCCGGTGGAGTGCTCGAAGGGCGAGGCGAGCGCAGGCCAGGAGGAGATCAACGTCCGCTACGCCGATGCGCTGACCATGGCCGACCGCCACGCGGTGATGAAGACGGCCTGCAAGGAGATCGCCTGGGCGAAGGGCCATGCGATCTCGTTCATGGCCAAGTGGCACGACGACGCCGCGGGCAATTCCTCCCACATCCACCAGTCGCTGTGGAGCGCCGACGGCGCGACGCCGCTGTTCCACGATCCGCAGGCGGAGCACGGCATGTCCGCGATGATGCGGCACTATCTCGCCGGGCTGCTGCACCACGCCGACGCGCTGACCCTGTTCCTCGCCCCCTACGTCAACTCCTACAAGCGGTTCAAGGCCGGCACCTTCGCGCCGACCAAGGCGATCTGGAGCCTCGACAACCGCACCGCCGGCTACCGGGTCTGCGGCGCCGGCTCGCGCGCGGTGCGGATCGAGTGCCGCGTCGGCGGCGCCGACCTCAACCCCTACCTCGCCTTCGCCACGCAGATCGCGGCCGGGCTGGACGGCATCGAGAAGGCGCTGCCGCTGGAGGCGCCCTATTCCGGCGACGCCTACGGCGACCAGGGGCTGCGCGAGATCCCGCACACGCTGCGCGACGCCATCGCCGCCGCCGACCGCTCCGAAATGCTGCGCAAGGCCCTCGGCGACCGGGTGATGGACCATTACCTCCACGCCGCCCGCTGGGAGCAGGCGGAATACGACCGCCGCGTCACCGACTGGGAAATCGCCCGCTTCTTCGAACGCGCCTGACCGCCCCCGGCCTCCCGCCGGCAGCCGGCATGTCACATCCGCGGCGGCTCCCTTGTCATGTCATTGCAATCGCCCCTGAAGGAGACGGCAATGGCAGACACGAAGATCGCATCCATCGACCCTCGGCGGAACGTCCTCACCCTCGTCAACATCTACGAGGTCGAGCCGGAACGGCAGGCCGAGCTGGTGCAGGCGCTGTCGGAAACGACGGAACAGGCGATCCGCCACCACGACGGTTTCGTTTCCGCCTGCATCCACCGCAGCCTCGACGGCACCAAGGTCGTCAACTACGCGCAGTGGGCGTCGAAACAGCATTTCGACGCCTTCGTGCAGCAGCCCGCGAGCCGGGAGCTGCTTGCCCGGTTCGCGGGCATCGCGAAGTCGGTCGCGCCGACGCTGTGCACCGTCGACGCGGTCCACACCGCATAGCGGACGCCGGGCGCCGCCGATGACGTCCGACCACGAGCCCGAGCGCATCTTCGCCGAGCTGCGGCCCCGGCTGCTCCGCCTCGCCTACCGCATGCTCGGCTCGGTCGCCGACGCCGAGGACGTGGTCCAGGACGCCTGGGCCCGCTGGCTGGCGACGGACCGGCAGACGGTCCGCCAGCCGGCGGCCCTGCTGCGGACGATCGTCACCCGCCTCTGCCTCAACGTGCTGAAGTCCGCCCGGCGCCGGCGCGAGACCTATGTCGGCCCGTGGCTGCCCGAGCCGATCGTCGAGGCGGAGACGGATGACGCCGCCGACGACGTCACCCTGCCGCTGATGCTGGCGCTGGAGCGCCTGTCGCCGCTGGAGCGGGCCGCCTTCCTGCTTCACGACGTGTTCGGCCTCGGCTTCGACGAGGTGGCGCAGGCGATCGGTCGCGAACCCGCCACCTGCCGCAAGCTGGCCAGCCGCGCCCGCGCCCACGTCCGCAGCGCCCGGCCGCGCTTTCCCGTGCCGCGCGAGCGCGCGATGGCGATCGCCGCCGCCTTCTTCGCCGCCTCCCGCGACGGCGACATGACCCGGCTGCGCACGCTCCTCGCCGACGACGTCGTCGCCTGGTCCGACGGCGGCGGCAGGGTTCCCGCCTCCCCCTGGCCGCTCCGGGGCCTCGCCCAGGTCCTCGACCGCCACGCGCAGATGGCGCAGGCCTTCCGCACCGCTCCCTCCCGCCTGCTCCGCTACGCCCTGATCGACGGCCTCCCCGGCTTCGTCACCGTCGAGGACGGCGGCGTGATCCAGACCACCTCCCTCCACATCGAACACGACCGCATCGTCGCCATCTACGTCGTCCGCAACCCCGACAAGCTCCGCCACCTCCCCGACGCCGCCTCCCTGCACTGACGCCGGGAGCCGCCGGCCCCGTTCGTCATGCCGGGCCCCATGCGGCACTTTTCGACGCCCCTTTGACGTCATTGGCCGGGCCTGACCCGGCCATCTCACGGGGAGGGCGCACCGGCCACAGGATGCCGGCACAAGGGCCGGGCATGACGGGCAAAGGTGCGCCGCGGTAGACCGTCGCTGTCCGGCGCGGCTGGTCGCCACTCCGCGCGCGAGCCGCGCCGTGGCGGAAACCCGTCCGACGGCGCCCTGGGCGCATCTGTCGAGAATGGCAGGAGATTAGCATCCAGCCCTTGCCCTGTCAAGAACAAAATGGGAACTCGGGCGGGTTCCCTCAGGACTGCCCGGTCGCCGCCCGCCGCCGGGCCAGGCTCTCGGCCGGCCACAGGGTGTCGCGGTCGTAGTACTCCGGGAACGCCGGCGTTCCTTCCGGCAGCACCACCCAGGGCTGCTTCGAGGCGGTGTAGATGTGGACGTCCGGCGGCAGCAGGTCGGGGTCGTCGAGCGTGCCGACGCGCACGAAGCGCACCGCATCGCCGGCTCCGGAATAGGTGCTCCACAGCGCCACCCGGCAGGCGGGGCAGCGGGCGATCTTCTGGCCGCGGCCGCTTGCCGACGGCGTCGGCACCACCTCCGGCGCGCCGGTCAGCAGCACCACCCGGTCGGCCTCGATCAGCGCGTTGAGCACGAAGGCGGACCCGGTCTCGCGCTGGCACCAGCGGCAGTGGCAGCAGTGCACGAACATCGGCCGGCTCGTGAGCCGGTAGCGCACCTGCCGGCAGGGGCAGCCGCCCTCGACACTGAAGCTCTCCGCCATCGTCGTCCTCCACGGCAAGGATAGCCCACCCGCGCTCCCTGCCCGCAAGGGGAGAGGGGACCTGCCCGCAAGGGGAGAGGGGAAAGGTGGCGCGCACCGACCCGCCTCTCCCCTCGCGGGAGAGATCGACGCGTGGAACGCGCGGCGGGTGAGCGGCCGTCGCCGACGGCCGCCGCGGCGCGGGACCGACGGCGACGAGACCCGCCACCGCCCCCGCCCCTCACACCCCCGCCAGGGTGGCGGCGATCCCGGTCGCCACGGCGACGGCGATGGCGCCGAGCACCGTCCACAGCGCAGCGAACGGGTCGCCGAGCGCGTCGGCGAGCGGGCGGTCGCGGGTTTGCTCCGCGCGCGCGATCACCGTGATCAGGGAGCATCCGAGAACCAGCGATTCCATTTCATCCTCGCAACGGCTGCCTTGCGCCGCCCGACTGCGGCGTCAGGCAAAGCTGGCTGTCGCGGGGCATGCAGACCACCGCCGGGATCGCGATGCGCTTTGCAGAAATGAAAGGCGGGTGGGGTCAGCCCCTCAATCGCGGCTGCCGGCGGTCGCCGTCCGCAGGCAGTCGTCCACCGCGGCCAGCAGCTCGGCGCGGGAGAAGGGCTTGTGCAGCGTGCGGGTCGCGCCGAAGGCGTCGGCGAACCGCAGCACGTCGATTCGGGGATTGCCGGAGTCGGCCATCAGGCTGCGCGCGCCGCCGGACATGGCGATGATCGCGACCGAGGAGTCGAGCTCCCGCAGCCGCTTGATCGTCTCGAGCCCCTCCACCGTCGGCATCAGGATGTCGGTGACCACGAGATCGAAGGAGGTGCGCTCGAACTCCTTCAGCCCCTCGCCGCCATGGGCGGCCGGCACCACCTCATGGCCGGCCCCCGCAAGCTGGGCCATCAGGGTCTCCCGCACCAGCGCGTCGTCCTCGATCAGCAGTATCCGCGCCATCAGCCCCCCGTCTCTCCTGTCGCCGTCATTGCCCTGCACCGTCGCCGGCCTTGCCCCCCACCGGCCCGACCGGTTCGTCCAGCACCTGGCGCAGCTTGCGCGCGAGATCCTGGCGCCGGTACGGCTTGTTGATCAGATGCACCCCGCGGTCGAGGCGCCCGTGGTGGACGATCGCGCTCTCGGTATAGCCGGAGGTGAACAGCACGCGCAGGCCCGGCCTCAGCCGCTGCGCCTCCTCCGCCACCTCCCGGCCGTTCATGCCCCCGGGCATCACCACGTCGGTGAACAGCAGGTCGAACGGTTCGCCGGAGCGGAGGATGGCGATCGCCTCCGGGCCGTTCGCCGCCGCCACCACCGAATAGCCCAGCCCCTGCACCTGCTGGGTCACGTGGCTGCGCACCAGGTCGTCGTCCTCGACCACCAGGATCCGCTCCATGCCGCCGGTCTCCGGCGGCTGGTCGGCCGGCGCGGGCGCCACTGCCGGCGCGTCGGACCGCGGCAGGTAGAGCTTCACCGTCGTTCCCTCGCCCGGCTCGGAATAGATCTTCACGTGCCCGCCGGACTGCTTGACGAAGCCGTAGACCACGCTGAGGCCGAGGCCGCTCCCCTTGCCCGGCCCCTTGGTGGTGTAGAACGGCTCGAACGCCTGGGCACGCACCTCCGGCGTCATGCCGCTGCCGGTATCGCTGACCGCGATCATCACATACTGGCCGGGCGTCACGTCGTCGTGGCCGGCCACATAGCTCTCGTCGAGCCGCACGTTGGCCGTCTCTATGCTGAGCCGGCCGCCGCCGGGCATGGCGTCGCGGGCGTTGATGCAGAGGTTGAGCAGCGCGCTTTCCAGCTGCGTCGGATCGACCACCGCGCTTCCCAGCCCTTGGCCGGGCGCGATCGCGAACTCGATCTGCTCCCCGAGGGTGCGGCGCAGCAGCTCGTCCATCCCGGCGATCAGCCGGTTCACGTCCACCGGGCGCGGGTTCAGCGTCTGGCGGCGGGCGAAGGTGAGCAGCCGCCCGGTCAGCTCGGCGCCGCGCTGGGCGGCGGCCGCCGTCATGCTGGCGAGCCGGCGCGACGGCTCGTCGTCGTTCAGCCGCTCGCACAGCAGCTCGGCGTTGCCGAGGATGACGGTGAGCAGGTTGTTGAAGTCGTGGGCGATGCCGCCGGTCAGCTGGCCGATCGCTTCCAGCCGCTGCGCCTGGTGCAGGCGCTCCTCGTACTCCACCCGCTGCGAGATGTCGGTGAGGCCGCCCACCTCCCGCACCACGCGGCCGTCGGCGTCGCGCATCAGGAAGGCGCGGTCCAGCACGTGCATCACCGTTCCGTCCCTGCGCAGCAGGCGGTAGGCCACCTCCCAGGACTCGGCGTCGCCCTCCATCGCCGCGCGCTGCACGGCGAACACCCGCTCGCGGTCGTCCGGGTGCACCGCCTGGCGCCAGGTCTCGCTCGCCGGCGGGAAGGACTCCGGGTCGTAGCCCAGGCGCGCCGGGAACTCGTCGCTCCACCACACCTCGCCGGTGCGCAGGTCGTGCTCCCAGATGGTGTCGGCAGTCGCCCGGGTGATGAGCCGCAGCCGCGCCTCGCTGTCGCGCAGGGCATCCAGCGCGAGCCGGGTGTCGGTGATGTCCTGGAACGCGCCGCGGACGCCGACGATCTCGCCGCGCTCGTTGCGCACCGGCTGGCCGATGCTGCGCACGAAGCGGCGACGGCCCGTGGCCGTGATCAGCTCGTTCTCCTGATCGAACGGCTCGCCATCGCGGACACACGCCTCCAGCGCCCGCGTTGCCCCCTCCCGCGAGCCGGGCGCGAAGAAGCGGAGACCGTCCTCGATCGAGATCTCGGTCCCGGCCTCGATCTCGTGGATGGCGTAGATCTCGTCGGACCAGGTGACCTTGCCGGTGACGGGATCCAACGACCATGCCCCCAGGCGCGCCAGCCTGCCGGCGAGTGCGAAATCGCTCTCCGCCTGCAGCAGGCGGGCCTCCATCCGCTTGAGCTCCGTGATGTCCTGAGCGGTCCCGACCAGCCGCCGTGCGCCGGGGCCCGTCACCACTTCGGCGCGGCACCACACATGGCGGATCTCGCCATCCGGGCGGACGATGCGGATCTCCTCGTCCAGGATGCCGCCCTGCCGCAGCCGCCGTTCCACCTCCGCCGCGCGGTCCTGGTCGTCGGGATGGATCAGCGATGTCCACAACGCCCGCGTCGGCACATGCACCGAGGGGTCGAGCCCCAGGATGCGGAACATCTCGTCGGACCAGGCGAGCCGGTCATCGTCGAAGCTGTATTCCCAGCTCCCCAGCCGGGCGACGCGCTGCACCTCCGCCAGCCGGTCCGCCTGGGTCCTGATCTCCGCGTCCGCTGCCTCGCGGTCGTACCGGGCCGCGCGCAGCTCGGCCTCGCGCAGGCGCAGCGCGATCAGGGTCTCCGCCGAACGGGCGAGGGTCGCGAGCGTCTCCGCCTCGTCCGCGGCCAGCCGCCGCGGGGCGCGGTCCATCACGCTCAGGACGCCGAGCACCCGGCCATCGACCACGAGCGGAGCAGCGGCGTGGAAACGGACGAACGGCGCCCCCGCCACCTGCGGCTTGCCGGCCAGCCGCGGATCGGCCCGCGCATCCTCGACCCAGAAGACGCCGCCGCCGTCGCGCACCGGATCGTGGAACATGGCCGACCGCTCGATCCCGTCGCCGTCGAGCCCCACGGCCGCCTCGTACCGGAGCCGCGAGCCGTCGATCAGGCCAATGGCCGCCATCGGCACGGCGAACAGCCGGGCGGCGAGCCGGCACAGGTCGTCGAAGGCGGCCTCGCGGGCGCCGCCCGGAAGGCCCGCGCGCGGGAGCGGTGCGATCCGCTGTGCCTCGCTGTCCTTCGGTTCGGCCGTCATCGGCGCTCCTGCCTCTCCGGCCGGGGATGAGACTACCTGCAACGAGCTGCCCTTGTTCTGCTGCGTCCAGCCAGCATTCAAAGGTCTGAATTTTCCGTCACGTTAGCGGCATTGCCGTCTGCCGACAATCGGCCGGCGCGCGCCCGCCTCACGCCGCCGCAGCCGCCAGCACGCGGTCGATCAGGGCGTCGGCCGGCCCGGCGGCTGCAAGCGGATCGGCGAGGCGCTCCCAGTCCACCGGCGCCGCCGCCCGCGTGCGCAGCACCGCCACCAGCGACCCGTCCCCCGCGGCGACCGCGGCGCAGGCGGCGTCCACCGCGGCGCGCGCGTCCGCCCGCGGCATGTGCGCGGCGAGCGCGAACACCGCCGCCTCCGCCAGCACCAGTCCCCGGGTCGCGTCCAGGTTCGCGGCCATGCGCGCCGCGTCCACCTCCAGCGCCTCGAGCAGGGCCAGCGTGCGTGCGAGCGCGGCGCCGGCGCCGACGACGAGCTGGGGCAGCGCCAGCCATTCCTGCGTCCAGGCCGCGCCGTCGCGCTCCTGCGCGTGGACCAGCGCCTGCCCGAGCTGGCCGACGAGGGCGGGTGCGGCCCGCGCCAGCGCCAGCACCGCCTCGGCCGCCACCGGGTTCGCCTTGTTCGGCATGGTCGAGGAGCCGCCCGCGCCGCGCAGCCGCAGCTCGCCGACCTCGTTCTGCGCGAGGAGGATCACGTCCTGCGCGATGCGGCCGAGGGAACCGGTGACAAAGCCGGCCCAGGCGCCGGCCTCGGCCAGCCCGTCACGCTGGGCGTGCCAGGGCATCGCCGGCTCGGCCAGGCCCAGCTCGGCGGCAAAGGCGGCCGCCACCTCCGGCCCGCGGCCGCCGAGCGCGCCGAGGTTGCCCACCGCCCCGCCGAGGGACGCCACCAGCACCCGCGGCCTCAGTTCGTGCAGCCGGCGGCGGTGACGGACCAGCGGCGCGAGCCAGGAGGCCGCCCGGAGCCCGAAGGTGGTCGGCGCCGCCTGCTGGCCGCCGGTCCGCCCGATCATGACGGTGGCGCGATGGCGGTCGGCCAGCGCCGCCAGCGCCCTGATCGCTGCCTCCAGCCGCGCCTCCAGCACGGGCAGCGCCGCGGCGAGCTGGAGCACGGTCGCAGTGTCGAGGATATCCTGCGAGGTGGCGCCCCAGTGGACGAAGCCGGCCGCCTCGCCGCCCACCGCCGCCCGCAGCGCCGCGACCAGCGCCGGCACCGGCGCACCGTCGGCGGCCGTGCCGGCGGCGAGCGTCGCCGGGTCGAGCGAAACCTGCGCCAGCGCGGCGTCGATCGCCGCGGCGTGGGCCGCCGGGATCACCCCCAGCCGGCCCTCGCACCGCGCCAGCGCCCGCTCGGCCGCCACCATCTCCGCCACCAGCCGGGCGTCGGAGAAGATTGCCGCCAACTCCCGGTCCGAGAGCAGCCCGCCGAACAGGGGGGAATCGAGGGGCGTGACCGCCATCGCGGTCAGATGTCGAGGAACACCGTCTCCCGCTCCCCCTGCATGTGGATGTCGAAGCGGTAGACGGGCCCCTGCGGGGTGTCGCGGCGCTGGGCGACCAGGGTATGGCGGCGCGCGTCCGGCACCGCGGCGAGCACCGGGTCGGTGGTATGCAGCGCGGCGTCGTCGGAAAAGTAGATCCGGGTGAACAGATGCGTGAGCAGCCCGCGCATGAACAGCACCAGCGTTGCGTGCGGCGCCTGGCCGTCGCCCGGCGCGCCGGGCTTCACCGTCTCGAACACGAACATGTCGCCCGGCAGCGTGCCGGTGCCGCAGCGCCCGAAGCCGGTGAAGGCCGTGTTGGCGCCGGCCGCGGCTGCCTGGCTGGCATAGCGGCCCTGGCCGTCCGCCTGCCAGATCTCCACCACCGCGTCCGGCACGGTCTTGCCGGCGCCGTCGTAGATGCAGCCCTCGATGCGGATCGCCTCGCCGGGCGTCGTCCCGTCGCGCAGCACGGGGCCGGCGACGTCGGCGTGGCCGTATCCGTACTGGCCGGGCGTGAGCCCGTAGGCGAAGAAGGGTCCGACGGTCTGGGATGGGGTCTGTCGCGGCACAGGGCTCACTCCATCGGCGTCTGCGCCGGGCCGCGCAGCACGATGTCGAAGACGTAGCCGAGGGCGAAGCCCGGCTCGGTCACGTCGAGGTCGAAGCGCGCCACCAGCCGGTCACGCGCGCCCTCGGGCACGCCGTTGAAGATCGGGTCGAGGGGCAGCAGCGGGTCGCCCGGGAAATACATCTGGGTCACCAGCCGCGACACGATCGAGGCCCCGAACAGCGAGAAGTGGATGTGGGCCGGGCGCCAGGCGTTGTGGTGGTTGCCCCACGGATAGGCGCCGGGGCGGATGGTAAGGAAGCGGTAGCGGCCCTCGCCGTCGGTGACGCAGCGGCCGGCGCCGAAGAAGTTGGGATCGAGCGGCGCGTCGTGCTGGTCGGTGCGGTGGATGTAGCGGCCGGCGGCGTTGCACTGCCACAGCTCCACCAGGGCGCCCGCCACCGGCCGGCCCGCCTCGTCCGATACGCGACCGCAGACGATGATCCGCTCACCCAGCGGCTCGCCGTTGACGCGGCCGTTGCGGGTGAGATCGGCGTCGAGGCTGCCGATGCTGGCCCCGCCGAACACGGGCCCGGTCCGCTCCGACGCCGTCGCCGGCACCTTGACCGGCGGCTGGCCCGGCCCGCGCAGCACCGTGGACCCGTAGTCGGGATGGACGAGCGGCGGGTGCGCCGACCAGTCGCGGGGGCTGAATGCGGTCATCCGCCGTTCTCCTGCTCCTCCCGGCCCGTCGCCATCTCGGCGAGCGTCCGCTTCGCCACCCTGAACGCGCGGTTGGCCGCCGGCACGCCGGCATAGATCGCGACGTGCAGCAGCGCCTCGCGGATGTCGGCGGCGGTGGCGCCGGTGCGCGCGGTCGCCCGCACGTGCATCGCCAGCTCGTCCTCGTGGCCCAGCGCCGCCAGCAGCGCGATGGTCAGCATGCTGCGTTCCCGCGGCGTGATGTCCGGCCGCGACCACACCCGATCCCAGGCGGCCGCGGTGATCAGCGCCTGGAACGGCGCGTCGAACTCGGTCGCCGCCGCCTCGGCGCGATCGACATGGGCGTCGCCGAGCACCCTGCGCCGCGTCCGCGCCCCCCTGCCATCCCGTTCCGCGTGGTCGGTCATCCCGGATCCGTCTCTCTCTGCCCGGGACCGTAGCGCCCCGCGCCCCCGACGCCAACCGGTTGCGCGATCCCCTCGGGCGCCGCCGGCGTGGCAAGCCGGCCCGGGGATGCCCGGCCCCGAAAGGATGGCCGGGAAACCGGTACCCGCCGTGCGGCCGGCGCGCTACGATGGCGGCCTCCCGCAGGTCGGAGGCGCGCATGGGCGTCGAGGAACGGGTCGCGGAGCATTACAGCCGCAGCGGGCTGGAGACGGCGATCCTCGCCGCGCTGAGGACGGCGGGGAAGGACGTGGAGCGGCTGGCGCCGGACGACCTTTCCGGCGTGGACGAGTTTCACACCGGCTGGAAGCCGGTGACGGTGGAGATCGCGCGGGATCTCGGGCTGGCGCCCGGCATGCGCGTGCTCGACATCGGCTCCGGCCTCGGTGGCCCCGCCCGCCATTTCGCTGCGGCCCACGGCTGCGAAGTCGATGGCGTGGACCTGACCCCGGACTACGTCGCCTGCGCCAATGCGCTGACCCGGCGCTGCGGCCTGGCCGACCGGGTGCGCTTCCATCAGGGCAGCGCGCTGGCGCTGCCCTTCGCCGACGGGCAGTTCGACCGGGCGACCCTGATCCACGTCGGCATGAACGTCACGGACAAGGCGGGGCTGTTCGCCGAGGCCCGGCGGGTGCTGAAGCCGGGCGGCCTGTTCTGCGTCTACGACCTGATGCGCCGGCGGCCGGACCCGATCCCCTATCCCATGCCATGGGCGGCGAGCGCGGAGACCAGCTTCGTCGAGACGCCCGAGACCTACCGCGCGCTCCTCGCCGCGGCCGGCTTCGCCATCGTGGAGGAGCACGACCGCCGCGCCTTCTGCCTCGCGCTGTGGCGGCGGCTCCGCGAGACCGCCGCCCGCCAGGGGCCGCCGCCGCTCAGCCTGCACGTGCTGATGGGACCGGCGACGCCGCAGCGGGTGGGCAATGTAATGGCCGCGCTGGAGCAGGGCCTGCTGGCGCCGGTGGAGATGATCGCCCGCGCGGCGTGAGCCGGTCAGAACGGCAGGCCGACGTAGTTCTCGGCGAGCGCGGTGCGCGCCGCCTCGGAGCCGGCGAGATAGTCGAGCTCCGCGAGCTGGAGGCGGCGGCCGAACGGGCCGGTCTCCGGGAACAGGTGGAGGGTCGAGGTCATCCACCAGGAAAAGCGCTCCGCCTTCCACACCCGGCGCAGCGCGGTCTCCGAATAGCGGTCGAGCCCCTCGCGGTCGCCGTCGACATACCAGCGGATCAGCGCCTGCGCCAGGTAGTGCACGTCGGAGGCGGCGAGGTTGAGACCCTTGGCGCCGGTGGGCGGCACGATGTGCGCCGCGTCGCCGGCGAGGAACAGCCGGCCCCAGCGCATCGGCTCGGCGACGAAGCTGCGGACCGGCGCGATCGACTTCTCCACCGACGGGCCGGTAACCAGCCGGTCGGCCGCCTCCTCCGGCAGCCGGCGGCGCAGCTCGTCCCAGAACCGCGCGTCGGGCCACGCCTCCAGCGGATCGTCGGCCGGGCACTGGACGTAGTAGCGGCTGAGCCGCGGGCCGCGCATCGAGCAGAGGGCGAAGCCGCGGTCGTGGCTGGCGTAGATCAGTTCGTCCGACACCGGCGGCGTCTCCGACAGCACGCCCAGCCAGCCGAAGGGATAGACCCGCTCGAACACGGTGAGCGCCTGCGCCGGAATGGTCCGGCGGCTGACGCCGTGGAAGCCGTCGCAGCCGGCGACGAAGTCGCAGGCGACACGGTGCTCGGTCCCGTCCCGGCGCCAGCTCACCCAGGGGGCGTCGGTGTCCGCGTCGTGGATCGCCACCGCGTCCGCCGCGTCGACGATGCGGCCGCCCATGGCGTCGCGGGCCAGGTAGAGATCCCTGGTCACCTCGGTCTGGCCGTAGACCGTGACCGCCTTGCCGGTGAGGCGGCGGAAGTCGATCCGCACCTGCCGGCCGGCGAAGGCGAGCGCCACCCCCTCGTGCACCAGCCCTTCCCGGTCCATGCGCGCGCCGACCCCGGCCGCGCGCAGCATGTCGGCCGTGCCCTGCTCCAGCACGCCAGCGCGGATGCGGGCCATCACGTGCGCGCGGCTGCGTCGCTCGACCAGCAGCGTGTCGATGCCTGCCCGATGCAGGATCTGGCCCAGCAGCAGCCCCGCGGGGCCGCCGCCGACGATGCAGACCTGGGTGCGCATGCCGCCCTCCCCGGCGCGAGCTTAGCGCGGGGACGGACGGGCGGTAGGGGCAAGGCCGCGCCGGCGCACCGATGTGCGCCATGCGAACAGGCTCAGCGGGTGTCGTAGACCTTGCGGCCGGCGACGAAGGCGGCAGCCACCCGCGGCAGGCCGCCGGCCGCATCGACCAGGATCACGTCGCCCCGCTGCCCGGCGGCGAGCGCGCCGCGGTCGGGAAGGCCGGCGGCCGCGGCGGCATTGGCCGACACCAGCGCCCACGCCTCGGCCAGCGGCAGCACGCCGTCGGCGGCGAGCCGGAACGGCGCGAGCAGCGGCGCCGGGGAGTAGTAGTCGGAGGCCAGCACCGAGCACAGGCCGTCGCGCACCGCGGCCGCCGCCCCCATTGCCCCGGTGTGGCTGCCGCCGCGCAGGATGTTCGGCGCGCCGAGGATGACGTGCTCCCCTGCCGCCCGCGCGGCCTGCGCGGTCTCGACCGTGATCGGGAACTCCGAGGCGACAGCACCCAGCGCCCGGTACCGCGCCCGCTCCTCCGGCGAGGCCTCGTCGTGGGCGAGCAGCACCGCGCCGGCCGCCCGCGCCCGGGCCGCCACCGCCTCCACCGTCGCCGGCACGTCTTCCCGCCGCTCCCACACCCGCGCCACCAGCGCGCGGTAGTCGTCGAGCGGCAGCCCGGCGCGGTCGGCCCAGGAGGCGAACTTGCGCGCCACGGCGGCCGGGCTGGGGTTGCCGGGGATCTTCCCCTGGAAGGCGAGCGCGGTGCCGGTGGTGTGGTCGTTGAAGGCGAGGATCGCACCCTCCGCCTGGTCCAGCCAGCCGCACACCGCGTCCACCGCCTCGAAGGCGAAGGTCTCCCAGCGCAGGTGCAGCCGGGTGTCGCAGGCGAGCCGGTCGCGCAGCCGCAGCAGCGCGGCGACGAAGCGGTGGGCGTTGTCCAGGCTGCGCAGCCCCGGCTCCCAGGAAACGGTGAGGCCGAGGAAGGCGGTGGTGATGCCGTTGGCGACGAGCTGGCGGTCGGTGTCGTGGAGCGCGATGTCGAGGTCGAAGGTGACGCCCGGCCGCGGCATCACCTGGCGCTCGAAGCCGTCGCCGTGGATGTCGACGATGCCGGGCAGGACCAGCAGGCCGGAGGCGTCGATGGTGCGCGCGCCCGCGGGCGCGCCGGCCGCAATCCGGCCGTCGGCAATGTGGATGTCGGCCCGGCCGATGGCGCCGCCGACCAGCGCGTCCCCGCCCGCGATCGTCCAGTCGGTCATGAGTCCCCTTCGCCTGCCGCCCCTCCCTGATGGCACACCCGCGGCGCGGCGAAAACCCCTGCGCACCATCCCTCGCGGTCGCGGTCCCGCAACAGCGGCCGGGTAGGGCGTCGGGCAAACGGGCACCGCCGGCGTGAACCCGGCAACGCCGGGCGCACTGCGTCCGCCCCGGGGATCGTCCGGTCAAGCCGGACGATGACGGGTGGGGGTGCGGGCTCTGCGTGCTGCCGGCTGGGGACGATGCCGCCCCTCCTCCCGCGTCGTGGTCCGGCTCGACCGGACCGCCCACGCGACAGCGGCCGCGCAGGGCGTCGGGCAAACGGGCACCGCCGGTGTGAACCCGGCAACGCCGGGCGCACTGCGTCCGCCCCGGGGATCGTCCGGTCGAGCCGGACGATGACGGGTGGGGGTGCGGCCTCTGCGTGCTGCCGGCTGGGGACGGTGCCGCCCCTCCTCCCGCGTCGTGGTCCGGCTCGACCGGACCACCCACGCGACAGCGGCCGCACGCCGGGCGTCGGGCGTCGGGCACCGCCGGCGCGAACCCGGCAACGCCGGGCGCACTGCGTCCGCCCCGGGGATCGTCCGGTCAAGCC
>CALKHQ010000109.1 GCA_937988735.1 uncultured Alphaproteobacteria bacterium
GACGGCCGCTGCCCGATCGTGGACACCTGGTGGCAGACCGAGACCGGCGGCATCATGATCAGCCCGCTGCCCGGCGCCATCCCGCAGAAGCCGGGCTCGGCGACGCTGCCCTTCTTCGGCGTGCGGCCGGTGATCGTGGACAACGATGGCAAGGAGCTGGAGGGCGCCTGCACCGGCAACCTCTGCATCGCCGACAGCTGGCCGGGCCAGATGCGGACGGTCTACGGCGACCACGAGCGCTTCGCCCAGACCTACTTCACCACCTATCGCGGCAAGTACTTCACCGGCGACGGCTGCCGCCGCGATGAGGACGGCTACTACTGGATCACCGGCCGTGTGGACGACGTGATCAACGTCTCGGGCCACCGGCTGGGCACGGCCGAGATCGAATCGGCGCTGGTCGCCCACGACAAGGTCGCCGAGGCGGCGGTCGTGGGCTTCCCGCACGAGATCAAGGGCCAGGGCATCTACGCCTATGTGACCCTCATCGCCGGCGAGACGCCCACCGAGGAGCTGCGCGCCGAGCTGGTGAAGTGGGTCCGGCGCGAGATCGGCCCGATCGCGAGCCCCGACCACATCCAGTGGGCGCCAAGCCTGCCGAAGACCCGCTCGGGCAAGATCATGCGCCGCATCCTGCGCAAGATCGCGGCCGGAGAGCACGACCAGCTCGGCGACGTTTCCACGCTGGCCGATCCGTCGGTGGTGGACGACCTGGTCGCCAACCGGCGCGGCGCAGCCTGACCGCCATGGAAGAACGGCCCCGCCGGCACGGTCGGCGGGGCCGTTCTTGTGCCTGCGCTATGCGCCTGCCGCGGGGCGGTCGTAGGACAGGGGCACCGCAGCCTCCGGCCCCAGCACGCGGAAGGTGAAGCTCTCCTCGATGTAGAGGCTCACCGTGGTCGCGTCGTGGTCGTGGTAGCCGATGGACAGGTCGCGGCCGACCGTGAGCTCGAAGTCGCCGCCGCGCAGGCTCACCACCACCGCGCCATCGACCCCCGGCGCCCAGATCACCGGCTTGTCCACCAGCCGCTCCACATGCTTGATCACCGGGTAGCCGGCGGCGGTGGCGGTCTGGGTCAGCCCGGCGTAGCAGCGCGGGCCCAGCGCGATCGCATAGGGGCCCTCGACGCCGGCGGCGCGCAGGATGCCGGTCGCCCGGGCGACGACGGCGGGATAGTGCTCGTAGTCCTCGGTCACCGTCAGCGGCCCGGAATCCGCCGCCTCGGCGATGCCCGTGATCCCCGCCGCGGCATAGCCGTGGAAGATGGCGCGGTCCTCGGCCTTGGCGATGGCGAGCGCGGCCTCGCGGACGGGGTCAAGGTCCGGATCCTTCGCGCCGCGGGCGACGCCGTCGAGCTCGGCCCGGTTCAGCTCGAAGTTCACCCGGAACTCGACCAGCGGCTGCACGATGCGCGTTGCGGCCTCGACCCGCTCGTGGGGCCGCTCGGTCAGCGGCCGGACCCGGCCGGTGCTGATCGCCGAATGCGACCAGCCGAGCGGGCCGACGAAATCCACCAGCCGGCGGGCGGCGAGCGTGCGCTTCAGCGTGCTGCGCGCCTGCTCGTCGATCATCTCCCACGCGGCAGACGTTATCGGTGCGAGATTGCGGTGCAGGTCGTCCATCAGACCGCTCCCTCCTTGAGGCTTCCGATGCCGAGCGAGCCGGCGGTGTCACTGGCACCCGCGGTGCGCGGCGCCCCGCCACCGGCGGATGTCGCCTCGCCGGCCACGGCGCGCTGTTCGACCGTGGTGATCGGCCCGTCGCTCCACAGATAGGTGCGCAGCTGTTCGTCGAAGGTCGGGTTCCGCCGGCGCAGCCATTCGATCGTCATCGCCGCGTGCTCGATCTCCTCGTCCCGGTTGTGCGCCAGGACCGCAGCCAGCTCCGGGTCGCTCGAGGCGTCCACCCGCTGGCTGTACCAGTCGACCGCCTCCAGCTCCTCCATGATGGAGACGATGGCGCGATGCTGCTCGATCGTCTCCGCCTTCAGCTTTGCCGGATCCTCGTGAAGCTCGAAACTGCCGCTGCCGGCCATTCGCCCACCTCCGTGTCGCAGGTTCGGTGACTACACTGTGGACCATCCGGGCGCCTGGCAACAAGCGGCAGGCGCCGGTGCAGGCAACGGATGCGCACCGCCGCGGGGTTCCGGCCGCAGACGGCGCGCTTCACCTTTCATTCACCATGTCGGCCCCAGTATTCCGCCCGTCAGCCACGTGCAGCGGAACCTCGTCCATGGGCTATCAGATCGATCCGGCTTCGGCCCTCCGCACCGGGTCCCGTCCCGGCGCCGAAGACCAGCTGGTCGACTACGCGCTGCGGCTGCCCGATCCCTCCCCCGGGAGGATCGCCGTCCATATCCACCTGTCGCGCCTGTCGCCCGCCAGCCGGCGCCCCGAATATCTCAACGTCGCCATCGCCAACTTCAACGCGCACGCCCGCGTCTTCGACGGCCGCACCTTCCTGCTCGGCAACCGCGACATCGTCTTCATCGCCAAGGACGCCCAGCCGCGCGACGTGGAAAGCGCGGTGCTGAAGATCCGCTACCTGTTCCCCGACGATCCGGTGGCGCAGATCCACGGCCCCGGCGACCAGGGCTTCGCCACCTATTTCGATCTCGGCGAGGAACTGCCGCTGTTCATCGAGCACTGCGAGCAGGTGCGCACCGCCGCCGTGCGGGCGCTCGGCCGGGGGCGGTCGCCGGAGGAGGGGCCGCTCCGGCCTTCGCGCCGCCAGCCGATGACGCCGGACGTGCTGGCCGCGCTGGAAACCCAGCTCCGCCACGCCGAGCTCTCCAACGCGCTCCGCCGCCAGCCGATCTGCGCGGTCGCGCGCAACGGCGCGATGAAGCCGATCTACGATGAGCTCTACTTCGCGGTGGACGAGCTCGCAGCGGTGATGGCGCCGAAGCACGACGTGCGCAGCTGCCGCTGGCTGTACCGCCGGCTGTGCGAGAGCCTCGACGCCCGGGTGCTCACCGCCGTGCTGCGCCACGACGATTCCACCGTCCGCCATCACGTGGCGCTGAACCTGAACGTCGCAACCCTGCTGTCCCAGGATTTCCTCGACTTCGACGAGTCCTTCCCCGGCACGGGCCGCGGCTCGGTGCTGGTGGAGATCGACCTCGCCGACGCGCTGGCGGACCTGCGCGCCTTCGCCTTTGCCCGCGACATGCTCGCCAGCCGCGGCTATCGCGTCTGCCTCGACGGGGTGGACTACCTGTCGCTGCCCTTCGTCGATCGCGGCCGGCTCGGCGTGGACTTCGTCAAGTTCAACGCCGACCAGAACGCGATCCGCGCCGTGCGCAGCGGCGGTCTCGGCGCCTTCGCCGAGCAGCTCAAGCGCAACGACCCCAGCCGCTTCATCTTCAACGCCTGCGACAGCTCGGCGTCGGTGGCGCTCGGCCTGGAATACGGCGTCCACCTCTTCCAGGGCCGCCACGTCGACGGCCAGCTTGCCGCGTCCCGCATCTCTCCGCGCGATCTCGCGGCCCGCCGCGGCGAGGAACTCCGCCGCGAGGCGTGAGGCGCCCGCGGGAGGGCGCTGCCGCCGCTCCCGCGCCCCTTCTCCTACCGGTCCGCCTGCCGGGTCCACGCCTCGTGGGCCGCAAGCGCGGCAGCGTTGACGATGTCGGTCACCGTCGAGCGCATCGGCGTGATCTCGATCGGGTGGGTCAGCCCCAGCAGCAGCGGGCCGATCACCGTCGCCCCGCCGAGCTGCTGCACCAGCTTGAAGGCGATGTTGGCCGTGTGCAGGTTCGGCATGATCAGCACGTTGGCCGCCCCGCTGATGCGGGCGAAGGGATAGAACTTCGCGCGCAGGTTGGGGTCGAGCGCCATGTCCGGCGCCATCTCGCCGTCGTATTCGAAATCCACGCCCTGGTCGTCGAGGATCGCGACCGCCTCGCGCATGATCGCGCTGCTGTCGCGCCAGGGGTTGCCGAAGTTGGAGAAGGCGCAGAAGGCGACCCGCGGCTCGTGGCCCATCTTGCGGACGTGGGACGCCGCCTGGATCGCGATCCGGGCCAGCGCCTCCGGCGTCGGCTGCTCGTTGACGTTGGTGTCGGCGACGAACACCGTCCGCCCGCGCGCCCGCACCATGGCCAGGCCGAACACGATCTTGTTCGGCTTGGCGTCGAACACCAGCCGGATGTCGTCATAGGCGACACCGAAGCTGCGGGTGAGCCCGGTGACCATGGCGTCCGCGTCGCCGCAGGCGACCATGCAGGCGGCGAAGACGTTGCGGTTCTGGTTCACCTGGCGGGCGCAGTCGCGGAACAGCATGCCCTTGCGCTGCTGGCGCGCGTAGAGGAACTCGGTGTAGCGCTCGCGCTCGTCGGTCAGCCGCGCGTTGTGGATCTCGAGGCAATCCGCATTGCGCAGCCCCAGCCGCTTGATGGTGTCGATGATCACCTCCTCGCGGCCGACGAGGAGCGGCGTGCCGAAGCCGGCGTTGTAAAAGGCGAGGGCGGCGCGGACCGACCGCTCCTCCTCGCCCTCGGAGAACACCACCCGCTGCGGGTTCTGGCGGACCGTCTCGAAAATCAGCTCCAGCGCGGCCGCGGTGGGATCGAGGCGCGATTCCAGCACCTTGCGGTAGGAGCTGAGGTTCTGGATCGGCCGCCGGGCGACGCCGCTGTCGATCGCCGCCTTGGCCACCGCCAGCGGCACCGTCGCGATCAGCCGCGGGTCGAACGGCACCGGGATGATGTACTCCGGCCCGTACTGCAGCCGCCGCCCGCCATAGGCGTTCGCGACCTCGTCGGGCACGTCCTCGCGCGCCAGCGCGGCGATCGCTTCGGCGGCGGCGATCTTCATCGGCTCGTTGATGGTGGTGGCGCGGACGTCGAGCGCCCCGCGGAAGATGTAGGGGAAGCCGAGCACGTTGTTGATCTGGTTCGGATAGTCGGAGCGGCCGGTGGCGACGATCGCGTCGTCGCGCACCGCCTTCACCTCCTCCGGGGTGATCTCCGGCACCGGATTCGCCATGGCGAAGATGATCGGGCGGTCTGCCATCGACGCGACCATCTCGCGGGTGACGCAGTTGGCCGCGGAGAGGCCGAGGAAGACGTCGGCGCCCTCCAGCGCCTCGGCCAGGGTGCGGCGGTCGGTCGGCACCGCATGGGCCGACTTCCACTGGTTCATCCCCTTCTCGCGCCCCTGGTAGATCACGCCGTCGCGGTCGCAGAGGATCACGTTCTCGTGGCGGACGCCCATCGCCTTCAGCAGCTCGACGCAGGCGATGGAGGCGGCGCCCGCACCGTTGGCGACCACCCGGATGTCCTCCATCCGGCGGCCGGTCAGGTCGAGGGCGTTGATCAGCCCGGCCGCGGTGACGATCGCGGTGCCGTGCTGGTCGTCATGGAAGACCGGGATGTCCATCAGCTCGCGCAGCCGCTGCTCGATGATGAAGCAGTCGGGCGCGCGGATGTCCTCGAGGTTGATGCCGCCGAAGCTCGGGCCGAGGTAGCGCACGGCATTGATCACCGCGTCCACGTCCTCGCTGTCGATCTCGATGTCGATGCCGTCGATGTCGGCGAAGCGCTTGAACAGCACCGCCTTGCCTTCCATCACCGGCTTCGACGCCGCCGCGCCGATGTTGCCGAGGCCGAGGACCGCGGTGCCGTTGGAAACGATGGCCACCATGTTGCCGCGGGCGGTGTAGTCGAACACGCTGTCGGGGTCCGCGGCGATCTTCAGGCAGGGGGCGGCCACGCCGGGCGAATAGGCGAGGGACAGGTCGCGCTGGGTGATCAGCGGCTTGGTGGGCGCGATCTCCAGCTTACCGGGGCGCCCGCTGGCGTGCATGATCAGCGCATCTTCTTCCAGGCTGTTGCGCGTACTTTCGTCGGACATCAGACGTTTCCTCGTTGGGGCGGACCCTCGGGGTCCTTCTCTGCTTTCGGTCGGGGGCAGGTGCGACGCGGGACGCGGGCGCTTCTAAACCCTGAATAGCACAGGACGTGCCATGATACGGCATAGGGCCTCGTCTCCCGAACGGCAACGACGCCTGCAGATGGAGAAAAATTCAGCCCCCGATCATGAACCTCCCTCCGGTTCGGCCGTTATCCAGAGTGACGGCGGCGGCGACATTGCGAGCGTGCGCCGGATCAGAGGAGAAAAGAACATGCGCAATCTGGCGGTCATTCTGAGCGGCGCGGCGTTGCTGGCGCTGGCGGCGTGCGGCGACTCTCCCATGGAGCGCGGCCTTTCGGGCGCCGGAATCGGCGCGGGCGTCGGCGCCGCCGGCTCGGCGCTCACGGGCGGCAGCGTGCTCGGCGGCGCAGCGATCGGCGGCGTGGTCGGTGGTGCCGCGGGTGCCCTTACCGACGAGGACACCATCGACCTCGACGGCGGCAAGTGACGGTTGCGACACGGTGTTCGCAAGCTGATGAAAGGCACCCGTGCAATCGG
>CALKHQ010000110.1 GCA_937988735.1 uncultured Alphaproteobacteria bacterium
CGCCGAGATCGGCGGCGCCTTCGGCGGCGAGAAGGAGACCGGCGGCGGGCGCGAGTCCGGCAGCGACAGCTGGAAGAGCTACATGCGCCGCCAGACCAACACCATCAACTACTCGCGCAACCTGCCGCTCGCCCAGGGCATCAACTTCGACATCGGCGACTGAGCGCGCCGATGGCCCGGGAGACCAGGACGGTCAACCTGGCGCTGCAGGGCGGCGGCTCGCACGGCGCCTTCACCTGGGGTGTGCTGGAGCGGCTGCTGGAAGACGGCCGGCTGGAGATCGAGGCGATCTCCGGCACCAGCGCCGGGGCGATGAACGCAGTCGTGCTCGCCAACGGGATGCGGGCCGGCGGCCGCAAGGGCGCCATCGCGGCGCTGGAAGCCTTCTGGCGACGGGTCGCCACCATCGGCCGGTTCGCCCCGTTCCCGCGCACCCCGTTCGACCTGATCACCGGCAACTGGAATCTCGACGGCTCGCCGGCGATGCTCGCGTTCGACATCATGTCCCGCGTACTGTCGCCCTACCAGTTCAACCCGTTCGACTGGCATCCGCTGCGCACGGTGCTGGCCGAGCAGGTGGACTTCGCGGCGCTGCGCGAGCGCTGCGAGCCGAAAGTGTTCGTCACCGCCACCAGCGTGCTGTCCGGCAAGATCCGGGTCTTCCGGCCCGACGAGCTCTCGGTCGAGGCCTGCCTCGCCTCCGCCTGCCTGCCGTTCCTGTTCCAGGCGGTGCGGATCGGCGACGACGCCTTCTGGGACGGCGGCTATTCCGGCAACCCGGCGCTTTATCCGCTGATCTACAACGCGCGCTGCCGCGACATCCTGCTGGTGCACATCAACCCGATCCGGCGCAAGGAGGTGCCGACGACTGCGGCCGCCATCGCCGAGCGGCTGAACGAGATCACCTTCAACGCCGGTCTGATGCGCGAGATGCGGGCGATCGAGTTCGTCACCCGGCTGCTGGAGGAGGAGCGGATCAACGAGGGCCGCTACAAGCGCCTGAACATCCACATGGTGGACGGCACCGAGGACCTGCGCCTGCTGGGCACGTCGAGCAAGCTCTACGCCGACTGGGACTTCCTGACCCACCTGCGCGAGCTCGGCCGGCAGAATGCGGACCGCTGGCTGGACCAGCACCTGGGCAGCGTCGGCCGCGAGTCCTCGATCGACGTCCGGGAGATGTTCCTCTGATCCCTTCCCGTATTGGCCCGGCGCATGAAGAATTGCCTCATCATTGCATTAAATCAAGCTGTTAGAGACATATCCTGAAGTCTTCTCTTAATATCCTGCCGCTGGCGATCCTGGTGCTGCTCGGCTGCCTTTGGGGCGCGATGCTGGTGCTGGGGCGGATCGCGACCGCGGCCGGCGTGCCGCCGATGGCCTTCACCTTCTGGAACTGCGCCGGCGGCGCGCTGCTGATCGGGGCACTTGCGCTCGCCCGCGGCGTGCCGCTTTCGGCAGGCCCGCGCTACCTGCGCTACTACCTGATCGCCGGGCTGGTCTCGAACTCGCTGCCCAACACGCTGGCGTTCACCGTGGTCGCGCCGATCGGCACGGGGCTCACCGGCGTCCTTTTCGCCCTGTCGCCGATCTTCACCTATGCGGTGGCGATGGCCGTGCGCCGCGACCGCTTCGACCCGCTGCGCGGGCTCGGCCTCGTCATCGGCCTGGCCGGCACGCTGCTGATCCTGCTGCCGGAAAGCAGCCTGCCCGGCCCGGAAGCGCTGCACTGGCTGCTGATCGGGCTCGCGATGCCGGTGCTGCTGGCGCTTGGCAACGTCTACCGCAGCGCAGCCTGGCCGCCGGGGGCAGCGTCGATGACGCTCGCCGTCGGCATGCTGTGCGCCGCCGCCCTGTGGCTGGTCCCGGCGATGCTGGCCACCGGGTCGTTCTACCTGCCGCTCCCGCCGCAGCACGACGGCGACTGGGCCACGATCGGAATTTTCTTCGTTTCTGCAGCGGTTTACGTGCTCTATTTCGAGCTTCTTCGCATCGCCGGTCCAGTCTACTTCAGCCAGATCAGCTACGTGATCACGGCCTCCGGCGTCGTGTTCGGCATGGCGGCCTTCGGCGAGCGCCACTCGGCCTGGGTGTGGCTGGCGATCGCGGTGATCTTCGCGGGCGTGCTGCTGGTCAACCGGCGGCGCTAGCGTTTCCCACCGGAAACGATCCGTTCACGGATGGGCCACTTATCGAACGGTGGCCGCCTCGCCACGTTGTGCCCCGACGCCGGCCGGAGCCGGCCCGGATTCCACAACGAGGAACATCGTGACCAAGCTGCTCGTTCTCTACTACAGCACCTATGGACACATCGAACGGATGGCGCAGGCCGTCGCCGAGGGCGCCCGCGAGGTCGAAGGCGTGGAGGTCACCGTCAAGCGCGTCCCCGAGCTGATGCCGGAAGAGGTGGCCAGGAAAGCCGGGGCCAAGCTTGACCAGCCCGCGCCGATCGCGGAGCCGACCGAGCTCGCGGACTATGACGGCATCATCTTCGGCGGGCCGACCCGCTTCGGGAACATGGCGGCCCAGATGCGCAACTTCCTCGACCAGACCGGCAGCCTGTGGGCGAAGAACGCCCTCGTCGGCAAGGTCGGCAGCGTGTTCACCAGCACCGCCACCCAGCATGGCGGGCAGGAAAGCACGATCCTGACCTTCCTTCCAACCCTGCTGCACCTGGGCTTCGTCGTCGTCGGCCTGCCCTACACCGCGAGCGACCAGATGACGCTGGACGAGATCACGGGCGGGTCGCCCTACGGCGCCAGCACCATCACCGGCGGCGACGGCAGCCGCCAGCCGTCCGAGCGCGAGCTCGGGCTCGCCCGCTTCCAGGGACGGCACGTGGCCGAGATCACCCGGCGGCTCTGGGGCGACCGCTAGAACGACAGGAGGATCCCATGGGCCTGCTCGTGCGGGGCGTGTGGCGAGACCAGTGGTACGACACGAGCACGACCGGCGGGCGTTTCGAGCGCGCCGCCACGGTCTTCCGTGACTGGATCACGCCCGACGGCACCGGCGCCCCCGCCGGCAGGCGCGCCTACCGGGCGGAAGCCGGGCGCTACCACCTCTACGTCTCGCTGGCCTGCCCCTGGGCGCACCGCACCCTGATCGTGCGGGCCCTGAAGCGGCTGGAGAACGCGATCTCGCTGTCGGTGGTGGACTGGTACATGGGCGAGGACGGCTGGCGGTTCCGCGATGACGTGCCCGGCGCCATCCCCGACCATGTCAACCACGCCCGCTTCCTGCGCGACATCTACCTGAAGGCCGATCCGCAGTTCACCGGCCGCGTCACCGTGCCGGTGCTGTGGGACAGGCAGACCGGCACCATCGTCAACAACGAGTCCGCCGAGATCATCCGCATCTTCAACACCGCCTTCGACCACCTGGGTGGCGGGATCGGCAACCCCGGCCTCGACCTCTACCCCGAGGATCTGCGCGCGGAGATCGACGCGATCAACGCCCGCGTCTACGAGACGCTGAACAACGGCGTCTACCGGTGCGGCTTCGCCACCACCCAGCAGGCCTATGACGAGGCGATCGGGCCGCTGTTCGAGACGCTGGACTGGCTTGAGGACCGGCTTTCGCGCCAGCGCTACGTCGCCGGCGACCGGCTGACCGAGGCGGACTGGCGGCTGTTCACCACGCTGGTCCGGTTCGACCCGGTCTACTTCGGGCACTTCAAGTGCAACATCCGCCGGCTGGTCGATTACCCGAACCTGTGGGCCTACACCCGCGAACTCTACCAGATGGAGGGCGTCGCCGCGACGGTGAGCCTGGAGCACATCAAGAACCACTATTACCAGAGCCACGCCACCATCAATCCGCACCGGATCGTGCCGCGCGGGCCGGAGATCGACTTCGGCGCGCCCCACGACCGCGACCGGCTGCCGGCGCGCGCATGAGCGCATGAGACGGCCATGAGTTCCGCAGGACCCGCCGGCCGCTGAGCTCCGGCCGGCCCCATCCCCGCAGTTCCCGCAACCGCCGCGGGCGGCAGCGCCGCCTGCACCGGCTCCACACTTCCGGAAACTTGAGGAGACATCCGATGAAGCATGCCCTGTCCCTGGCCTCGGCCGCCATCCTCGGCCTTTCCCTCGCCGCCCCTGCCATGGCGGCGGAGGAGGAGTACGTGTTCGACCGGTCGCACACCCAGATCCTGTTCGAATACGACCACCTCGGCTTCTCCATCACCCAGGGAACCTTCACCGAGTGGGAGGGCGTGCTGGTCATCGATGCCGACAATCCGGCGGCCTCGCGCGTGGAGGTCACGATCCAGGCGGCGAGCCTGTCCACCGGCTTCGCCGACCGCGACGCGCACCTGCGGTCCGCCGACTTCTTCGAGACCGACACCTACCCGACGGCGACCTTCGTCAGCTCGCACGTCGAGCAGACCGGCGAGAACACCCTCGCCGTCACCGGCGACCTCACCATCCGTGGCGAGACCCGCGAGGTGACGCTGGACGTGGTCGTCAACGCCCACGGGCCGCACCCGATGTCGGGCCAGACCACCCTCGGCTTCACCGCCACCACGACCGTCAGCCGCTCGGACTTCGGCCTCGGCCTCTACGCCCCGGCCGTCGGCGACGCGGTGACCATCCGCATCTCCGGCGAGGCGATCCGCAAGTCGGACGTCGAGGCCTGAGGCCGGAGACCATCGCGGCCGTTGCGCAGAGGCCGGGGATCGGGCGATACCGGTTCCCGGCCCGCCGCGGCCGCAGAGCGTCCGTGCGGCGGCGGTGACGAGAGGGGCGGCCGAGATGCAGGTGCGCAATACCCGCGAGCGCTACGGCGCGGTGGCGAAGCTGCTCCACTGGCTGATGCTGGTGCTGCTTGCCGGCATGGTGGCGCTGGGCCTCTACATGGAGGACCTGCCGGTGCAGGAGAAGATGCCCGGCGCCTTCGGCTACGTCCTCTACCAGCTCCACAAGTCGTTCGGCTTCGTCGCACTTGCGCTGGCGCTGGTCAGGCTGGTGTGGCGGCTCGTCAACCCGGCGCCGCCGGCCCCGCGGGAGCATGGCGTCCTGCTGGTCTGGGCGGCCCACGCGTCCCATGTCCTGCTCTACGTGCTGATGTTCGCGATGCCGGTCACCGGCTGGCTCTACGTCTCGGCCGACCCGCTGTCGCACACGATGATCCCGACGCGCTTCTTCGACACCTTCGTGATCCCCAACCTGCTTGATGCGGATCAGGCGCTGCGCGACTTCTTCCGCGGACTCCACGGCCTGCTGGCCGACGTGCTGATGATCACCGTCGGCGTCCATGCCGCCGCCGCAATCGGCCATCATGTCGTGTTCCGCGACGACGTGCTGGTCCGGATGCTGCCCTTCGCCCGGCCCCGGCCTCCGGCAGCGGAGGAGCAGACCCGCACCCGCAATGCCTGACGCCGCCCGAGCCCCGTGATCGACAGGAGACACCCGATGCCGCGCCTCGCCACCGTCCTCACCCTCGTTCCGCTCGCCGTCGCGGCTGCGCCTGCGGCCGGCGCCGACCGCTGGGCCGTCGAGGAGGGCACGCTGGACTGGACCGTCCCCTTCTCCGGCAACCCGCTGCCGGGGAGCTTCGAGAGCTTTGACGCCGACATCCTGTTCTCGCCCGAGGACCTGGAAGGCAGCGCCGTCACCGTCACGGTCGAGATCGGCAGCGCCAGCATGGCCAACCCGGACCAGCAGTCGGAGCTGCTGAAGCCCGACTGGTTCGACGCCGATGCCTTCCCGACCGCGACCTTCGTCGCCGAAACCTTCCGCGCCGTGGGCGGCGACGCCTACGAGGCGGAGGGCACGCTGACCATCCGCGACCGCAGCAATCCGCTGGTCCTGCCCTTCACCTTCGTCATCGAAGGCGACCAGGCCCACATCGCGGGCGAGACGACCATCAACCGCCTCGACTACGGCGTCGGCCAGGGCGACTGGGCGATCGACGACGTGGTCGGCTTCCCGGTGACGATCAGCTTCGAGCTCACCGCCGCCCGTCAGTAGCGGCCGCCCCGCCTCCCACGCGCCCCGCGCGCCTTCGCTGTTGACAGGCAGCAACGCGCGGGCTGACATCGCGGCACGCGCACACCTTCAGGTCGAGGACGTACGACAAGAATCGCCTCGCGCCCGTGCGCGCTTTCCGTGGGAGGAACATCGTGACCAACATGCGTTTCCGGTTCGTGGTCGCCGCAACGACCGCGCTGCTCGGCTTCGGAGGTATCAACGCCCAGGCACAGGCCCAGGATCTGACGATCATGACCTCGGTGCCCAGCCTCGGCTTCCCGTTCTTCGTCCACATGATGAACGAGCTGAAGGCCGAGGCGGCGGAGCTCGGGGTGGCCACCGTCGAGTCCGACGGCCAGAACAGCGCGCCGAAGCAGACCGCCGACGTCGAGGCGGCGGTGATCCAGGGCGTGGACGGCATCGTCATCAGCCCGATCGACGTCAACGCGATGGCGCCCGCGCTGGAGACCGCGATCGAGAACGGGGTGCCGGTGGTGACCATCGACCGCCGGGTCGAGGGCGTCGAGGGCATCCTCTCCCACGTCGGCGCGGACAATGTCGCCGGCGGCGAGGCCCAGGGTCACTGGATCGTCGAAACCTTCCCGGACGGGGCGCGGATCGTGAACCTGCAGGGCCAGCCGGGCGCCAGCCCCGCGATCGACCGCAACCGCGGCCTGCACAACGTGCTCGACCCGCTGAGCGACAAGTACCAGTTCGTCGCCGAGCAGACCGCCAACTTCGCCCGCGACCAGGGGCTGTCGGTCACCGAGAGCATCATGGCCGGCCTGTCCGAGCCCCCTGACGTGATCGTCGCCGCCAACGACGACATGGCGCTCGGCGCACTGGAGGCGATCACCGCCCTCGGCCTGCGCGACCAGGTGAAGATCATCGGCTTCGACGCGCTGCCCGAGGCGCTGGCCAGCATCCGCGACGGCGGCCTCGCCGGCACGGTGGAGCAGTTCCCCGGCGGCCAGAGCCGCAAGGCGATGCAGGTGATGGTCGAATACCTGCGCAACGGCACGGAGCCGGAGCCGGTCACCCTGCTGACCCCGGTGATGATCACCGCCACCAACATCGACCAGGCCGAACGCCTGGGCGAACTGAAGTAGCCATGGCTGGCGCGATGGCCGGGGCCGGGCAGCCCCGGCCATCGTCGTTCCGGCAGCCCGCACGATGATGACCGCCGCCGATCCCCTTCTCTCCGTAACCGGCCTCACCAAGCGCTTCCCCGGCGTCGTGGCGCTGTCCGACGTCTCGCTGTCGGTCGGACGGGGCGAGGTGCACGCGCTGCTGGGCGAGAACGGCGCCGGCAAGTCGACACTGCTCAAGATCCTGTCGGGAGCCCAGGCGCCGGACGAGGGCAGCATCGTCTTCGACGGCCGCCCGGTGACGATCCACAGCCCCCTCGCCGCCCAGGAGATGGGCATCGTCACCATCTACCAGGAATTCAACCTGGTCCCGCACCTGACCATCGCGGAGAACGTGTTCATCGGCCGCGAGCCGCGGCGCGGGCCGTTCATCCAGTGGCGCCGGATGGAGCGCGAGACCCGCGCGATCCTGGAGCGGATCGGCATGCCACTCGATCCCCGCCGCACCGTCCGCACCCTCTCGGTGGCCGAGCAGCAGATGGTGGAGATCGCCCGCGCACTGTCAATGCGCTCGCGGCTGATCATCATGGACGAGCCCACCTCCGCGCTCAGCGAGGCCGAGGTGACGAAACTGATGGGCATCGTCCGCGACCTGCGCGCCGAAGGCCTCAGCATCATCTTCGTCACCCACCGGCTGGACGAGGTGATGGCGATCTGCGACCGGTTCACCGTGCTGCGCGACGGCCGCAACGCCGGCGCCGGCGCCATCGCCGACGTCACCGTGGACGACATCATCCGGCTGATGGTCGGCCGCGACGTCGAGGCGCTGTTCGCCCGGCGCGACGATGGGCCGACGGAAGGCGCCGAGGCACTGCGCGTCGAGCATCTCAGCCGCCACGGCGACGGCCGTGACCCGCACGCGGTGGTGCTGGACGACATCTCGCTCGTCGCCCGGCGCGGCGAGATCCTGGGCATCGCCGGCCTGGTCGGCTCGGGCCGCACCGAGCTCGCCCGCGCCATCTTCGGCGCCGACCCGGTAGACCGCGGCCGCATCTTCATCGACGGCAAGCAGGCCTGGATCCGGGCGCCGCACCACGCGATCCGGCTGGGCATCGGGCTCGCGCCCGAGGATCGCAAGCAGCAGGCGCTGTTCCTCGCGCTCGCGATCCGCGCCAACATCAGCATGGCGACGCTGGACCGGCTGAGCCGCGGCATCTTCGTCAGCGAGAAGGCGGAGCTCGCCCAGGTCGAGGAGTTCCGCAAGGCGCTGAACATCCGCATGGCGAGCCCGGAGCAGCGGGTGGCGCTGCTCTCCGGCGGCAACCAGCAGAAGGTGGTCCTGGCGCGCTGGCTCGCGCTGCGGCCGAAGATCCTGATCGTGGACGAGCCCACCCGCGGCATCGACGTCGCCGCCAAGGCCGAGGTCCACCAGCTCCTCTACGACATGGCCCGCAGCGGAATCGCGGTGATCGCCATTTCGTCGGAGCTGCCGGAGATCCTGACCATCAGCGACCGCATCATCACCATGCGCGCCGGCCGCATCACCGGCGAGATCCTCCGCCGCGACGCCACCGAGGAGAAGCTGATGCGGATGATGACGCTCGGCGACACGGCGCCGGCGGCCGCCGCCGAATGAACTGGACGAGTCAATGACCGCAGACGCCCTTCCCGCACAGCGCAAGCAGATCGACACCATCGGCCTGCTCGGCCGGTTCGCACCGCTGATCTTCCTGCTGGTGCTGATGGTCGCCTTCTGGCTGGCGGAGCCGAACTTCGTCAAGCCGCTGAACCTCACCAACATCGTGCTGCAGGTGTCGGTCACCGGGCTGCTCGCCATCGGGATGACCTTCGTCATCCTCACCGCCGGCATCGACCTGTCCGTCGGCTCGCTGCTCGCCTTCGCCGGCCTGGTCGGCGCCGCCGTCGCCAAGGGCGGGCTGGAAAGCCGGTTCGCGGTCGGCGACGTCACCGAGGCGGCCGGCTACGGCTGGGGCCTCGCCATGCTGGCGGCGATCGCGGTGGGCGTGATCGGCGGCACGCTGCAGGGGCTTGCCATCACCTGGCTCCGGGTGCCGCCCTTCGTCGTCACCCTCGGCGGCATGTCGGTGTTCCGCGGAGCGGCGCTGCTGTTTTCCGGCGGCGGGCCGATCAGCGGTTTCAGCGAGGGCTACACGATGTGGGGCAAGGAGCGGCTGTTCCGCGATTTGCTCGGCGGCGTGGGCCTGCCGGTGCCGGCGCTGATCTTCCTCGGCTTCGCGGTCATCGCCTTCATCGTGCTCCGCTACACCCGCTACGGCCGCCATGTGTATGCGGTCGGCGGAAACCTCGAGGCGGCGCGGCTGTCGGGCCTCAACGTCCGCTTCATCATCACCAGCGTCTACGTGATCATGGGCTTCTTCGCCGGCCTCGGGGCCTTCGTGCTGTCGGCCCGCCTCGACTCGGCGGAAGCGGTGGCCGGCCAGGGCTACGAGCTCACGGTCATCGCCTCGGTGGTGATCGGCGGCACCAGCCTTTTCGGCGGCCAGGGCAGCGTCGTCGGCACGGTAATCGGCGCGCTGCTGATCGGCGTGATGCTGAACGGGCTCCAGCTCAACAACGTCTCGAGCTACATCCAGCAGATCGTCATCGGCCTGGTAATCGTGCTCGCGGTCGCCTTCGACCTGTTCCTGAAATCGCGACGAAAGACCTGAGCCCGGGACGCCGGCCGCCGGTCACGCGCGCGCGGCCGGCCCAAGTCCCGCGCGGGAACCGCCAACTCCGCCGGACCGTCTTCAGGCCGTTCCGCACGTCCTCTCCATCGCACGAACGCCCCGCGGGCCGATCGTGACGCAGGCCGCCGTGGCCGGCGGCGGCGTATCGTCTGCCGCGCCCTCCTCCGAGTCTGCCAGCCGTCCGGCGCGAGCGACAGGCCGCACACCCAGGCAGAGGTGCCTGCAGCGGTGCACAAAGGGTATTTTCATGGCGCGAAAACTGTGCTCAATTGGTCCGGATCGGACCAGTAATTGGTCCATTATTGGTACAATAACAAGCCGGCGGGGGTGGAACCGGTGGCACTGGGCCTGCTGAAATTCGGACTGCGCCGGACCTATCCGGCAAAGCGGCATTTTCCCAAGGCCAAGGAGCTGAAGCGGACCTACGACGTCGCGATCATCGGCGGCGGCGGGCACGGTCTGGCGGCGGCCTACTACCTCGCCCGCGACTGGGGCGTCACCAATGTCGCGGTGCTCGACAAGGGGTACCTCGCCGGGGGCAACACCGCGCGCAACACCACCATCGTCCGTTCGAACTACCTGACGCCGGAGGGTGTGCGCTTCTACGACGAATCGGTGCGGCTGTTCCGCGACCTCGCCGAGGAGTTCGACTACAACCTGATGTATTCGGAGCGCGGGCACTTCACCCTCGCCCACACCGACGCCGCGCTGCGCACGATGCGCTGGCGGGCGGAGGTGAACAAGCACATGGGGGTGAACTCCGAGCTGGTGCTGCGCGACGACGTCGCCCGCATGGTGCCGCAGCTCAACATGTCGGAGGACGTGCGCTACCCGATCCTCGGCGCCCTGTACCACCCGCCGGGCGCGATCGCCCGCCACGACGCGGTGGCCTGGGGCTACGCCCGGGGCGCGGCCGACCGCGGCGTCGAGATCCATCAGCTCACCGAGGTGACGGCAATCCGGCCCTCGCCCGGCGGCATCGAGCTCACCACCAACCGCGGCACCATCCACGCCGGCAAGGTGCTGCAGGCGACCGCGGGCATGAGCTCGGTGGTGGCGAAGATGGCCGGCTTCCGGCTGCCGATCCGCACCATCCCGCTGCAGGCCTGCGTGTCGCTGCCGATGAAGCCCTTCCTCGACGCGATCATCGTGTCGGGCAGCCTGCACGTCTACATCTCGCAGAGCGCCCGCGGCGAACTCGTCATGGGCGGCTCCACCGACCCCTATCAGCTCTACTCCACCCGATCGACGCTGGACTTCAAGGAGGGGCTGATGATGCACATGCTGGAGCTGTTCCCCTTCCTCTCCGAGGTGCGGCTGCTCCGGCAGTGGGCGGGCATGGCTGACATGACGCCCGACTTCAGCCCGATCATGGGCCTGACCCCGGTCGAGAACTATTACATCGACGCCGGCTGGGGCACCTACGGCTTCAAGGCGACGCCGGTGTCCGGCAAGCGCATGGCCGAGACGGTCGCGACCGGCAAGGTGCCCGACATCCTCGCCCCCTTCCGCCTCGACCGCTTCTCCACCTTCGATCTGGTGGGCGAGAAGGGCGCCGCGTCGGTGGGTCACTGAGGATGCGGCAGATGCACGGACCGTCCGTCCCCGCGGTGGGGGAGCTGTCATGAAGCTGATCAACTGCCCGCTGAACGGGCCGCGCAACGCGCAGGAGTTCGTCTGCGCCGGCGAGGTGAAGCTGATGCCGGACCCGAACGCCTGCTCCGACACGGAATGGACCGATTACGTGTTCATGGAGAACAACACCGCCGGCGTGGTCCGCGAATGGTGGTGTCACGTCCCCACCGCCTTCTGGTTCATCGCCGAGCGTGACACGGTGACCGACACCTTCATCCGCACCTATCCCGCGAGCGAGGTGTTCGGCGCCCGCGTCGACTTCGCCGCCCCGGCGGCCAAGGGAGGCGGCGCATGACGGCGATGCCGCGGCTGGCGGCGCCCAACGGGCTGCTCATCGATCGCAACCGCCCGGTCTCCTTCACCTTCGAGGGCCGCGAGATCCAGGGCTTCCACGGCGACACCATCGCCAGCGCCCTGCTCGGCGCCGACGTCAAGGTGCTGTCGCGCTCGTTCAAGTACCACCGGCCGCGCGGACCGCTGACCATGGCCGGCCAGGACGCGAACACGCTGGTCCAGCTCCCCGGCGAGCCGAACGTGCTCGCCGACCGAACGCCGATCCGCGACGGCCTCGTGGTGAAGGGCCAGAACTACCGGGGCAGCCTCGAGGACGACCGGCTGATGATCCTCGACCGGTTCTCCCGCTTCATGCCGGTCGGCTTCTACTACAAGACATTCTTCAAGCCCGGCCTGTTCGGCGGCGGCTCGTGGAAGTTCTGGGAGCCGAAGATCCGCGCCATGGCGGGCCTCGGCGTCGTCGATCTCAACCATCCGCACGGCTACTACGACAAGCAGTACCTGTTCCACGACGTGGTCGTGGTCGGCGGCGGTGCGGCAGGCATGAGCGCCGCGCTGAAGGCGGCCGAGGCCGGGGCCGACACGCTGCTCGTGGACGAGAACCCGGTGCTGGGCGGCGCCCTCTCCTACGCCCGCTTCGGCCCCGAGTCCGATGGCGGCCGCAGCCGGATGCAGGCGCTGGCCGCGCGCGTCGCCGCCGAACCGCGCATCACGGTGATGACCGACGCCTCCTGCCAGGGCTGGTTCGCCGACAACTGGCTGCCGGTGATCAGGGGCAAGCGGCTGTACAAGATCCGGGCGAAGGCGGTCGTGGTCGCCACCGGCTCGATGGAACAGCCGATGGTGTTCCGTCACAACGACCTGCCCGGAGTGATGCTGGGCAGCGCCGCGCAGCGGCTGATCCGCCACTACGGTGTCCGCCCGGGCTCCCGCGCGGTCGTCGCCGCAGCCAACAGCGACGCCTATGGCGTGGCGCTGGACCTGATGGAGGCCGGCATCGACGTCGCCGCCATCGTCGATCTCAGGCCCGAGCCCGGCGACGACGAGGTGACGAAGGCGGCACTTGCCACCGGCGTCACCGTCATACCCGGCTTCACCCCCTGGCAGACGCGCCCCGGCTTCGGCATGCGCTCCATCGTCGGGGTGGAGATCGCCCGCATCACCGGCGAGGGCCGGGCCGAGGGCGAAGGGCACAGCATCGCCTGCGACCTGCTGTGCATGTCCACCGGCTACTCGCCCACGGCCCACCTGCTCTATCACTCGGGCGCGCGCCTCGAATACGACGAGGCCACGGCGATGATGGCGATCCGGCGCCTGCCCGATCACGTCTTCGCCTGCGGCTCGGTCAACGGCGTCTTCGACATCGCGGCCGTTATCCAGGACGGCGAGCGGGCCGGCTGGGCCGCCGCCTGCGACATCGGGCTGGACGCGGGGCCGGAGCCGGCTGCTCCCAATCGCACCGGCGCCGAGGGCCAGACCCATCCTTGGCCGATCTTCAGCCATCCCAAGGGCAAGGACTTCGTCGACTTCGACGAGGACCTGCAGGTGAAGGACATCCTGAACGCGATGGCCGACGGCTACGACCACGTCGAGCTGGTCAAGCGCTACTCGACCGTCGGCATGGGCCCGAGCCAGGGCCGCCATTCGGCAATCACCACCATGCGGCTGGTGGCGAAGGCGCAGGGCGTCTCGCCGGCACTGGTCGGCACCACCACCAGCCGGCCGCCCTACCAGCCGGAGACCTTCGGCCACCTCGCCGGGCGCGGCTTCGAGCCGGTGCGCCTGACCCCGATGCACCACCGCCACCTGGAGGCAGGCGCCCAGATGATGCCCGCCGGGCTGTGGCTGCGCCCCGCCTACTACGGGCGCAAGGAGGACCGGGAGAAGGCGATCGCCGCCGAGGCGCTGGCGGTGCGGCAGAACGTCGGCATCATCGACGTCTCGACGCTGGGCGGTCTCGAGGTGCGCGGGCCGGATGCGGCCGAGTTCCTCAACCGCATGTACACCTTCGCCTACCTGAAGCAGCCGGTCGGCCGCGCCCGTTACGTGCTGATGACCGACATGTCCGGCGTCGTCACCGACGACGGCGTCGCCTGCCGCTTCTCCGACCAGCACTTCTACGTCACCGCCACCACCTCGGGCGCCCAGGCCGTGTACCAGCACATGCTGCTGATGAACGCGCAGTGGCGGCTGGACGTGGACGTGACCAACGTGACCGCCAGCTACTGCGGCGTGAACATCGCCGGGCCGAAGTCGCGCGAGGTGCTGGCGCGGATCTGCTCCGACGTCGATCTCTCCGCCGAGGCCTTCCCCTACATGGCCGTGCGCACGGGGACGGTCGCGGGCATTCCGGCCCGGCTGCTGCGGGTCGGCTTCGTCGGCGAGCTCGGCTACGAGATCCACGCCCCCGCCTCCTGCGGCGAGGCGCTGTGGGACGCGCTGATGGAGGCCGGCCGCGACTTCGGCATCCGTCCGTTCGGCGTCGAGGCGCAGCGCCTGCTCCGGCTGGAGAAGGGCCACATCATCATCGGCCAGGACACCGACGGCCTCACCAACCCCGTCGAGGCGGCGATGGACTGGGCGATCAGCCGCAACAAGCCGTTCTTCGTCGGCGGCCGCTCGATCGCGATGCAGGAGGCACGCGGCATCACCCGGATGCTGGTCGGCTTCGAGCTCGTCGATCCGAAGGCGCCGGTGCCGGAGGAATGCCACCTCGTCGTCCGCGACGGCATCATCACCGGCCGGGTGACGTCGGCGGTGCGCTCGCCGACGCTCGGCAAGGTGGTCGGCCTCGCCTATGTGGCCAGGGACCAGTCCGAGATCGGCAGCCGGTTCAACATCAAGATCGCGGGCGGCCGGATGATCGAGGCCAAGGTCGTGCCGGTGCCGTTCTACGACCCCGAGAACAAGCGGCAGGAGCTCTAGGCGATGGCCCCTGGCTCCTGCTGCGCCACCGCGCCCTGTCCCCGCGAGACGGCCGGGATGTGCCCGGCCCTGACGGCATCGAAGAGGCAGTCGTCATGACCCTGCAGCCCCTCGACCGCACCCGCCGCAGCTTCATCTGGCGCGAGCTGGTCGCCGCCGGCGCGCGCTTCGCGGAGGTGAACGGCACGGCCACCGCCATGGACTTCGGCAATCCCGCCGCGGAAGCGGAGACCGCCCGCCGGATGGGCCTCGTCGATCTCTCGCCCCTGCCCCGCACCGGCTACAAGGGCCGCGGCGCGCTGGACTGGCTGCGCAGCCAGGGCGTCCAGGTGCCGGAGGAGAACAACCGCGCCCTCGTCCAGCCGGACGGCAGCGTCGCCTGCCGGCTGGCGCCAAGCGAGCTGCTGCTCCTCGGACCGCTCGACGGTGCGCCCGGCCTGGTGGACGAGCTCGATGCGGCGTGGCCGGGGCCGGACGCCGGCACCGGCGCGTACAGGGTGCCGCGGCCGGACACCAACCTGTGGTTCGCGCTGACCGGCAGCGACGCCGATGCCATGTTCTCGAAGATCTGCGGCGTCGACCTGCGGACCAGTCACTTTCCGAACCTCGGCATCGCGCAGACCCAGGTTGCGCGGCTGAGCGGCATCGTGGTGCGTGCCGACCTCGGCGCCACACCCGTCTTCCACCTGCTCGCCGACTGCGCCTCGGCCGGCTACATGCTCGCGGTGCTCAAAGACGCGATGGACGAATTCGGCGGCGGCCTGGTCGGTCTGGCCGCGCTGCGCGAACTCGCCCGTTCCTGAACTGCCTGCCGACGAGAACTACGGGGAATACCATGCCGAAATCCGACATCGAGATCGCGCGCGAAGCCAGGCTCCGGCCGATCCTCGACGTCGGGCGCGAGGTGCTGGGCCTGACGGCCGAGCAGCTCGAGCCCTATGG
>CALKHQ010000111.1 GCA_937988735.1 uncultured Alphaproteobacteria bacterium
GCCGCGGTGGGCGAGGACGATGCCGCGCGACACCGAGAGGCCGAGGCCCGTTCCCACGCCGACCGGCTTGGTGGTGAAGAACGGGTCAAAGATCCGGGCCCGCAGCGCCTCCGGCACGCCGGGGCCGCTGTCGGCGACTTCCACCACCACCTCATCATCGCGCGCCGCAGTCGTCACCGTCAGGCGACGGGGCGTCGTCTGGCCCTGCATCGCCTGCTGGGCGTTGATCACCAGGTTGGTGACGACCTGGTGGAGCTGGTCCCCATCGCCCACGACGGTCGGCAGCGCGGGGTCGAGGCGCTGTTCTACCGCCACATCTGCCGTCCTGAGCCCGTAGGCGAGCATCTCCAGCGCCGCCTCGACCAGCGCGTTGAGCTGGACCGGCGCCGTTGCCCGCGGCTCGCTGCGGGCGAGCGCGAGGAAGCTGCGGACGATGCGGGCGCAGCGCTCCGCCGCCGTATGGATCATCTCGCCGCGGCGCCGGGTCGCCTCGTCGGTGGAGAGGTCGCGCAGCATGGTGGCATAGCCGGTGACGATGGAGAGCGGGTTGTTGAGCTCGTGGGCGACACCGGCGAGCAGGGAACCGAGGGCCGCCAGCTTCTCGCTCTGGTGCAGCGCCTCCCGCTGGCGGGCGAGCTCCGCCTCCACCCGTCGCTGCTCGGTGACGTCGCGCCCGGTGGCCTGGATCTCCACCAGGCGGCCGGCGGCATCGAACACGCCGGTCTCGGTCCATTCCTCCAGCGTACGGCGGCCGTCGGGCAGGACCGAGCGCAGCTCCATGCTCACCGTCGGCTGCCCGGGCGTCAGCGCGGCCAGCCGGCGCGCATACTTCTCCCGATCCTCGGGCGCGATGAGGTCGAAATCGACGAAGTCCGGGCTCAGCAGCACGTCCCGCGGCAGCCCGACATGGCGGACATAGGCGTCGTTGCAGAAGGTCAGCCGCCCTTCGGGCGTGATCCGGGTGACGAACTCCGTCTGCGTCTCCACCACCGCCCGGTAGCGCAGCTCGCTCTCGCGGATGGCGATCTCGGCCGCCTTGGCGGCGCTGATGTCGCTGGTCAGCTGGACCCGGCCGCCGTCGCGCATCCGGTTCTCGCGGATGCGCAGCCAGCGGCCGTCGGCGAGGCGGAACTCGTGTTCCATATCCGTCTCCTGCCGCATCGCCAGCCGCCGCTCGGCGAAGTCGGGGCCCATGTCCGGGTGGTAGACCGGGCCGCTGGCCACCGCATCGCGGATCATCTCCTCGAAGGTGCGCCCGATCCGCAGCGCCTGGCGCAGGCCGGCAGCGCGTGGTCGGGATAGCGGCGGTTGTGGAACACCAGCCGGTCCTCCGCATCAAAGATGGCGAGGCCGTCGGGGATGCTGTCGACCGCCGCGAGGAAGCGGGCCTCCGCCTCCTCCAGCCGTCGGCGGACATCGCGGCTGGAGCCGAAGGCATGGCTCACCAGCTCCGCCCATGGCCGCCACAGGTCCGGCAGGTCGGGCGGCCGGGCGCGGTCCTCCGCTTCCGCCTGGATGTGCTGCAGCAGCCGCAGCGAGGGGCGTACGAACCGTCGCTGCATCAGAAGGTGGGCCGCCAGCACTGCCGCCAGCAGGGCGAGCAGGATCGCGCCATAGGGTGCCAGCCGCGGCAGCAGGTAGAGCGGCACGCCGTGCTCCGGCACCACATGGACCAGCATCCACGGCGCGTGGAGGAGCGGCGTCGGCGGCACCAGCGTTGCCTCGGTGACGTCGATCCGGCCCTGCGGCAGGCCGCTCCCGGCGAGGATCTGGCCGTCGCCGGAGACCAGCAGGGTCTCGCCGATCGCGGGCCGGAGGCCGGCGAGCGTCGCTGCCAGCTGCTCAGCCGCGAAATCGACGCCAACGCCGCCGGCGTAGCGGCCGTCGGGACCGTGCACCGGCGCGCCATGGCTGACGATCCAGCCGCGGCCGGCGGGGTCGTCATAGGCCGGCGTCCAGAAGCTCGCGCCCTCGGGGTTCACGCCGGGCAGGCTCATGCGCAGCGCGTCGATGGCGTGCCAGCCGTCGACGATCAGCCGCATGTCCTCCTCCTGTGCCGGTGCCAGGAGTTCCGCCGACGGCCGGAAGGGATAGATGCTGATGAACCGCCCGTCCGCCGCGTAGAAGTAGCTCCAGATGAAGTCCGCGTTGCCGGCGTGCACCTCCCGCATGATGCCGAACAGCTCGATCGCCGCGGAGATGGCCTCGGGTGCGGCCAGCGTTGGTCCCGGATCGCCGAGGATCGCGGCGATGCCGGCCTCGTCCGGGGTGCCGGCGAGGTGGTCGAGCGAGGCGACTGTCATCGCCGCTCCGCTCGCCCGCGGCACCGGATGGAGCCGCGGCCACAGCACGCTGTCGGCATCGAAGCGCGGTGGCCCGGCAAGCGCCCGCTCGACGCGCTCGCGCATCACCGCGATGTAGTCGCGCGCCGCCTTGAGCTGGGTGTCGAGGACCAGGCGCTGGTCGTGCGCCGAGCGCTCCAGGCCCTCGATCAGCCGTGCGCGCTCGGTCCAGTACTGCCAGGCGCTCAGCGCGGCCACCAGCACGATCACGGGGACCGTCACCAAAAGCAGCAGCCTTTGATACGCCCGTTCCATGCGGCGGGTCTGGCCCTGGACCAAGTGGCACCGGAGGAGGTCCGGCCTGGCGCCGGTGCCGTCTGCGCCCAGGGTTCTGCCGTCCCGGATGCAATCAGCATATGAAAATGGCTGCGCAATCAAGTTTTCTGGCGTGTGGTCCGTTGCGGGCTGCGCATGCGCTTGCGGCGCCGTCCGGTCGCGGCGGATAATGATCCATTGTTGCGTGGAGGCGCGGGGGCAGCTTGGCTGAGATCATCGTCGTCGACGACGACGTCGGCGTCCGCGCGATGCTGGAGGAGTATGTCGGCGCGGTCGGCCATCGCGTGCGGCTGGCGGCCGATGGCGCCGCCCTCGACCGGCTGCTGACGGAAAGGCCCGCGGACCTCGCCATCCTCGACGTCGGGCTCCCGGGCGAGAGCGGGCTCCGGATTGCCCGCAGGCTGCGCGAGCACGCCGGCATCGGCATCATCATGCTGACCGGCGCGGCCACGCCGGTGGACCGTGTGGTCGGGCTGGAGGTCGGGGCCGACGACTATGTGGCGAAGCCGGTTGATCTTGCCGAGCTCGCCGCCCGCATCGAGGCGGTGCTGCGCCGTCGGCGCCCGGCCGACCTGCTGCCCTTCGGCCCCTACACCTTCGACGTGAAGGGCTTCCGGCTGCTCGACGCCGAGCAGAAGCCTGTGCCGCTGGGAGAGATGGAGCTGGACCTGGTCGCCGCCTTCGCTACCCGGCCGGGCAAGGTGCTCGGCCGCGCGGAGCTGATGAAGCTCGCCCCGCCCCGCGGCGACGACCCCTTCAGCCGAAGCATCGACAAGCGGGTGACCCGGCTCCGCGCCAAGCTGGAGCGGGTCCCCGACAAGCCGGAACTGATCAAGACCGTCCGCGGCGGCGGCTACGTCTACCCTGGCCAGGGGTACTGAGGCGCCGCCGGCCGTGGCGGCCGGCAGACGGCTCACAGGATGAAGTCGCTCGCCGACAGGTGGTGGATGCCCTTGAGGATGAGCTGCATCTCCGGAAGGTCGGCGGCCGACGCGTTCAGCGGATCCATGGTGTTGAAGTAGACGTGGGTGTCGCCGTCGACGTGGGCGTAGGCGATCTTTCCCGCGGTGAACTGGGGAAGGCCGCCGGGCGACCCGGTCACATGCAGCAGGCTGCCGGAGAAGGCCTGGTTGCCGGCGAGATGCCCGTTGGCGTCGATCGCGCTGACGTCGATCCTGTCGCCCTCGGCCCGGCTGAAGTCGTAGATGATGTCGATGATGCCGTAGTCCCAGCCCTTCGAATGCTGGGTGTTCTCGATGACGAACCGGTCGGCGCCCGCACCGCCATAGAGATAGTCGGTGTCGGCGCCGCCGATCAGCACGTCGTCGTCCGCATGACCCATCAGCACGTCCCGGCCGTTGCCGCCGTGGAGCGTGTCGTCTCCGTTGCCGCCCCAAAGGCTGTCATGACCGTTGCCGCCGTAGAGCCGGTCGTCGCCGACGTTGGCGCTGATGAAGTCGTTGCCGCCGCCGCCCCAGATGGCGTTCGCGCCGTTGTCGCCGATGATGTAGTCGTTGTGTTCCGAGCCGTAGACATCCTCGAAGCCGGAAAGCAAGTCGCCGGCGGCCCAGCCGGCCTCGCCCTGACCGGTCAGCAGGTTCACCTTCACCCCGCTGGTGGCGCCCTGGTAGGACAGCGTGTCGTGGCCCGAGCCGCCGTTCAGCCGGTTGGCGCCCGAACCGCTGTAGATCCAGTCGTTGCCGGCGAAGCCGTCGACGTCGGTGGTGGCGCCGGCATGGACGACGTCGTCGTGCACCGAGCCGACGATCTTCTCAATCCCGGTGAAGGTATCACGCTCCTCCGACCCGAGATGGCGGGTGCTGCCGACCGCGTGCCGGGCATCCACGACCACGCCGTGGTCGCTCAGCAGGTAGAGCAGGGTATCGTAGTCCGATCCGCCTGCGGTGCCGGCGCCCGAGCCGCCGTCGAAATGGTCGTTGCCCGCGCTGTGATAGAAGATGTCGGCGTCGCCGTAGCCGTAGAGCACGTCGTTGCCGGCGGTGCCGGTCAGGATGTCCGGCGCGTTGGTGCCGAAGGGAGGCATGGTCGTCTCCTGGTACATGGTGAACGGGCAGCGCCCGACAGGCCGGACAGATGGGGCGGGCATGTTTCGGTTCGGGGCCGTTCAGGGCCGCACGCTGTCACCAAAGTGCCGGTCGCCGCGGCCCGCGGCGGCGCCTCGTCCCGGAGATGTTGCCGAGACCGAGCGCCGGCGCCGGGCCGTCACGCCCCGTTCGCCGCTGATGGCCGCCCGCGCCTTTGCGGCGCCGGCGGGGGCGGTGCATGATGGGAGCGGGTCGCGGGGACGGGGCACAGCTTGGCCTTCCGCCCGATGCCGGCTGGGCCTCCCGTGTTCCGACCGGGCCGGCGAGGCGGGATGGCGCGGAAGCTCAGGGTCGGCGCGGCGCAGTTCGCGAGCGCCATCGGCGATGTGGACGACAATCTCGCCGCCCACCGCGACTGGATCGCGCGGGGACGGGCCGCGGGCCTCGACCTGCTGGTGATGCCCGAGGTCTCGCTCACGGGCCATCACGGGCCGGAGCGGCTGCTCGACGTCGCGATGAAGCGGACCGATCCGCGGCTGCTGGCGCTGGCCGAGGCCGCGGGCGGGATGGCGGTGGTCGTCGGCTTCATCGAGGAAGGCCCGGCCGCCCAGTTCTACAACACCGCGGCGCTGCTTCGCGGCGGCCGCGTCGCCTATCTTCACCGCAAGGTCAACATCCCGACCTATGGCCGGCTGGAGGAGGGCAAGCACTACGCCGCCGGCCGCTTCGTCGACACCCACGCGATGGACGAGGACTGGCGTCTCGGGCTCCTGATCTGCGCCGACCTGTGGAACCCCGCGCTCACGCACCTCGCCTTCCTCCGCGGCGCGACGCTGCTGGTCGCGCCGGTCAGCTCGGCGATCGAGGCGGTCGCGGCCGAGTTCGACAACCCCGGCGGCTGGGCCCTCACCATGCGCTTCTATGCGATGATGTACGGTGCGCCCGCGATCATGGTGAACCGCACCGGCGCCGAGCGGGACCTCGGCTTCTGGGGCGGCAGCCGCATCCTCGACCCCTTCGGCCGCGAGCTGGCGGTGGCCGGCGCGGAGCCGGCGCTGATCACGGCGGAGCTCGACTACGAGGACGTCCGCCTCGCCCGCCGCAACCTGCCGACGGTGCGTGACAGCAACATCGACCTCATTCACCGCGAAACCGGCCGCCTCCTCGGCGCCCTCGGCGTCCCCACCTTCATCCGCGACGGGTGAATGCTGGCGCGCGAAGGGCTGGAGTCCCCGGACCGGCCCTGGGACAGGTGCCAGGACGTGGAGGGTGCCGCGTGGTGATCGTCCCTTCGCCGTCATGGCCGGGCGCGTCGCGACCATCCACGCCTTCGTTCCGCCGCCGCACGATGCGTGGGTGCCCGGCACAGGGCCAGGCAAGGCGGGTCAGGGGAGGTGCCAGCGGAATACCGGGCGCCGGCTTGCTATCGCGTGGGGGGACTCAGTTCCACGGGACGGCGGAGATCAGGAACCCGATCAGGCTCATCGCGAGCAGCATCGCCGCGGTGCCGGCGATGAGCTTCGGCAGCGAGAACGGCCGCTGGCCGTAGGCCTTGGCGGTGCGGCCGTTGACCGAGAGTCGGTAGGTCTTCCCGCCGAACCGGTAGTGGGTGATCCAGACCGGCACCAGGATGTGCTTGAAGGTTTCCTTCGAGAAGCGGGTGCTGCTGCTCAGCACCCGCTGGCGGTCGCCGCCGATGTCCCGCTTGATCCAGTCGGTGATCACCGCCCGCATGTGCGCCTGCGCCCGGGCGAAGCCCTCCTTGAGACCGATGGTGTGGTTTTCGGCGCGGAAGCCGGCGAGGAACTCGGTCTGGTAGGTTTCCAGCTCGCGGAGCGGCCACGGTGCGAGCGCGTCCTTGAACTCGGCGGAGACCGACTTCGAGCCGGAGACCATCACGTCGTCGAAATGGCCCTTCACGGTGCCCGAGACCTTTCGCCAGACGGTCCGGCGGTTCTTGCCGGAGCCGACGCGGGTGCCGCGCATGCCGGTGTAGTCGGTCTCGGTCCAGGCGTCGTAGGTCCAGAACGGAACGTAGATGCCGTGGAAATGCTCGGCCCTGGCCTCGTCGGCGATGTCGTTGGGGGCGAACCAGCGCGAGCGCAGCCACTGCCGCATCGCCTCGTGCGCCTGCCTTTCCATCAGGCTGAACGGGAGCACCGCCTGCGGCACGATCCGCCGCTGCAGCCGCACGTCGCCGACGATCGCGCTGTCGCAGAACGGACAGGTCCGCGAATGCTCGTCGACGTGGAACTCGACGCTGGCGCCGCAGCCGTTGCAGTTCAGCGAGGGCGCCTCCTCCTCGGGCAGGGCGCCGGTGTCACGGTCGAGATAGAAGTGGTAGCAGTTCTCGACATGGGCGGCGGCATCGTCCACATGCGGCACCGGCGTGTCGGAGCCGCAGTGGCTGCAGGCCATGCGCGCCGTGCCCGGGTCGAACCGCAGGTCGGCGCCGCAGGCGGGGCAGGGGAAGAAGCGCAGCGAGCGGCGTTCGTCCTCCTCCGCCTCGCGGGCCGCCCGCTTCGCGCCGGGACGGAGCTTCGTCAGCGCCCCGCCGGGCCGTGCCGCCAGCTCAGTCATCCGCCAGCTCGGCCAGGATGTGCAGGATCCACTCCAGCCGCACCAGCAGCGCGCCCACGGCGAAACCGAGGTCCTCGAACCACAGCCAGTCGATGAAGAAGCTCCACGCGGTGGCGGCGACCACGGCCCAGAGGAAGAAGCGGGCGAAGCCGCCGAGCCGCGACCGCTTGGTCAGGCTGTCGCCGTGGAACTCGTAGTGGCCCTCCAGCGCCAGCGTCAGCAGCCGGAGCACCCGGACGCCCCACCACATCAGGAGCGCCGCCGAAGCAAGCCCGGATACCCCGAGCGCCACCGTCTCCCCCGCCGACATTCCTCTGCCCCGCCGGAAGCTCTTCCCGGGCCGGATTCAACCCCAATCGGCCCGCGGGAGCAACGGCGCGCCCCGTCGGGGCACTGACCGGGCGCACCGGTCCCTGGGCGTCCCCCGGAGATCAGACGCCCGACGCAACCGGGCCTTGCTTGTATGGAAAGAAAAGCCCGGAAATGTATTGACGGCGGCGATCCTCGCCGGTGCTGCTGCGGCAGCGGGATCCCAGTCCGACCGGTCCGCGACCTGGACCAGCGCGTCGCGCAGCGGCGAGGTGGCGGGCGACTGGTATGTGGAAGGCGACATGCGCTGCATCCGCTTCACCACGCCGGGCGACCAGGATCCCAATCCGGAATGCACCAACATTTTCGTCTTTGCGGACGGCTACCTGTCGGTGTTTGCGGACGGGTCCATCAACGGCTTCGTCGCACGTACGCCGCTCTGACGCCCGGCCGCAAACCGCTGCGTCCGCGGGACGCCGCACCGCTGCGGTACGTCCGGCCACGGCGGCATGACGGCGGAGACGCCGCCGCCTGCGGGCGGCGAGCCATGCCCCGGCAGGCGGAGCGCACAAGCCGCGACCCTGTCGTCCGTTTCCCCGAAGATGCGGCGATCGCCGCATCGGACGCCCGGCGCCGTCCGGGTGCCGCATGCCCGCAGGGGCCTGAACGGCCAGGGCCGGTCTTTCGTCGAGGGAACGGACGACCCGCCCGGACAGGGGCGGGCACCGGGGGGCGGAGGAGGGTCGGCGCGAGTCCGCGATGGACCCGCAGCCGGCCCTTCGACGCCGCTGTCGGCTGAATCTGCCGGGGCTAGAGGGTGAGGTTCAGCCCGGCTTCCTCGGCGCAGCGCAGCGTGTGCACCATGCCGGCGCGGCTGTAGGTCTTGGGATCGGCCTTCTTCGGATCCTGCTCGGCCTCGATCATGACCCAGCCGTCGTAGCCGGCTTCGGCGAGGATCCGGAAGACGGAAACATAGTCGATGCAGCCGTCGCCGGGCACGGTGAACACGCCGTCGAGCACGCCGTCCAGGAAGCTCATGTTGCTGTCCTGCATCCTTTCCCAGACCTGCGGGCGCACATCCTTGACATGCACGTGGTTGATGCGATGCGCCCAGCGGCGGGCGACGCCGTCGATGTCGGCGTTGGCGAAGCGCAGGTGGCCGGTGTCGAGCAGCAGGTGCACGGCCTCGCCGGTGTGGTTCATCAGCGCGTCCACATCGGCCTCGGTCTCGACCACCGTGCCCATGTGATGGTGGAACGCCATCGGGCAGCCCTGCTCGGCCAACCATTCCGCCAGCTCGGTCACCTTGCGGCCGTACTCGGCCCAGCCGTCGGCGGGCATACGCGGCCGGGTGGTGACCGGTACGTCCAGGCTCTGCACGCTGCCGGCGGTCTCGGCGAACACCATCACCGGAGCGCCCAGGGCCTTGAACAGCTCGAGCTGGCTGGCGATCGCCTCCTTCTCCTCGGCGACCGAGCGGCGGGTCAGCTCGCCGCCGTACCAGCCGGAGATGAGCCGGAGTCCGTGCTGGTCGAGCTTCGCCCGCAGCGCATCGACGGTGGTTGGCATGCCGGCGCAGAGTTCGACCCCCTCGAACCCGATCTCCCGGACCTCGGAGAGGCACTGGTCGACACTGATGTGGGCGCTGATCTCTGGGCGGTCGCCGTTGAGCCAGCCGATGGGGGCCATGCCGAGGCGGGACATCTTCTCGTGATCTCCTGTTCGATGCCGTTGCAGCCTTCCCCTACACCGTGATGCCCGGCCTTGTCGCGGGCATCTTCGTCCTGTCGCGCGATGGCCGGGACGAGCCCGGCCATGACGTTCGGAGGGGATGATGAAAATGGCCGGGACGAGCCCGGCCATTGTGTTTCCGTTCCGGCGGCTAGACGCCCACGCGCTGCTTCGCCTTGCCGGCCTCGTGCTCCTTCAGCGCCTTCAGGACCGCCTCGCGGGTGTTGACCTGCGGCACGCCGGTCTCCCACCAGGCGTCACCGGGGGTCCAGGTGTAGGGGTCGGTCTTGATGACGATGACGGTGGTGCGGTCGGCCTTCTTGGCGCGCCGGAAGGCGGCCTCCAGGTCGCCGATGCCGGTGACCGTCTCGGCGATGGCGCCCATCGATTCCGCGTGCTTGGCGAAATCGACCTCCACCAGCTCCTTCTTGCGCACGGTCTCGAACCGGTTGTTGAAGGCAGGGCTGCCCTTGGCCACCTGCAGCCGCTCGATCACGCTGAAGCCGCCGTTGTCGCAGACGATGACGATCAGCTTGTGGCCGGAGAGCACGGACGAATAGATGTCCGAGTTCATCATCAGGTACGAGCCGTCGCCGCAGAAGGCGAGGACGTCGCGGTCGGGCATCGCCATCTTGGCGCCCCAGGCGCCGGCGATCTCGTAGCCCATGCAGCTGTAGCCGAACTCGCAGTCGAACACGTCGACCGACTTCGCCTTCCAGTTCTTGGTCATCTCGCCGGGAAGCCCGCCGGCCGCGGAGACGGCGTAGTCGGTGGGATCGCACAGCCGGTTGATAGCGCCCACCACCTGGGCATAGGTCGGCACCTCGGTGTTGGTCGGCGCGCACAGCCCGTCGATGGTGGCGTTCCACTTCCGGTATTCCTCACGGGCCGTCGCCACCCACGCCTCCGGCGCCTTCCAGTCGCCGAGCCCGGCGGAGAGCTCGGTGAGGCCGACCTGGGCGTCGCCAACGACCGGGAGCTGGCGGTGCTTGACCGCGTCGAACCGGGCCGCGTTGAGGCCGATGATGCGGACGTCCTCGTTGCCGAACACGGTCCACGAGCCGGTGGAGAAGTCCTGCAGCCGGGTGCCGACCGCGAGCACCACATCGGCCTCGGCAGCGAGCGCGTTGGCGGAGGCGGAGCCGATCACGCCGATCGGGCCGGCGTTGAAGGGATGGTCATGCGGCAGCACCGAGCGGCCGGCGATGGTCTCCACCACCGGGATCTGGTGCCGCTCGGCGAAGGCGGCGAGCTCCGCCGTCGCGCCGGAGTAGTGGACGCCGCCGCCGGCGATGATGATCGGCTTCTTCGCCGTGCGCAGCACGTTGGCCGCGGCGACGAGCTGCTCGACATCCGGCCGCGGCCGCGGGATACGGTGGACCTTCGGCTCGAAGAACACCTCGGGATAGTCAAAGGCCTCCGCCTGCACGTCCTGGCACAGCCCGAGGAAGGCGGGGCCGCAGTCGGCCGGGTCGAGCATGGTGGCCAGCGCCTGCGGCAGCGACTGGATGATCTGCTCCGGCCGGGTGATGCGGTCCCAGTAGCGCGTGACCGCCTTGAATGCGTCGTTGACGCTGATGGTCGGATTGCCGAAGTGCTCGACCTGCTGCAGCACCGGGTCGGGCCGCCGGCTGATGTAGACGTCGCCGGAGAGCAGCAGCACGGGCAGCCGGTTCGAATGGGCGACGCCGGCGGCGGTGATCATGTTGGTGGCGCCCGGGCCGATCGAGCTCAGCGCCACCATGATCTGGCGCCGCTTCATCGCCTTGGCGTAGCCTATAGCGGCCAGCGCCATCGACTGCTCGTTCTGGCCGCGCCAGGTCGGCAGCACGTCCTGCACGGGCTCCAGCGCCTCGCCCAGGCAGGTGACGTTGCCGTGGCCGAAGATCGCGAAAACGCCCGGGAACATGGGCCGCTCCTCGCCGTCGATCAGCGTTCTCTGGGCGATCAGCCAGCGCACCAGCGCCTGGCCCATGGTCAAGCGGACGGTCTTCATCTGCATCCTCCCGGCGGAATTCGGCGACGACGCGCCATATGTCGCGAATGCCTTGCGCGCGTCACGTTCGAAACGTTTATATGCACCCGTCTCGGGCGAGGCCAAGCATCAAAATCGCTCGCGGCAGCCGCCGGCCGCAGAGGCAATTTGGAACGTGACGCCGGCCCCGGCGGGAGATATGAACCAGCAAAATTCGGGTCTCGCGGAGGGAAGGAAATGGTCCGGTTCGCCCAGTTCGGTGCCGGACGCATCGGGGTCCTGCACGCGCGCAACATCGCGCAGAATCCCCGGGCGTCGCTCAGCCACATCGTCGACATCAACGCTGCCGCGGCCGGCGAGGTGGCCAAGGCGACGGGCGCGAAGGTCAGCGACCGCGACGCGGCGCTCGCCGATCCGAATGTCGATGCGGTGCTGATCTGTTCGGCGACGCCGACGCATGTCGAGCTGATGGAGGCCGCGGTGGCGGCCGGCAAGCCGGTGCTGTGCGAGAAGCCGATCGACCTCGACTACGGCCGCGCCAAGGCGTGCGTCGACAAGCTGAAGGACGCCAGGGTGCCGGTGATGATCGGCTTCAACCGCCGGTTCGACCCGCACAATTCGGCCGTCCACGCAGCGGTGCGCGCCGGCCGGATCGGCGCGATCGAGCAGGTGATGGTGGTCAGCCGCGACGCCGGGCTCGCCTCGATGGCCTATCTGAAGGAGTCGGGCGGCATCTTCCGCGACATGATCATCCACGACTTCGACATCGTGCGCTGGCTGCTGGGCGAGGAGCCGGTCACCGTGTCCGCCCACGGCAGCGTGCTGATCGACCAGCAGGTCGGCACCATCGGCGACTTTGACAACGCCATCGTCACGCTGCGCACGGCCTCGAACAAGCTCGCGGTCATCACCGCCTCGCGCCGCGCCTCCTACGGCTATGACCAGCGGATGGAGGTGCACGGGTCGGAGGGCATGGTCCAGAACGGCAATGTGCAGGACTCGCTGACCCAGGTCTGGCGCGCCGACGGCAACCACGGCCAGCCGCTGAAGAACTTCTTCATCGAGCGCTACGACGAGGCCTACCGCATCGAGCTCGACCACTTCATCGACTGCGTCGAGGGCAAGGCGAAGCCCAGCGTGGGCATCGTCGACGGCCTGCGCGCGCTGGCGCTCGCCGAGGCTGCCGACGCGTCGGCCCGCCAGGGCGGTGTGCCGGTGGCGGTGAAGGACCTGTAGCAGGAACGGAGCCCCGTCATCGCGAGCCGCCGCAGGCGATGCGGCGATCCGGGGCGGCGCCCGCAGCGGGAACGCCCCCCCGATCGCCCGCGCCGCTCCGCTCCTCGCCAGGACGGGGAAGGGAAAGGGATGGACGCGATGTACGACAACTACGGCCTCTACATCGGCGGTGAGTGGCGCAAGGCGTCGGACGGCGGCACCTATCCGGTGATCGACCCGGCGACCGAGGACGTGATCGGGGAGGCGCCGTCGGCGACCGAGGCCGACGTCGAGGCCGCGATCGCCGCTGCGGAGGAGGGGCTGAAGGTCTGGCGCGCCACCCAGCCCTGGGCGCGGTCGAAGATCATCCGCCGCATCGGCGAGCTGCTCGAGGAGCGCAGCGACGAGATCGCCCGCATGATGACGCGGGAGATGGGCAAGCCGCTCCCCCAGGCGAAGATCGAGATCCAGATGTCGGCGGACCAGTTCATCTGGTACGCCGAGGAGACCAAGCGGATCTTCGGCCAGATCATCGAGTCGCGCCAGCCGGACCACCGGCTGATGGTGACCCACCAGCCGGTCGGCGTCGTCGCCGCCTTCTCCGCCTGGAATTTCCCCGCGATCCTCTCCAGCCGCAAGATGGCGCCGGCGCTCGCCGCCGGCTGCTCGATCATCGTGCGCCCGTCGGAGGAAGCGCCGGGCACGGTGATGGCCATCGTCAAGGCCTGCGAGGATGCAGGCGTGCCGAAGGGCGTGGTCAACCTGCTGACTGGCAAGGCCTCGCGGATCGCCGGCCCGCTGATGGCGTCGGAGGCGGTGCGGAAGATTTCGCTCACCGGTTCGACCAACGTCGGCAAGCTGATGATCCGGCAGTCGGCCGACACGGTGAAGAAGCTGTCGATGGAGCTGGGCGGCCACGCGCCGGTGATCGTGTTCGATGACGTGGACCCGGAGAAGACGGCCGAGACGCTGGCGATCGCCAAGTACCGCAACGCCGGCCAGGTCTGCGTCTCCCCCTCGCGCTTCTACATCCACGAGAGCCGGAAGAAGGCGTTCACCGAACGGTTCGCGGAGGTGGCGCGCCGGCTGAAGCTGGGCAACGGGCTGGACGAGGGCGTGGACATGGGCCCGCTCGCCACCCGCAAGCGGCTGGAGGAGATCGAGAAGCTGGTCGAGGACACGCGGGCCGAGGGTGCGACGCTGCTCGCCGGCGGCAAGCGGCCGGCCGGGTTCAACCGCGGCTTCTTCTACGAGCCGACCGTGTTCGACAACGTCCGCGACGACGGCCGGCTGATGGTCGAGGAACCGTTCGGTCCGGTGGCGCCGCTCACCACCTTCCGCGACTTCGACGAGGTGATGGAGCGTGCCAACAGCCTGGAGATGGGGTTGGCGGGCTTCGTCTTCACCGCGTCGCAGAAGACTGCGCACGCCGCATCGGAGCGGCTCGAGGTCGGCATGGTCGGTGTGAACACGCTCGCCATCGCCACCGCAGAGGCGCCGTTCGGCGGCATCAAGCAGTCCGGCTACGGCCGCGAGGGCGGCACCTTCGGCATCCACGACTATCTGAACGTGAAGCTCACAAGCATGGTGATGGTCTGATGCGTCCGAACCGTATCCGCGAGATCTGGGCGAAGGGCGGGGCCGTCATCAACGGCTGGCTGGCCGTTCCCTCCACATATTCGGCCGAGGTGATGGCGCACGCAGGGTGGGATTCGCTCTGCGTGGACCTGCAGCACGGCAACAACGACTACCAGACGGCGATCGCCATGTTCCAGGCGATCGTCACCACCGACACGGTGCCGATCTGCCGGGTGCCGTGGAGCGAGCCCGGCCTGGTGGGAAAGATGCTCGACGGCGGCGCCTATGGCGTGATCGCGCCGATGGTGAACAACCGGGCGCAGGCGGAGGCCTTCGTTTCCTACACCCGCTATCCGCCGCGCGGCCAGCGGAGCTTCGGGCCTATCCGGGGGCTGCTCTACGGCGGTCCGGACTATGCCGAGCACGCCAACGACACCATCGTGGCGCTGGCCCAGGTGGAGACCCGCGAGTCGATCGAGAACCTGGACGAGATCGTGCAGGTGCCGGATCTGGACGGCCTCTACATCGGGCCCGCCGACCTCGCGCTCTCCTACGGCAAGAAGCCGGTGTTCGACACCGAGGACAGGGAGATGTGGGACCTGTTCATGCGGGTGCGCGACGCGTGCCGCAAGGCGGGGAAGGTCGCCTGCATCCACTGCGGCTCGGCGGCCTATGCCCGGCGGATGGCGGACGAAGGCTTCCAGCTCATGACCGTGCTGTCCGACGCCCGGCTGATGGCGGCGGGCGCTGCGGCCGCAGTGAAGGCGTTCCGCGAGGGCGCGCCGGCACAGGCGTCACCCTCCGGCAGCGGCTACTAGGGGCGTTTCGATGGAGAACAAGGCGAAGCTGCTCGTCGTCGGCCAGCTCCACGAGGCGGGCTATGCGCTGCTCGAGGGGCGGGAGGACGTTGCCGTCACCCGGCTCGACGTGCCGACCCGAGAGAGCGTGGCCGCCGAGATCGTCGATGCCGATGCGGTGGCGATCCGCACCTTCCCGCTGGACCGCGACCTGATCGAGCGGGCCGATCGCCTGCGGATCGTCTCCCGCCACGGCGTCGGCTACGACAACGTCGACGTGGCCGCCCTCACCGAGCGCAGGATTCCGCTGACGGTGGTCGGCAACGTGAACGCGGTGACGGTCGCCGAGCACACGCTCTACCTGATGCTGACGCTTGCCAAGCGCGGCTTCGCCCACGACCAAGCCACCCGCAGGGGTGACTGGCTGTTCCGCGACGGCTTCGTCGCCACCGAGCTCTCCGGCAAGACGGTGCTGATCTGCGGCTTCGGCCGCATCGGTCGCGGGGTGGCCAAGCGCTGCGCCGCCTTCGACATGCGCGTGGCGGTGTGCGACCCGATGGTCGCCGACACCGTGATCCACGCCGACGGCTACGAATATGTGGACAATCTCCGCGAGGCGCTGCCGCGGGCGGACTTCGTCACGCTCCATCTGCCGCTGACGGCGGAGAGCAAGGCGATGATCAACGCGGAGACGCTGGGCCTGATGAAGCCGGGCGCCTTCCTGATCAACACCGCGCGCGGCGGGCTCGTCGACGAGGCGGCGCTGGTCGCGGCGCTGAAGGAAGGCCGCATCGCCGGCGCCGGGCTCGACGTGTTCGTGGACGAGCCGCCGGCGGCGGACAACCCGCTGGTCGGGCTGGAGAACGTGGTGCTGAGCCCGCACATCGGGGGGCTCACGCTCGAATGCGCCATGCGGATGGCGGAGGTCACGGTGCGGAACGTGCTCGACCTCCTGGACGACAAGCTCGACCGCGATCTCGTCGTCAACCGCGAGGTGTTCTGAGGGACCGGGGCGACGTTATCGCGCGGGGCGGACCGACGCCCCGGCCGTCTGCGCCGGCTCCCTTGCCGGCCCGCGATTGCGCCGTCCGATGCAATTCATGAGGGTATGAATGAGCAAGAAACCGCTGCGCGTCGGGCTGATCGGGTCCGGCTTCATGGGCTCCTGCCACGCCTACGCCTTCCGCGCCGTCAGCGGCATCTTCGACGTGCCGCTGGAGCCGGTGCTGGAAATGATCGCCGATATCGATGACGCGGCGGCGAAGCGGTCGGCGGAGCGCTTCGGCTTCCGGCGCTACACCGGCGACTGGCGCCAGCTCGTGAACGACCCGGATGTGGACCTGGTCGACATCACGGCGCCGAACGCGCTCCACCACGAGATCGGCATGGCGGCGATCGCCGCGGGCAAGGCGGTGTACTGCGAGAAGCCGCTCGCCAATACGGTGGAGGACTGCGCGGAGCTGGTCGAGGCGGCGGCGGCGAAGGGCCTGCCGACGGCGATCGGCTACAATTACCTGAAGAACCCGATGATCGCGCTGGCCCGCGACATCATCCAGTCGGGCGAGATCGGCGAGGTGGTCGGCTTCCGCGGCATCCACGCCGAGGACTACATGACCGACCCGACCGCACCCTTCTCCTTCCGCAACGAGCTTGTCGGCGGCGGCGTGCTCGCGGACCTGGGCAGCCACATCATCGCCATGGCGCGCCATCTGGTGGCGCCGATCACCGAGGTGGCCGGTCACCTGCACAACGTGGTCAGCGCCCGGCCCGTCGCTCGCGGCTCCAGCGAGATGCGCGAGGTGACCACCGACGACCAGGCGCGCTTCCTCTGCAGCTTCGCCAACGGCGCGAGCGGCGTGATCGAGGCGAGCTGGGTGGCCCAGGGGCGCAAGATGCAGCTCGGCTTCGAGATCACGGGCACCAAGGGGTCGCTCGCCTTCAACGCCGAGCGGCTGAACGAGCTCCAGCTCTCCACCTCCGGCCAGCCGGTCGGGCGCGAGGGCTTCAAGACCATCTGGGCCGGCCCCGAGCACCCGCCCTACGGCAACTTCTGCCCCGCCCCGGGCCACCAGCTCGGCTTCAACGACCTCAAGGTGATCGAGGTGCGCGACATTCTCAACGCGCTGGGCTCGCCGGAGCGGAAGCCGTGGCCGGATTTCGCGGAGGGCCTCGCCGTGCAGCGGGTCATCGAGGCGGTCCGGCAGTCCGCTGCGGCACGGGGATGGGCCCGGGTCGAGGGCGTCTGAGGCGCGCCGCTGCGCCGCGCCGCCGGGGCGGGGCTTCGGGCCCCGCCTCGCGCTTGGCATCGCGCCGGCGTCCGCCGTATATGCAACACATCACCGACGGCGGGCCGGGGCATGGGCAAGAAGGCGGCGGGGCGCGGCAGCGGACCGCGTGAAGTCATCAATCTGCGCGCAACCGCAGAGCAGAAGGCGCTGATCGACCGGGCGGCGGCCCGCCTCGGCATGTCTCGGAACGAGTTCATGATCGAAAGCGCACGTTCGGCGGCTGAGAACGCACTGCTCGACCAGCGGCTGTTCCTGGTCGACGAGAGCGATTTCGCGGCGTTCCGGCAGGCGCTCGAAGCGCCGGCGGAACCGGACGATGCGCTGCGCCGGCTGCTCGGCACACCTGCTCCCTGGGAGACGTGAAGCTTTCACCGCCGCGGCCGCTCCGGCCCGACGATGATGTCTCGAGCTTCTCCTGCGGCCGGCCCGTGCTGGACAACTGGCTGCGGGACCACGCGCGCCGCGGCGAGGCGGGTGGCGCCGCGCGGATCTACGTCGTCGACGACGGCCGTCGGGTGGTCGCCTGCTATAGCCTGGTCACCGGCACGATCGCCCTTGCCTCCACCCGGGGCGGCCGGCGGGATCTGCCCGATCCGATCCTCGTCATGGTGCTTGACCGGCTGGCGGTCGATCACCGCGTACAGGGGCTCGGGGTGGGGCGGGCACTGCTGCGCGACGCGGTGGCGCGGACCCTGAACGCCGCCGAGGTTGCGCCCATCCGCGCGCTGCTGGTGCATGCACTCGACGAGCGGGTGGCCGGCTTCTACCGGGCGCACGGCTTCAGGGAATCGCCGTCCGGCCCGCTGCTGCTGATGCTTCCGCTGGATGGCGTCCGCCGGTCGCAGGGCGGCCCGGACCGCGGCCGAGAGCGTTGACGCCCGGCGGGGCCGCTCCTATGGTCCGCGGCCTTGACGGATCAAGGGTGCAGCAATGGACGGCGCGACTTCGAACTCGTTCGCGGCCTGGCGCGATATCGCGCCGGAGGTCTCGATCTGGCAGTTCGAGGAAGCGCGCAAACTGGTGAACCGCCTGGGCGGCGCCGGCCTCGAGCACACGCCGAAGAAGGGCTATGTCCTGTTCGAGACCGGCTATGGCCCGTCGGGGCTGCCGCACATCGGCACCTTTGGCGAGGTGGTGCGCACCACCATGGTCCGCCACGCCTTCCAGGTGCTGTCCGACATCCCGACCCGGCTGTTCTGCTTCTCCGACGACATGGACGGTCTGCGCAAGGTGCCGGACAACGTGCCGAACCGCGAGATGCTGGCCCAGCACCTGAACAAGCCGCTGACCCAGGTGCCGGATCCGTTCGGCGAGTACCCGTCCTTCGGCGAGCACAACAACGCCCGGCTGCGCGCCTTCCTCGACAGCTTCGCCTTCGAGTACGAGTTCAAGAGCGCGACCGAGTGCTACCGCAGCGGGCTGTTCGACCCGTGGATGCTGAAGATCGCGGAGCACTACGACGAGATCATGGCGATCATGCTGCCGTCGCTGGGGGCGGAGCGGCAGAAGACCTACAGCCCGTTCCTGCCGCTGTGCCCGAAGACCGGCGTCGTGCTGCAGGTGCCGATCGAGGAGGTGCGGCCGGCCGACGGAACGATCGTCTATCGCGACCCGAACTCGCAGGAACTGGTCGAGGTGCCGCTGACCGGCGGGCGGACCAAGCTGCAGTGGAAGCCCGACTGGGGCATGCGGTGGGCCGCGCTCGGCGTCGACTACGAGATGTCGGGCAAGGACCTGATCGACAGCGTCAAGCTGTCGAGCCGCATCGCTCGCGTGCTGGGCGCCACGCCGCCGGAGGGCTTCAACTACGAGCTCTTCCTCGACGAGAAGGGCGAGAAGATCTCCAAGTCCCGCGGCAACGGGCTCTCGGTCGAGGAGTGGCTGACCTACGGCCCGGCCGAAAGCCTGGCACTGTTCATGGCAACCAAGCCGAAGACGGCGAAGAAGCTCTATTTCGACGTGATCCCGAAGGCGGTGGACGAGTACCAGGACGCGCTCGCCGCCTATCCCGCGCAGAGCCGGGCGGAGCAGCTGAAGAGCGTCGTCTGGCACATCCATGACGGCATGCCGCCGGCGGAGCCGCTTCACCTGCACTACAGCATGCTGCTGAATCTGGCGAGCGCGGCCAACGCCGCCGACGCGGCGACGCTCTGGGGCTTCATCAGTCGCTATGCGCCGGCGGCGACGCCCGAATCGGCGCCCTTCCTCGCCCGGCTGGTGAACCACGCGCTCGCCTATTACCGCGACTTCGTGCGCCCGGCGAAGCGCTACCGCGCACCGACGCCCGTCGAAGCCGCGGCGCTGGCGGAGCTCGCTTCGGAGCTGCGGCAGGCGCCGGCGGACGCCGATGCGGAGGCGCTGCAGGACATCGTCTACGAGGTCGGCAAGCGGCACGCGTTCGAGCCGCTGCGCGACTGGTTCCGTGCGATCTACGAGGTGCTGCTGGGCCAGAGCCAGGGGCCGCGCTTCGGCTCCTTCATCGCCATCTACGGCCGCGACGAGACCTGCGCGCTGATCGATCGGGCGCTGGCCGGCGAGGACCTGGGCGCGGCCTGAGCCGCGCCGTCGTCAGGCCGCGGAGCGGCCCCGCTTCTGGCGGTACATGCTGGCGTCGGCGGCCTTCAGCGCGTCGCCGACGTCCGTGCCCTGCGCGATGGTGTGCCAGCCCCAGGCGACCCGGACCCGGTGCTCGCGCCCGTCCACGACGAACGGCTCCGCCTCCACCGCCTGGGTGAGGCGCTGGCCCTGGGCCTGCGCGTCGGCGGCATCGACGTTGACCAGCAGGACGCCGAACTCGTCGCCGCCCAGCCGGCCGACGACATCGGTGCTGCGCACGTTGGCCCGCAGGCGCCGGGCCACGTGAAGCAGCGCCTGGTCACCCGTCTCGTGGCCGTAGGTGTCGTTGAGGACCTTGAGGTCGTTGACGTCGAAGAACAGGATGCTCGACGGCGTGCGGTAGCGGTCGGCATAGGCCGCGAAGCGGGTGACCTCGCGGACGAAGGCGCGGCGGTTGAACAGTCCGGTCAGCGGGTCCTCGTCGGCCAGCCGCTCCAGCTCCTCCAGCCGCTCGTTGCTGCGCGCAAGCTCCTCGCGCAGGCGGGAAACCTCCGCCATCAGGGTCAGGATCGCCTGCTGCACGCGCGGCGTGAGTTCGGATTCGGGAATGCCGGCGATCGCGATCTCGGTCGCCGGGTCCAGCCGGGCAGCCGCGGTCGCGGGCCGGATCTGCTCCTGGCGCTTCTGATAGGCACCTATGCCAGTGGCTCTTGGGCCTTCGATCCGCACGGCTGTTTCCCCCACTTCGGCGGCCAGGCGGTGTGAGGGGTGACGGGACCGGTCTCGACGCTACCTGCGCGCACTGGACGTACACTAGCTGCCACCCGTTACGAAAGTGCTTATCGCACCGCCACTTGCTGCTGCTTGCGCAGCCGGGGCGAACCGCGTAAAGCCGCGTGGCGTGGCTCTTCCGCGAGGGGTGCAGGTGCCGGGCGAGACGACAGCCGTGGTGGGTGTGGTGATGGGCAGCCAGTCCGACTGGGCGACCATGCGCGCCGCCGCGGAGGTGCTGACCGCGCTGGAGGTGCCGCACGAGGCGCGGATCGTCTCCGCCCACCGCACGCCGGAGCGGCTGTTCGAATACGGCCGGACGGCGCGCGACCGCGGGCTCAGGGTCATCATCGCCGGCGCCGGAGGGGCCGCCCACCTGCCCGGCATGCTGGCCGCGGTGACGCCGCTGCCGGTGCTGGGCGTGCCGGTCGAGAGCAAGGCGCTGAGCGGGCTCGACAGCCTGCTGTCCATCGTCCAGATGCCGGGCGGGATTCCCGTCGGCACGCTCGCCATCGGCCCGGCCGGGGCGCGCAACGCCGGCCTGCTGGCGGCGGCGATCCTGGCGCTGACGGATCCGCGGCTGGCGGCGGCGCTGGACGCGTACCGCGCCGCGCAGACCGCCGGAGTCGCCGAGGCGCCCGAGGACACCGCACCATGATCGAGAGCCATGCCATCATCCCGCCCGGATCGACGATCGGCATCCTGGGCAACGGCCAGCTCGGGCGGATGACCGCGCTGGCGGCCGCCCAGCTCGGCTATCGCACCCACGTGTTCGGACCCGAGCCGAACAGCCCGGCGGAGCAGGTCGCCCACCGGGCCACGCTCGCCGCCTACGACGACATGGCCGCCCTCGACCGCTTCGCCGAGGCGGTGGACGTTGTCACCTTCGAGTTTGAGAACATCCCCCACGACACGGTGCAGCGGCTGGCGGCGAAGCGCCCGGTGCGGCCGAGCGCCCGCGTGCTGCACATCGCCCAGGACCGGCTGCGCGAGAAGCGCTTCCTCAACGCCGAGGTTCCGGACCCGCTGGTCCGCACCACCGAATTCCGCGAGGCGCGGACCTTCGACGAATTCCGCGACGCCGTCTATGCCTTCGACGTCGATGCGATCGTGAAGACCACGCGCTTCGGCTACGACGGGAAGGGCCAGGTGCGGATCACGCCGGCGACCGACCTTGCCGAGGTGTGGCGCGGCTTCGGCGGCGAGACGATGATCGTGGAGGCCTTCGTCCCCTTCGAGCGCGAGATCTCGGTGATCGTCGCCCGCGGGCTGGACGGCGCCATGGCCTGCTATGACGCGGTGGAGAACGAGCACCGCAACCACATCCTGCTCCACACCCGGGCGCCGGCGCCGATCGACAGCGCGCTGGCGGCCGACGCGCGGCTGATCGCCGAGACGGTGGCGGTGGCGCTGGACCTGACGGGGCTGCTTGCGGTCGAGATGTTCGTCACCCACGACGGCGTGATCCTGGTCAACGAGCTGGCGCCCAGGCCGCACAACTCCGGCCACTGGACCATTGACGCCTGCGTCACCAGCCAGTTCGAGCAGTTCGTGCGCGCCGTGTGCGGACTTCCCCTCGGGACGCCGGAGCGCCATCACGACGCGGAGATGATCAACCTGCTCGGCGACGCCATCGACGACTGGCCGCAGATCCTCGCCGACCCGCACGCGCGGCTGCACATCTACGGCAAGTCGGACACGCGCCCGGGCCGCAAGATGGGCCACGTCACCCGGCTCCGGCCCCTCGGCCGCCAGGCCTGACCCGACGTCGTTCTCCTGGATCGGGGCGCAGCAGCCCCCAAAAAAACGAGACGCCCGAGCTTCCGGCCCGGGCGTCCGTGTCTGACGGAGGAGACTGCGCCTATTCGCGCGCGAGGCTCATCAGGTAGAGGATGTTGCGGAACATCACGATGAAGTCGATGTACAGCATCAGGGCGCCGAACACCGCCGACTTGCTCATCGCGCCGTCGCCGTCGACCTGGTAGTACATCTCCTTGATCTTCTGCGTGTCGTAGGCGGTGAGCCCCGCGAAGATCAGCACGGAGGCGACCGAGATGATGAACATCAGGCCGCTCGAGCCAAGGAACAGGTTCACCACCGAGGCGATGATCAGGCCGATCACGCCCATGATCAGGAAGCTGCCGAGGCCGGTCAGGTCCCGCTTGGTGGTGTAGCCGATCAGGCTCATGCCGGCGAACATGCCCGCGGTGATGAAGAAGGCGCGGAAGATCTCGGTCCCGGTGAAGGCCAGGAAGATCATCGAGAAGCCGATGCCGTTCAGGCCCGCGTAGAGCCAGAACATCAGCTGCGCCATGCCCGGCGACATGCGCTGGAAGCCGAACATGAAGAACAGCACCGGAGCAAGCGGCGACAGCAGCGCCAGCCAGCCGAGGCCGGTCAGCCCGGTGGGCGAGAAGAAGAGGCCAAGCGCCGCCGGTGATGTCGAGATGAAGAAGGCCACGGCGCCGGTCAGGGCAAGACCGAGCACCATGTAGTTGTAGACGCGCAGCATGTACGACCGCAGGCCGACATCGATGTCGGCACCCGCGGCGGTGCGCGTCATGAACTGGTTGTCGAACCGTGACGCCATTGAGCTCCTCCTACAGGCACGCCTGTCGCCACGCCTAGGCTGGCATGGCATCGCAGCGAGATATTGGGTGCAATCTTCCTGCGTTCAACAAGCGATTCAAGCTTTTCTGACAGAGATGGCGAAAGCGTGACCGGCGCGTCATCGCCCTGCGCGTCACGGATTGCGCAGCAGCGGCGCCGCCTTCTGACCCAGCGCCCGCCACGCGCCGAGGAAGCCGACCCCGATGGTGACGACGAGGCTCAGCGCCAGCACCAGCAGGATCGCGAGCGGCTGCAGCGTCCATTCGAGCTGCATCACCTCTGTCACCACCACGGAGGAAGCGATCGCGCCGAGCACGGCGGCAACCGCAGCGGTCGCGAGCCCGAGCAGCCCGTATTCGACCAGGAACGCCCCGCTGATCAGGCCGCGGGTGGCGCCCAGCACCTTCAGCACCACCGCGTCGTAGACCCGCCGGCGGTGCCCGGCGGCGACGGCCCCGGCCAGAACCAGAACGCCGGCAACCAGCGTGATCGCGGCGGTGGCGGTCACGGCGAGCCCGATGCTCTCCAGCACGTCGTTGGCAGTGTCGAGCGCGTCGCGGACCCGGATCGCCGAGACGTTGGGGAGTGCGTCGGTCACCGCCCGCTCCAGCGCCGGCTCCGCCTCCGGCGTTGCCTGCACGGTGGCGAGCACCGTGTGCGGCGCGGCCTCGAGCGCCCCCGGGGCGAAGATGATGGTGAAGTTGAGCTGCAGCGTGCCCCACTCGATGTCGCGCAGGTTGGCGACGGTGCCGGTCATCTCCCGGCCGAGCACGTTCACCGTCAGCGTATCGCCGATGCCGATGCCGAACCCGCGGGCGAGATCGGCGCTGAACGAGATCAGCGGCGCGCCGCTGTAGTCCGACGGCCACCATTCGCCGGCGACGATGCGGGCGTTGTCCGGAGGTTCCGCGCTGTAGGTGAGACCCCGCTCGCTCTGCAGCGCCCATTGCGCCTCGGGCGCGATCGGCATCCGGTCGGCGGGCGTGCCGTTGATGGCGACAATGCGGCCGCGCAGCATCGGCGTGCGGTCCACCCGCCCGGCGCCGGGCACGGACGCCACCGCAGCCTCGAAGGCCTCCACCTGGTCCGGCTGGATGTCGAGGAAGAAATAGGCCGGCGCCTCGTCGGGGATCCGCTCCCGGATCGCGTCCCGCATGTTGCCCTCGATCAGCGCGACCGCGACCAGCACGGTGAGGCCGAGGCCGAGGGAGAGCACCACCGACGGCGTTGCCGCACCCGGGCGGTGGATGTTGGCAAGCCCGAGCCGCAGCGCCGTGCTCCGCGGCCGGCCCGCCTGGCGCGCGGCCCACTCGATGAGGAGCCCGGCGCCGCGGAAGGCGGCCATGGCGCCGACCGCGCCGGCGACGAAGATCGCCGCCAGCCGCGTGTCGTCGGCGGTCGCGATGGCGAGGAGGGCGAGGACGGCCCCGGCCACGATCGTCGCCGCCACGTAAGGCCAGGCGGGCCAGCGCCGCGCCGGTGCCACCAGGGCGCGGAACAGCTGGGCCGGCGGGACCTCGCGGGCGCGCGCCAGCGGCCAGATCGAGAAGGCGAGGGCGGTCAGCATCCCGAACACCGCCGCCAGCAGCAGCGGCAGCGGGAACACGCCGAAGGCGAGGCTGAGCCCGAACTCCTCCGCCAGGAAGCCGGATGCGAACAGTGGTGCCACGGCGCCCACGGCGAGTCCGGCCACGGTACCGAGTCCGGCGAGCACCATGATCTGGATCAGGTAGGCGGCGAACACCAGCCGGTTGCTGGCGCCGAGGCACTTCAGCGTGGCGATGGTGGTGATCTTGCCGTCGAGGAACGCGCGCACCGCGTTGGCGACTCCGACGCCGCCGACCAGAAGGGCGGTGAGTCCGACCAGCGTGAGGAAGGCGGTGAGACGGTCGATGAAATCGCGCAGGCCGGCGGCGCCGTCGGTGAAGTCCTGCACCCGGATCGGCGCGTCGGGGAAGGTTTCGGTAAAGGCGGCCTTGAACGCCCCCGCGTCCGCATCCGGCGGCAGGGCGACCCGGTAGAAGTGGTAGATGAGGCTCCCTTCCTGGACCAGCCCTGTCGCTGCCATGGCGCTTTCCGCTATCAGCACCTTCGGGCCGAGGGTGAGGAAGCCGGTGCCCGACAGTCGGTCCGGCTCCGCCACCAGCTCCGCCGCGACATGAAACAGGCCGTCGCCCAGCCGGATCGGGTCGCCGACCGCAAGCCCCAGCCGACGCAGCGCGACGCCGTCTACCACCGCGCCGGGGCGTCCCTCGGCATCCGGTGCGAACAGCCCGGCAAGCGGGGCCGCCGGTGCGGTCTCGACCGCCCCGAACAGGGGGTAGGCATCATCGACCGCCTTGAGCTCGATCAGCGACCGGCTCTCGCCGTCGAGGGTACGGGCCATGGCGCGGGTCTGCCGGCTGGCGGTGACCGGTCCGGCCGCCTCCAGATAGGCAAGCTGCTCGGGCGTGATCGGCGTGTAGAGCTGGCGCACCTCGATGTCGCCGCCGAGGAGTGCGCGCGCATCCTCGCGCAGGCCACGCTCAATGGCGGCCGACAGCGAACCGACGGCGGCGATGGTGGCCACGCCGAGGGCGAGGCAGGCGAGGAAAACGCGGAATCCGCCGAGCCCGCCGCGCAGCTCGCGCCGTGCGATCCGCCAGGCCATGGCGACGAGCCCGGCCCGGGCGCGCCCGGCAGAGGCGTCCGAACGCAGTCCTGCGGCAGCCTCGCTGACCGAGGTCATTGCGCTGCCGCGGCGCGCGGGGGCGCGGCGCCGTCCGCCTGGATCAGGCCGTCCACCAGCCGGACGGTCCGGCTGCAGCGGTCCGCGAGCCGCGGATCGTGGGTGATCAGCATGAGGGTGGCGCCGGTGCGCTCCGTCATGCCGAACAGCAGGCTGATCACCTTCTCGCCGGTGGCGCCGTCGAGGTTGCCGGTCGGCTCGTCGGCGAGCAGCAGCACCGGCTCGGTGGCGAAGGCGCGGGCCAGCGCCACCCGCTGCTGCTCGCCGCCGGAAAGCTGGCCCGGATAGTGGCTGAGGCGGTGGCCGAGGCCGACGGCCTCGAGGCTGGCGCGGGCGCGGCCGAAGGCGTCGCTGACCCCTGCGAGCTCCAGCGGCACGGCCACGTTTTCCAGCGCCGACATGGTCGGGATCAGGTGAAAGGCCTGGAACACGATGCCGACGTTGTCGCGGCGGAACAGGGCCAGCGCATCCTCGTCCATCGTGGAGAGATCGCGCCCCGCAACGCGCACCGTTCCGCCGGTTGCCCGCTCCAGGCCGCCGACGATCATCATCATCGTGGACTTGCCGCTGCCCGAGGGGCCGACGACACCCACAGTCTCGCCACGATCCACCCGGAGTGTCAGGCCGCGCAGGATCTCCACCGCGCCTGCCTCGCTGGGCAGGGTGAGCCGTACATCCTGCAGGCTCACCACGGGCTCGGCCTGGCCGCGGGGGTCCGCGCAGTCGTGGGTCGGGTGCGGCATGGGAACTCCTCTGACGGCGGCAGGAGCGCGGAACCGGGCGCGGGACGCGCGAGGGATCAGGTGCCATTTGGGGGACTGGCGGATATTCTTCAAGCCAGGCTGCAGCCGCACACCGGCCACGGCGGTACACAGCGTGGTGATGGACGGTTGAGGCAGGAGAACGGAATGCTCAGGACGGCGGTAGCGCTGCTGGTACTGTGGGTGGCTGCGGCAGTGCCGCTGGTGCCTGCGACGGCCACGGGGCCGTGGCGGACCGAGGCCAGTGCGCGCGCGTATCTCGCCGGCGACTACGAGGTCCACGGCGAGAACCCGAACGGGGACGGCACCTACGCGGGAACGGTGTCCGTCTGGCCTTACGGTGACACCTACATCGTGCAGTGCACGATCGGGCCGCAGGTGTTCATCGGCACCGGCATCGTGGCCGGCGAGTGGCTTGCCGTCGGCTATGACGGTGGCACCGCCGTCTATCGCATCGGCAAGGATGGCGTCCTCGACGGGATCTGGGCCATATCCGGCGGTGACGCCCTTGGCAGCGAAATGTGGACCCCCATCTCAACGAGATGATCAGGCGCATCCTCTCCTTCATGGCCGGTTTCGCGGTTGCGCTGGCAGCCGCGGCCGGTGTCGCACAGGCGGAGCAGATCCGGCTGATGGTGCTCGGCGACAGTCTGACCAGCGGCTACGGGCTGCCGCCGGAGCAGGGCTTCACCGCCCAGCTCGAGGCGGCGCTCCGCGCGGAGGGGCTGGACGTGGTGGTGCTCAATGCCGGCGTCTCCGGCGACACCACCGCTGGCGGCCTTGCCCGGCTGGATTGGGCGCTGGCCGACAATCCCACCCACGTCATCGTCGAACTGGGCTCGAACGACGGGCTCAGGGGACTTGACCCGGCGGCCGCGCGGCAGAATCTCGACGCCATCCTGACGCGCCTGGACGAGGCGGGGATCCCGGCGCTGCTGGCGGGAATGCTTGCACCCCCCAATTTCGGCAGCGACTATGCCGAGGCGTTCAACAGCATGTATCCGGAGCTCGCCGTTGCCCACGACGTCCCCCTCTACCCGTTCTTCCTCGAGGGCGTGGCGACCGTGCCGGAGCTCAACCAGGGCGACCGCATCCATCCCAACGCCCGCGGGGTGGCGGAGATCGTGGAACGGATTCTGCCCACCGTGGTCGAATGGCTGCGCAAGGACGCCGACGCCTGAACCGGCGAGCCTGACGGACCGATGACCGATGGGGTTCGCCTGGCCTGTGCAGCGGACGGCCCCTGGGACGCGATGGTCCGTGCGGTGGTGGGCGAGCTGGGCAGCTTCGACCCGGAGAACACCGTCGGCCTCGTCTATGTCAGCGACCGGCTGGCCGACCGCTTCGCCGCCACCGTCGAGCTGCTGAAGCAGGGAACAGGCGTCCGGCACTGGGTCGGCACGCTCGGCTACGGCATCACCGCCGATCACAGCGAATACTATGACCGCCCCGCGATCGCGGCGCTGGCGCTGTCGATGCCGGCGGACCGGTTCCGGATCGTGGAGCCGCGCGCGGACGGGGCGGACCCGGTCGGCGATCACGGCGCCTGGATCGCGCAGACGAGCCCGATGCTCGGGCTGTTCCATGCCGGCGCCGGCACGCCCAACCTGCTGCGCGACCTCGGCACGCTGGTTGAGACCACCGGCTGCTTCGTCGTCGGCGGCCTCACTGCCTCGCGCGCCGCGTCGCTCACCGTCGCCGGCAGGGTTGCGACCGACGCGCTGTCGGGCGTGCTGTTCGCCGGCTCCGTCCCGCTGGCGACGGGGATCGCGCAGGGCTGCGCGCCGGTGGGGCCGGTGCATCGGGTGACGGCCAGCGACCGCAACATCGTGTTCCAGCTCGACGGCCGTCCGGCGCTGCAGGTGCTGTTCGAGGATCTTGGCGTCAGCAGCATCGCCGGCCTGAAGGCGCAGGCCGATGTGCTGAACGCGGCGCTGCCGGTCGAGAACAGCGACCGCAGCGAATATCTGGTCCGCAACATCCTCGCCGTCGATCCGGATCGCGGGCTGGTGGTGCTGGGCGACCTGATGACCAACGGGGCGCCGCTCCTGTTCTGCCGGCGCGACCGGGAGTCGGCGGTGGCCGACATGCGCGCGATGGTCGACGACATCGCGGGCCGCCTGCCCGGCGTCCCGCGCGCCGCTGTCTACGTGACCTGCGTCGCCCGCGGCCCCAACCTTTTCGGCGAGGAGTCGGAGGAGGTGGCGCTGATCCGCGAGCGCCTGGGGCCGGTGCCGCTGATCGGATTCTTTGCCAACGGCGAGATTTTCAACGGCCGCCTGCACGGGTATACGGGCGTCCTCACCGTCTTCTGCTGACCTGCGGCCGGCCGCGCCTGCGCCGCCAATTCCATACGGGGGAACGATGCAATACCGGCGACTTGGCCGCACCGACATCGACGTGTCGGTCATCTGCCTGGGCACGATGACCTGGGGCCGGCAGAACACCGAGGCCGAGGCGCATCAGCAGCTCGACATGGCGATCGACGCCGGGATCAACTTCATCGATGCGGCCGAGATGTATCCGGTGCCGCCGGCGGAGGAGACCTACGGCCGGACCGAGGAGATCATTGGCAGCTGGTTCGCGAGGGGCGCGCCGCGCGACAGGGTGATCCTCGCCACCAAGGTCGTCGGGCGCGACGACGGGCGCTTCGGCTTCCTGCGAGGCTGCAATCCCCGCCTGAACCGGCAGCACATCGAGGCGGCGATCGACGGCAGCCTGCGCGGGCTGCGCACCGACTATGTCGACCTCTACCA
>CALKHQ010000112.1 GCA_937988735.1 uncultured Alphaproteobacteria bacterium
CCGCTTCCGGCTCCTGACCGTTCGTGCCCGGGCCCGTCCCGGGCGTTTTTCTGCGACAGCGGCAGCGGCCGATCAGCCGCGCCCGGTCCGGGTCTCGCGGTGGATGATGTAGAGGCCGCTGGCGGCGATGACGCAGGCCCCGGTGATGGTCCAGGCGTCGGGCAGGTCGCCCCAGATCGCCCAGCCCCACAGCGCCGCCCACAGGAGCGCGGTGTAGTCGAACGGCGCCATCGCACCGACGGGCGCGACCCGGTAGGCGAAGGACATCAGCAGGATGCCGCTGCCCCCGAACAGCCCGGCGAGGACGAAGATCGGCCAGTGATCGAGCGTCGGCGGCACCCACTGCCACGGCATCGCCACGCCCGACACGAGAATCGGCACGAACGAGGACCACAGCGTGATCGCCGGCGCCGTCTCCGACCGGCCGACCCAGCGGGTGCAGATGACGACCAGCGAATAGGCCAGCGCCGCCGCCATCGGCAGCAGCGCCGCGAGACCGAACACGCCGCTTCCCGGCCGCACGATGATCAGCACACCGCACAGGCCGACGACGATGGCGCACCACCGCCGCATCCCCACCCGCTCGCCGAGCAGCGGCACCGACAGCGCCGTCATCAGCAGCGGCGCGATGAAGAACAGCGCGGTGGCGTCCGGCAGGGTCAGCCGCTGCAGGCTGGCGAAGAACAGCCCCATGGCGGCGAGCGACAGCGCCCCGCGCAGCGCGTGCCCCCACATCCGCCGCGGCCTGAGCTGCGCCCACTGGCGCTGGATCGCGACGACGACGAGGACCGGGATCACCCCGAACAGGCTGCGCAGGAACACCACCTGCAGCAGCGGATAGCGCTCGGCCACGTATTTCGCCGCCGCGTCCAGCGTGGACAGCATCAGCACCGAGGCGAGGATCAGCGCAATCCCGGCGCCGATGTTCTCGCGCGGCGCGACGCGGTCGGCCGGCGCGTTCATGCCCCGAGCTTCCGCAGCAGGCTGTCGAGCTGGGCGACATAGGGCTCGCCGACCAGCGCGACATGCACCAGCAGCGGATAGACGCTGTAGACGTGACGCCGGATGCGGAAGAACTCCGGGTCCAGCGGGCGAACCGACCGGTAGGCGTCGAAGAACGGCCCGCGGAACGGCCCGAACAGCTGCGCCAGCGCGAGGTCCATCTCCGCATCCCCGTAGGAGATTGCCGGATCGATGAATGCGGTGACCCTGCCGCCGGCGACCAGCACGTTGTAGACCCACAGGTCGCCGTGGAGCAGGCTCGCCGCCCGCGGCTCCGGCACCAGCGCCTCCAGCCGGTCCGCAAGCTGCAGCACGCGCCCGTGCACTTCCGCCGGCAGGTGCCCCGCCTCCCGCGCCAGCTGCGCCATGTGGACGAAGCGGTGCTCGCGCAGGAACGGCACCCAGCGCTCCGACCACGGATTGGGCTGCGGCAGCGGCCCGATCTGGGTGTCGAAGTCGAGCCCGAAGCGGGGCGCGGTCACCTCGTGCAGCGCGGCGAGGAGCTCGCCGGCATGAGCCTGGGCGCGGGCGTCGTAGTCGCCGTCCTGGGGCACGAAGCTCATCACGATCGCGCTTTCGTCGCTGGCCAGCACGCGCGGCAGCGGCAGCGCGCTGTGCGTCGCCAGATAGGCCAGCATCCGCGCCTCGACCATCAGGTTCTCGCCCATGCCGGGCCGCTTGATGACCACGGTGTCGCCGTCGGCAAGACGGCACAGGGTGACCGTGCTGATGTAGCCGCCGGTCAGCGGCCGCGTCTCGACCACGCGCCGGCCGGTCAGCTCCGCCACCGCGGCACTCGCTGCCTCGTCCGGCATCATCGGCCGACGGCGAGCGCTTCGGCGATCTCGGCGACCAGCCCGTCGATGGCCGTCTCGATGAGGTCGTACATCGCCTCGAAGTCGCGGTCGCCGCCGTACCAGGGATCGGGCACGTCGCGCACCGGCAGGTGCGGGGCGTAGTCGAGAAGCCGCACCACCCGCGTCCGCGCCCCCGGCCTTAGGCGCTGGCCGACCCAGCGGGCGTGATGCTCCTCCATCGCCACGACCAGGTCGAAGGCGTCGGCATCGTCGGCGCACCACGCGCGCGCCCGCAGGCCCGAGATGTCGTATCCGCGGCGGCGGCCGGCCCGGATCGCGCGGGAGTCGGGCGGGTCGCCCTCGTGGTAGCCGTGCGTCCCGCAGGACTCCACGACCACCGCCCGCTCCAGCCCCAGCGCCGCGAGACGCGCGCGCAGCACGCCTTCGGCGCTGGGCGACCGGCAAATGTTTCCGGTGCACACGAACAGGACCCGCATCGTCGATTGACTTCCCGAATCATCCGCAGCCGCGGCGCTTGACGCGGCCGCGGCACGGGTCATCTTGCCCGACTATGCCGCTCGATGCTCAGGAAATTCGCAGCCTCCGGTCGCGCGCCGCGCCGATCGTCGTGCTGACCGGTGCGGGAATCAGCCGGGAATCCGGGCTTCACACCTTCCGGGATGCCGACGGCATCTGGGCCACGGTGCGGGTGGAGGATGTGGCCACGCCGGAGGCGTTCCGGCGCGACCCGGCGCGGGTGCATGCCTTCTACAACGCCCGCCGCCGCGCACTGCTCGCCCCCGAGGTCCGGCCGAATCCGGCCCACCATGCCCTCGTCCGGCTCGGGCGGCACTGGCCCGGCCCGGTGCTGATCGTGACCCAGAACATCGACGACCTGCACGAGCGGGCCGGCACCCCGGCTGACGCCCTGGTCCACATGCACGGCGAGCTCCTGAAGATGCGCTGCGCCGGCTGCGGCGCGGTGGCGCCGGTGACCGAGGACCTCTCCCTCGACCGGTCCTGCGACGCCTGCGGCTGCCCCGGCCAGCTTCGGCCGCACGTCGTCTGGTTCGGCGAGATGCCGCTTGCGCTCGAGCGCATCTACGCCGCGCTGGCGGAAGCCGGTCTCTTCATCGCCATCGGAACCTCCGGCAGCGTGTACCCGGCCGCCGGCTTCGTCCGGGAGACGCCGCCGGACTGCATCACCGTGGAGCTCAACCTCGAGCCGTCGGAGATCGCCAGGCTGTTCCGCCATGCGGAGCACGGGCCGGCAAGCATCGTCGTGCCCGCCTTCGTCGACCGGCTATGCCCGCCCTGACCGCCGATGCACGCCGCGCCCGAGCGCTGGAGCGGCTGGTCGCCAAGGTGCGCGGCTGCCGCGCCTGCCCGCTGCCGCACGAACCGCGCCCGGTGCTGCGCGTCTCCGCCACTGCGCGGATGCTGATCGTGGGCCAGGCCCCGGGAACGAAGGTGCATGCCACCGGCGTGCCGTGGAACGACGCCAGCGGCGACCGGCTGCGCCAGTGGCTGGAGATGGACCGCGACACGTTCTACGACGTCTCGCGGATCGCGATCATGCCCATGGGCTTCTGCTTCCCCGGCCAGGACGCCAACGGTAGCGACCTGCCGCCGCGGCGGGAATGCGCCCCGAAGTGGCACGCGCCGATCCTCGCCCTGATGCCCGAAATTCGGCTCACGCTCCTCGTCGGCAGCTATGCGCAGGCGCGCTACCTGGGCCCGCGGGCGAAGCAGGGGATGACCGAGACGGTCCGGGCCTTCGCCGAGTATCTGCCGGACGGCCTGATGCCGCTCCCCCACCCGAGCTGGCGCAACACGGGCTGGCTGAAGCGCAATCCCTGGTTCGAGGCGGAGGTGCTGCCGGTGCTGCGCGAGCGGGTACGGCGGCTGTTCGACGATCAGGAGCCGGCTGCCGTCGGCGCCGGAACGCCCGCCGGACGCAGCGGATCCGGGCCGTAGGCGTTGTCGCCGGGCGTGCCGCGCAGCATCCCCAGCTCCACGATGAACCAGATGCCGATCGCGAGCTGCACCCCGGCGAAGGCGTAGTCGACCCAGGTGAAGCTGCCCGCCACACCGGTCACCTGAAAGGCATCGAGGACCGACTTGACCAGCATCACGGCCGCCGGCGCCCCGGCGAACCAGGCCGAACGCCCCCGGTCGTGGAACCGCTTGGCCGCCAGGCAGAAACTCATGACGAGGCCGAGCACACAGACGGCGAGAAGCACCAGCCGGCCCTCATGGGAGGGCGGCGGAACGCTGCCGTAGATGTCGATCAGCAGCAGAACCGCGATCAGGTGATAGACGATCAGCGTGCCGACGCCGCTCCACCACAGGCCGCGGCCGATCCGTCCACGCACCGCGAACATCAGCCGCATCCCCATCCTCCCTTGCAGCGTCCGGCGCCTGCCTCTGTCGCGGGAGGCGCGCGGAAGGTTCACCGGGCGCTTGCGGACGCGGGGCTCCGGACAACCAGCATGGCGCAGTTCCACCCGTCACACCAGCAATCCGCGCCGTCGCCGGTCCGGACCGGCCTACAGATCCCGGCGGGGACAGCACGCGCCTTGTCGATCCTGTCCGCGGCCCGTATTGGTGTCGAAGGCGGGCGTAATGGCGCCCGCCTTCTGCTTGCAACCGACCGCGCAGGAGGGGAGGAGAATGGACCGCAACCGCAGGAGCGTCGCCGAGATGCTGGCGCTCAAGGGCAAACGCCAGCTGACCATGCTCTATGTCGACAAGGTCGAGGAGGCCGCGGCGGCCAGCGCCGCCGGCATCGACATGCTGTCGATCATCCAGCCGGTGTGGACGCCCGAGATGCGCGAGGCGGCAGGCAACTGCTTCGTGCAGGTCGGCCTGCTGTACGGCGAGCTCTGCACCTTCGAGGACTATCTGCGGGCCGCCCACAGTGCGATCAAGATCGGCGCCGACTGCTGCTACTGCGCGGCCAGCACCGACACCATCCGCCGGCTGGCGGCCGAGGGCATTCCGGTGGTCGGCCACGTCGGGCTGATCCCGTCGAAGTGCACCTGGACCGGCGGCTTCAAGGCGGTGGGCAAGACCGCCGAGACGGCGATGCTGGTCTACAACCAGGTGAAGGCGCTGGAAGAGGCCGGTGCCTTCGCCGCCGAGATCGAGGTGGTGCCGGACCGGGTGACCGCGGAAATCTCCAAGCGCACCAAGCTGCTGCTGCTGTCCATGGGCGCCGGCACCGGCGGCGACGCGCAGTACCTGTTCGCCGAGGACGTGCTGGGCTACACCCGCAACCACCTTCCCCGCCACGCCAAGGTCTACCGCAACTTCCGCGCGGAGTTCGAACGGCTGCAGCAGGAACGGGTCGCCGCGTTCAAGGAATTCCGGCACGACGTCGAGACCGGCGCCTATCCGGAGCCGAAGCACCTGGTGCCGATCGAGGATGCGGAGTTCGAGAAGTTCCTGGCCCAGCTTCCGTCCTGAACGGCCGCCAGCCGCACCGATCACCGAATGCCCGGCCGCAGCGCCGGGCATTTTCGTTCCGTCCTGTCTCTCGGCGCGGTGGCCGCAGGCGTGCTGCGCGTGCCTTCACCCGGCCCCAATTCGATCTACCTTCTGGCTGCCCGGACCGCCCAGGCGCCCGGGACCCACGTCAGGAAAGGCGAGCGATGAGCCATCCCTTGCGCATGCTGCTGGTCGCGACGGCGCTTGCCGGCATTGCCGGCGGCGCATCGGCGACCCCGTCCGAACGCTTCGATCTCGCCAACTGGAAGCTGACGCTGCCGCTCGTCGACGAGGAGGACGGCGACGCGCTCGAGATCCGCAACCTGCTCGGCTACGAGAACGGGGAGCACTTCTTCGTCGGACCGGACGGCGCGATGGTGTTCGCGGCGAGCGTGGACGGAGCGACCACGGAGGGCTCGCGCTATCCGCGCTCGGAGCTCCGCGAAATGATCGGCGGCGAGGAGGCGGCGTGGACTCTGGCCGAGGGCGGCACCCTGTCGGCGACGCTGAAGGTGGACGAGGTGCCGCGCCGCCACAACGGCACCGAAGGCCGGATCATCGTCGGTCAGATCCACGGTGAGAATGACGAGCTGGTCCGCCTCTACTACGAGTACGGCACTGTCTACTTCGCCAACGACCAGGCCGGTCCCGACGACGAGGAGCAGGAGTTTCCCCTGACCAACACCGCCGGCGCGTTCCCCGACATCGACATCGGCGAGACCTTCTCCTACCTGATCGACGCCCGCGGCGACACGCTGACGGTCGAGATCCACGCCGACGGCGACGTCTACGCCTCCGTCACCGAGGTCAACGACGTGTGGCAGGAAGACCGGTTCTACTTCAAGGCCGGCGTCTACCTCGGCGTGAACGGCAGGACCGGGACCGGTCGGGGCCAGGTGTCCTTCTACGCGCTGGACCTGAGCCACATGCCCGGGGAGGGGCGCAACGGGCTGCGCTGAGGCCTATTTCCAGGGGAAGGTGTTCTCGTATTTCCCGCTGAGGAAAAAGTCGTAGAAGCAGTAGGCGGCAAGCCCCCCGAACAGCCAGAGCCACAGCTCCTCGCCCCACAGCAGCCATTCGGCGACGAACAGCCCGGCGGCGAACAGGAAGGTGATGACCCGACGGTGCATCGGCTTGAACCATTCGTCGTTGGCGGCCATCGGCATCCTCCTGGAAAGCGCCCCTGACATAGCGGGCGTCGGCGTCTGCGCCAAGGCTTGACTGGCGGCGCGCGGCGACGGAAGACCGGAAGCATGAACGGACAGCACGAAGGAAGCGGCAGCGTCGCCGGCGTGATCCTCGCCGGCGGGCTTTCGCGCCGCATGGGCGGCGGCGACAAGGGCCTGCGGCTTCTCGCCGGACGACCCCTGCTGGCCCACGTGATCGAGCGCGCCCGGCCGCAGGTCGGCGCCCTCGTGCTCAACGCCAACGGCGACCCGTCCCGCTTCGCCGGCCTTGGCCTCCCCGTCGTTGCCGACGGTGTAGCCGGCTTTGCCGGCCCACTCGCCGGCATCCTCGCCGGGCTGGACTGGGCCGCGGCCGACGCGCCCAAGTGCCGCTGGGTGGCGAGCTTCGCCGGCGACGCCCCCTTCGTTCCCGTCGATCTGGTCGCCCGGATGGTGGCGGCGGTCGAGGCCGCCGGCGCCGATCTCGCGACCGTCGCCTCGAACGGAAGGAGCCACCCGGTGTTCGGGCTGTGGCCGGTCGCGCTGCGGGACGCGCTGCGCACGGCCCTCGTTGACGAGGACGTGCGCAAGGTCGATGTTTGGACCGCCCGTTACAACCTCGTCACAGTGGACTATGCGGCCGCGCCGATCGACCCGTTCTTCAACGCCAACACGCCCGAAGACCTCGCCGAGGCCGAGCGCATCCTTGCCACCCGAGGCTGACCGATGAGGGCGGGGCCGGTTCTCGCCGCCGCCGCCCTTGCGCTTGCGGCCCTTGGGCCTGCCGCCGCCAGCGAGCGCATCGAGCAGCTCGAGGCGCTGGCGGAGCGCGGCTTTGCCGATGCGCAGGCGGCGCTGGGCTACGCCTATGCCACCGGCGAGGGGGTCGCAGCCGACCCGGCAGCCGCGGAGCGCTGGTACCGGGCAGCCGCCGAACAGGGCGAGCCGACGGCGGTGCTGAACCTCGCGGTCCTGCTCGACGCCCGCGGCGATCACGCCGAGGCGGCGCGCTGGTACGAGGCCGCGGCCGTCGAAGGCCATCCGCGCGCGGCGGCG
>CALKHQ010000113.1 GCA_937988735.1 uncultured Alphaproteobacteria bacterium
GGGACGGGGCCGCGGGGGTCTTCTTCTTCGCCCTGCAGGATGGTGCATGGGACGATCCCGACCTGCGCGACGCGCTGGCGGAGGTGTCGTCCGCGGCGGTGCGGTCGGTCGAGCTCGAGGTGACGGCCCGGCACGGCGTTCCCCGGTACCTGAGGATCAGCGCCGAGGTGCTTGGCGACGGCCCCGACATCCTGCTTTCGATCGCTGACGTGACGGTCGAGCGCGAAGGCGAGCGCGCGATCCGGGCGCTCCGCGCGGAAACGCGGCACCGGATCCGGAACCTGCTGGCCAAGGTCGGCGCGATCGTCTCGCTGTCGCGGCGGGACCACGACTCCGTCCACGCCTATGCCGAACGCCTCGGGCAGCGGATATCGGCGATCGCACGCGCCGAGGACCTGATCGGCGGCCGCAACCCGACGGTGGACGTGCGTGACCTGCTCGCTGCCGAGCTTGCGGCGTTGCGCGTCGGCCTCCCCGTTCCGGTCGAGGGGCCGGCGGTGGCGCTCCCGGCAACGACAGCGCAGGCGCTGGCGCTCGCGCTGCACGAGCTCGCCACCAACGCCGTCCGCTACGGGGCGTTCGCCACACCGGGGGCGGCGTTGCGCGTGGTGATGGCGACCCCGGGGCAGGGGGCCGAGCAGACGCTCCGGTTCGAGTGGCTCGAATCGGGGGTGCCGATCGGGACGCCGCCACGCCCCGGCTTCGGCAGCCGGCTGATCCGCGAGATCGTGCCCCAGATGCTGGGCGGGTCCAGCGACCTGTCCTTCGGCCGCGACGGCGTCCGCTGCGTCATTGAATTTCCGCTTTCCGCCCGTACGGCAGGCCCGGAATAGCGGGCGCGGCGCCAGCGATGGCCGCTGCACTCCGACCGCCCGCCGGCGCGGAGACAGGTGTTGTATGGCCTTCCGGGTGGCGGCTAGTCTTCCGCACCGGCGGGCCGCAAGGCTGGCGGCCGCGGCAAGGGAAAGGCAGGTTCGCAATGACGCGCTTCTTCGCCGGCGTTTCCGTCTCGGTCCTTGTCCTTGCGGCGAGCACGTCGCTGACCTGGGCGCAGCCGGTCTGGGAGTCCGCCGCCGGGCTCGACCAGCGGGGAGGGCGCGTCGCCACGCTCACCTTCGGTGCGCCCGGGTCGGACGTTCCGCTGATGGCGGCGACCTGCCGGCCGGACATGCCGGGGCAGGTGCATGTCGTCCTCAACCTGCCGCTCGCCGCCGACACGCCGCCGGGGGCCGCGAGCGCTTCCATTGCCGTCGGTCGTCGCGTCGAGACGCGGCCGGCGCTGATCGAGCGCAGCGGCGGCGGGAAGGACAGCCCGGTCGTCAGCCTCATGCTCGGCCGCGACGATCCGCTGTGGCAGATGCTGATGGCCGGCATTTCCAGTCGCCTCTCTGCGGACGGCAACACGTGGGTGGAAATGCACCTGCGCGGCAGCCGCGCCGCGATCACCCAGTTCATGCGCGGCTGCGACACCATCGCCACTACCGCGCCCGAGGCATCGCTCGACCTGACCCAGCCGATGGTGCCGCTGGCGGGGCCGCTCTTCGTGGTCGGAGACGCGCCGGCGGAGGCGACCAGCGCCTTCAGCGGCGCGCCGCTGGAGCCGTTCGCTCCCGGCACCGAGCTGATGGCGACCGGCTCCGCCAACACCCTCGACGGCGAGGAGTGGATCGAGATCCGGCCCGGCCGCGGCAGTGGCCCGGCAGCCTGGGTGCGCCGGTCAGCGCTGGTGCCGGTCTCCGGCGGGGCGACGCAGTACCAGAACCTCAACCTCGCGCAGAACCTGCTGCTGCGCGGGTCGCCCAACGCCCAGGCCACGCCGGTGGCCGCCGTGCCGCCGCGGGCGACCGGCATCATCGACCAGGGCGAGCGGGAGGGCGGCTGGGTTCTGGTCCGGTTCGGCAACGTCACCGGCTGGGCGCCGCACGACGAGCTCCTGCCGATGTTCCCGGTCACCACCGTCGAGATCCCGCCGGACACCGAGATTCCGCTGGCGCTGGAGCTGGAGGCGGAAACGGCCGGGGAAGGCGCGCCGCCGGCCGAGGGCGACGAGGCCGTGCTCGAAGCGCCGGATCCGGCGTTCGACGATGAGGCGGCCGTCACCGGGGACGAGGCGCAGGGTGCGGGCGAGGGCACGGACGTTGCGGCGGCCGACACCGAAGAGGCAGCGGCCGGGGCGGAGGCCGTTCCCGACGGCGAGACTGCGGTCGAGGCGCCGGCCTACGAGGCGGCGCACCGGGACTGGACGGTCACCTGCGATCCCTGCAACGCAGGGGAGGAGCCCGTCTGCAGCCTGCGGGCCGGTGTGCCGCCCGACTCGCTGTCAATCGTTCCGGACGAGGCGCGGCCGCAGCGGGTGGGGGACATCCGCATCGGCATGGACCTGCCGCCCGATCCCCGCGGCACGCTGACCGTGACGGTGGACGGTGCGCAGGTGGTGGCGATCCCGCCGGCGAGCGTCACCTACATGGCGATGACCGGCGAATTCCTGGTGCAGCAGCCGCATGTGGACGCGATGCTGACGGCCATGATCGGCGGCAACGCGGTTTCGGTCGCGTTTACCGACGATGCCGGCGCCGTGCACAGCTTCTCCGTGCCGCTCGCGGGCTTCTCGGCGGGCGTCACCGACCTGCTGGCGACGGCCCCGCAGTACCCGCGCGACGCCGCCTGCCCGATGTGAGCCATCGACTTGAGCCCCCGAAATTCCCTGGTTTCGTCCTGCCTTTGCCCACGGCGGCGCGACTTGCGCGGGCATGGCGCGGCCGGCGTGGCGGACTGCGCCGGTGCAAGGGGAGGACGGGAATGAGGTCTGTCACCGCTGCCGCGCTGGGTGTGCTGCTCGCCTGGACCAGGAGTGCCGCGGCGCTGATGCCGCCGGAGGTGTACGAGGAGGGGCGCAATTCGGCGCCCTATCACCTCGAGGTGCGCATCGTCGCGATGACGCCGGACGATGATCCCATCGGCCAGTGCGCGGTGGAGGCCGTCGTCGAGACCGTCCACCGGGACGGGTCCGCGCGGCTCGCGCCGGGCGATGCGGTGACCTTCGACGTGGACTGCGTCCGCGCCGACGCGGACCCGAACCAGATCCTCGACGGCGTCCTCTATGAGCGGGTCGAGGACCTGGCGCCGGGAACCCTGCTCGACGTCTACCTGACGGACGCGTTCCTCGGTTACGAAGTGGTGCTGGGGCAGGTGACGGTCATCGGCGAAGCTCCCGTCCCGGCAGAGGACTGAACGGCGCTCAGACGTCCGTTCCCGGCGGTTCGATCGCGAGCGGCGACAGGATGACGTAGGGCCGCTGGTTGACCAGGACGTAGAGGATGTAGAGCGTCTGCCGCTGGCCTGTGGCCGTCGGCACATCCGGCACCTCTGCGGCGATGTCGAGCATCGTCAGCCGGTAGGGCGCGACAAGGCAGGTCGGCTCCTGCATGTCGTTCGGCGTCGCCCGCAGCGCGAGATAGGCGGCGCGGCCGGCTTCGAGGCCCTGCTCGCTCTGCGCTTGCAGGATCGACTCCAGCTGCTCGACCGTGTCGCACATCATGGTGTTGATCAGGACTTCCTCGCCTTCGAGGAAATGCTGCCGGCCATGCAAGTCCTGGGCATGGACCGCGAAAGGCGAGGCGAGAAGAGCGAAGGTGAGACCTGTCCGCAGCATGACGACCTCCTTGATCGACCCGATCAGCGCCGTTGCTCCTCCCGCCGGCGAGTTCAGGAAATGCACTCCCTTCGTTGGCTGAAACACAGGCCCGACGCCCCGCGTTCCCGCCAAACCCTCGCGCGTGTTGGAGGTTGCCTGCGGCCGCCAAAGAACCGGCGTCAACCGGAACAGGAATGAGGGTTGCGGGGGTTCGGCAAGACCGGACCCCGACAAGGGTTAGTCCCCGGAGCTGATGCCGGCTTCCTGCAGCCGCTTCGTCAGCACGCGGATCAGCTCTGCCAGCCCGGCGTCATCGGCCATGGCCGCAGCCTCCTCCGCCGGCAGCCAGAGCAGCCGGCGCTGTTCGCGCTCGGGCCAGTCGGCGAGCTGTTTCTCGACCAGCATCGGATAGACGGTGACGCTGCACCAGCGGCCTTCGCCCTTCCGCGCGGTCTTGAGATAGTCGAACGACCCGATCGGCTCGCTGTCGATCGTCCCTGCGATGCCCGCTTCCTCAAAGGCCTCGGTTGCGGCCGTCTCGGCGCCGCTGCGGCCTTCCATCGGCCAGCCCTTGGGGACGATCCAGCGGCCGCTGTCGCGGGAGGAGATGAGCAGGATCTCGATACCGGACGGGGACCGGCGCCACGGGAGGGCGGCGAACTGCTGCCCGCGCTTCGTCTTGCCGGACCTGCCTTCGCTCGGGGACGGGCCGTGGGGCGACGCGGCGCCCGCCCAACCGGACTGCCTGCCCAAGGTGCTTCTCCCTGGTCACCGCCGGCCGACGAATCGGCCTGCAACCTGACTGCACGGAAAGGTAGCATCCGGCTCGCAGGGCGGGCCAGACAGGGAAATGCGTACGAAACCAACACCTTGGCGGCGATGGTTCAGTGGATTTCCTTGCGCGCCCGCTCCAGCGACTGCAGCAGCTCGCGGTCGCTGTAGGGCTTGATCAGCCAGCCCAGCGGCCGCGCGGCGGCAGCCCCCATGCGCGTTGCCGGGTCGGCATGCGCAGTGGCGAAGATGCAGCGGACGCCGAACCGGCGGTAGATCTCGAGCGCCGCATCAACCCCGTCGCGGCTGCCCGACAGCCGGATGTCCATCAGCACCAGGTCCGGCTGATACTGCTCGACTGCGACCACGGCGTCGCTGGCCGACCCCACCACATCGACGATCTCGTAGTCCTCGTTCTCCAGCGCATAGCGGGTGTTGAGGGCGGTCAGATACTCGTCCTCCACCACCAGCAGCCGGAGGCTGCGGCGCGACTCCTCCTTGTCCGAATGCCCCGGAGAGAAGGAGGGCCGGCCATCGTCTCCCTGGCCGGCTTGTGCTGCAGAACGGTTCACGACATCACGCCACGCTGCGGCCGACGTTGATCAGGCTGCGCATCACAGCGCCGATCTCTTCGCGCACATGCGGCTTGGTCACGACCGGAACGCTGCGAAGCGACTCCGGCAAGTCCACGTTGACGCCCGTGCAGAATACCAGCGGGATCCGCCGGCGCATCAGAATCTCGGCAAGACCCAGCGATGTTTCCTTGCCGAGGTCGATATCGAGGACGGCCGCGTCCGGCGTGCTGCGATCGATCAGCTCCAGCGCCTGGCGCGTCTCGCTGACCGGACCGACCACGTCATAGCCCAGCTCCTCCACGATCGAGCCGAGCCCCGCCGCGATCAGATACTCGTCCTCGACGAGCAGGATCTTCTTGCGGGCGCCGGTCCCGAGCGCCGCCTGCAGCTCCGGCGAGCTCTCCACCACGCCCACGTCGCGCGACGTCAGCACCACGCTCGGCCGCACCGATTTGGGTCCGCGGCTCTTCAGCGCTACATGCAGCAGGGCGCGGACCGCTGCGGAACGGCTGGGCATGTGATGCTCGAACCGCCACTCGTCGATCGCCTCCAGCTCCTCGTCGTCGACGAGGATCTGGATCTTGTCGGTGCGCTTGTTGGGCAAGGCGGTCCCCCGTGTTTCGTGCGGTCCGATGAGATAACTTAGGGCAACCGGGTCCCATATTAAATGGCTGCCCCTTCCGGTCGCGCTCCGCGGGCATCCCGGCGGGTCGCCTCGCACAAGGGGCGGCAGCGATGTCGGCCCGGAACCCGGGGAGGTTGCAGGTGGATCGGGCGATCCTGGAAAGCGAGCCCTGGCTCCGCTTCGGGGTCTTCGTCGCGGTGCTGGCGGCGATGGCCGCTTGGGAGCTGGCGGCGCCGCGGCGGCGGCAGCAGGTGTCGCCCCTGGCGCGCTGGCCGGGCAACATCGGCATGGTCGCGGTCGGCACGCTGCTGCTGCGGCTCGCCTTTCCCACCGCCGCCGTCGGCCTCGCGGTCGTGGCCGAGGAACGCGGCTGGGGCCTGCTCAACACGCTGACCCTGCCATGGTGGGCGTCGGCGGCGGCGGGCTTCGTGCTCCTCGACCTCGTGATCTACCTGCAGCACGTGATGTTCCACGCGGTGCCGGCGCTGTGGCGGCTGCACCGGGTGCACCACGCCGACCTGGAATGCGACGTCACCACCGGCGTGCGCTTCCACCCGGTCGAGATCCTGCTGTCGATGGCGATCAAGCTCGGCGCCGTCGCCGCGCTGGGGCCGCCTGCGCTGGCGGTGCTGCTGTTCGAGATCGTCCTCAACGCCGCCTCGCTGTTCAACCACGGAAACGTGCGGGTGCCCGCCGGCATCGACCGCTGGCTGCGCCGGGTGGTGGTGACGCCTGACATGCACCGCATCCACCATTCGGCCCGGCCGCACGAGACCAACAGCAACTTCGGCTTCAGCCTGTCATGGTGGGACCGGCTGCTCGGCACCTATCGCGACCAGCCGGACGCCGGGCACGACGCGATGACGCTCGGTCTCGACCAGTTCCGCGACCCGCGGGAGCTGCGGCTGGACCGGATGCTGATCCAGCCCCTGCGCGGGCCGGCGGAAAACCCGCTGGGCCGCGGCTGACCCGCGGCAGGCCGTCGCCGGCCTTCCGCCTGCGTTGCCGGCCGGCGCGAAATCGGCTCAGATGGTGCGACAGCACCACGGGGGAGGAGCATTCATGCCGCAGCACCACGAGATCGCGCCGGTTGCCGAGAACATCATCTGGGGGTGGCTCGATCCGTTCCGGGAGCCGGTGCTGCGCGTGCAGTCGGGCGATACCGTCGGCCTCACGGCCTGGGCCGCCTGCGACGAGAAGCACCTGCCGCCCGACCGGTCGATCGTCGATCCGCGCCACCTGGAGGCGATGGCGAAGCTGACCAAGGGCGCGACCACCCACATGATCGTCGGCCCGGTCTATGTCGAGGGAGCGGAACCCGGCGACGTGCTGCAGGTGGACATCCTCGAGGCGACCCTCGCCGACAGCTGGGGCTATTCCGCCGTCTACCCGCTGGTCGGCACGCTGCCGGAGGATTTCGACGAAACCCAGCGCTTCTACACCCGGATCGACCGCAACCGCGGTACCGGCCTGCTGCCCTGGGGCAAGGAGGTCCGGCTGGAGCCGTTCTTCGGCATCCACGCGGTCGCCCCGCCGCCGAGCTGGGGCCGCTGCTCGGCTATGCAGCCGCGGAAGTTCGGCGGCAACATGGACAACAAGGACCTGAAGCCGGGGACCACGCTGTACCTGCCCGTGTTCAACGAGGGCGCGCTGTTCTACGCCGGCGACGGCCACGCGCTGCAGGGCCACGGCGAGGTCTGTGTCACCGCCATCGAGACCTCGCTCTCCGGCCGCTTCCGGCTCACGGTGCGCAAGGACCTCGACTACGCCTTCCCCTTCGCCGAGACCGAGACGACGCTGATCAGCATCGGCCTTGCCGAGGATCTCGACGAGGCGGCGCGCCAGGCGGTGCGCGAGATGATCGACCACATCTGCCGCCGCACCTCGCTCACCCGCCACGAGGCCTATGTGCTGTGCTCGCTGGTCGGCGACCTGCACGTGACCCAGACGGTCGACGGCGAGAAGGGTTGCCACATGGTGCTGGCCAAGGAGCACCTGTCGTAGTAGGCGGCCAGGGCAACTGCCGGCAGGGCAGGGAGATGAGATCGCGAGTGCGCAACCCGCGCGGAACCGCTGCCGGGTGACCTCGTTGCTAAAGGCATCGGCGCCGAAGCGCGGCGCCACGGCAAAGAGGAAGCACTCCGATGAAAGCGATCCTGGTAGCGGGCGCATTCGCCCTGGCGCCGCTGTGCGCGGCCCATGCCCAGCAGGAAGAGCCGGCGGCCGGCGGCACCGCGGGCGCGGCCTCTCCCGAGATGCAGCAGGCGATGACGGATGCTCTCGCGTTCGTGCAGACGGCCGCCGCATCGAACCAGTGGGAGATCGAGTCGAGCGAGCTTGCGCTCGACCGGTCGCAGAACGAGGATGTGCAGGCGTTCGCCCAGCAGATGATCGAGGATCACGGGGCGGTCGGCGAACGGCTCGAGGCCCGGGTGGACGACCGGGAGGACGAGCTGGTCGAGATCGACACCCTGGGCATGGACACGAAGCACGCAGAGATGCTGACCCGGCTGCAGGAGGCGTCGGACGAGGAGTTCGATTCGCTGTACCTGCAGATGCAGTTGCAGGCGCACCAGGAGGCGGTGGCGCTGTTCGAGGGCTTCGCCGCCAACGGCAACGACGATGACCTCCGCGCCTTCGCCGAGGAGACGCTGCCGTCGCTGCAGGGTCATCTGGAGATGGTGCAGCAGATGGCGCCGGCCCAGGGCGGCTGATACGTCCGACCGGAAGGCCGATTGTGCAGGCGC
>CALKHQ010000114.1 GCA_937988735.1 uncultured Alphaproteobacteria bacterium
TCCAGCTCCGCCTTCCCTGCCGCCCGCGTCCCCGCCGCCTCGGGCGTCGCGCCCGCCGGCACCGGCGCCGCGGCCGTTGCGGTGCGGCGGATGCGCACGGGCCGCGCCTCCGCAGCCTCCGGCGTGGCCGGCTCCGCCCTGGCCCGCCGCCGCGGGCCTGGCCGCGCCACAGCCTTTGCCCGCGCGCCCTTGCCCGCCGTCATCGTTCCTCTCCCTCGCCCGACGCTTCGGGCGCCGCTGCGCCCGCCGTCTCCGGCATCTCCGCCGCCGGCGCCTCCAGCAGCCGCCGGAGCTCGGCGTCGCTCAGCTCCGACAGCGGCCGCGGCGCCTTGCCGTCGCCGATCCAGCCGCTGATCCGGCCGATCGCGACCGACGCCGCCACCGCCGCCCCCGGCGAGCCCTCGCGGTAGGCGAGCTTGCGGTCCGCCGCCAGCATCCGCACCAGCCCCTCGCGGGTGACCCCCGGCCCCTCGGCGACCAGGCCGGCGCGCAGCCGCTTCACCAGCGCCGCGATCCGCCGGTCCGCCCGGTTCCGCCGCAGGCACCGCGCCCGCTGCCCCGGCGCATAGCCCGCCTGCGCGATCGCCTCCAGCGGCGTCCGCCCCAGCGCCACCAGCGCCGCTGCCTCTCCGTCAGCCGCCCCATCGCACCACCCCCTGGCCGGCGTCCCCGCCCCCCGCCCTTTCGCAGCCACCGCCGACACGCGCGCCCCCTCTCCCCGCGCGGCCGAGGTCGACGCGCGACAGCGCGGCGGGTGAGGGCCCGGCGGCACCGGCAGGAACCACACCGACGCCAGGGCAAGAGGCCTCACCCCTTGCCCGCAAATCGTACATGCAGGAACGCTCGCGCCACCCCTCACCCTCTCACGCCCGTCCGGGCGGCGGGTCCCTCCCTCTCCCGTAACGGCGAGGGAAAGGGCGCGCTGCAAACACGACCGGACGCGCCGCTGCCTCCCCCGCACGGGAGAGGCGGCACGCGCCTCACCTGCGCCGCGCCGTCTCGATGGTGGCGGGCACGCCGTCGATGTTCGTCATCACCTCCGGGTTCCAGAAACCGGAGAACCCGGAAACCCCTGCGCCGCGGGCGCGATCGGCGGGGCTGCCGGCATGCCGGCCGCCGTCGAGCTCGATCACCAGCCGGTGCCCGCGGCAGGCGCAGTCCACCGTGAACCGGCCGAGCGCCTGCTGTCGGCGGAACTTCGCCCCGCGGCCGCGGCCGCGCAGCCGCTGCCATCGCCGGCGCTCGGCGGCGGCGGCGGTGGCGGTGGCGGTGGCGGTGGCGGTGGAGTCGCGGCGGAGCCGCCGGGCGAACGCGGTCCGCTCCCTCGCGAACCGCCCGGCCGCTGCCCCTCCGGCGGGCCGGGAGGGGGCCGCCTCCGACAGCTCTCCCATGATGGCAAAATCCTAGCACCGAACCCCGGGGCTGTCAAGAACAAAATAAGAACTTCTGTCACAGCCCGTAGTGCGCCGCGAGCACGGCGAGCCCGCGGCGCAGGATCTCCAGCCGCACCGCCCCGCCGACGGCGTTGCCCAGGCAGCAGGCCTCCACCACCTCGCTGCTGGCGACCGGCCCCACCGCCCGCACCGCTGCCTGCCAGGCGCGGTAGGCGTCCACGCGGCCCGGCCCCTGCGGCGCGGCGATGCCGAAGCGCCGCCCGCCGCGGCCGACCGGGGTGTAGCTGCCCACCACCTTCGGCTCGAGTCCGGCCAGCGCCCAGGAGTCGCGCAGCCGGCACCCGGCGTCGTAGCGCCGCGCGTTCTCCCGCGGGTCGCCGGGCGCGAGCAGGCCGCAGGCGTGGTAGCGGTCGAGCGCGAACGGCGTCCGCACCACATGCGCGACCGCCCCGGCTTCCGCGGTCGCCACCGGCTCCACCCGGTCGTGCCGCAGCCGCTCCGGCGTCGGCCCCACGCTCTCCACCATCGGCACCGCCCTGCGCCTCGCCCTGCCCATGCTCCGCTCCCCGTCTTGACGTCGTGGCCGCGCTGGTGTTCCCTGTTTGTTCCTTTCCCTCGGCAGCACTCCGGCCGGGCAGCCCGTGAGGAAAACGCAACCGAAGGGAGGGAACCGCGGGGACCAGCGCCACCGTATCGCAACGATGCCATTTTGCCCTTGCCCTGTCAATGCGTTTTTCGCAATATGTGACCATGAACAACGTCAGCGACGAGGAATGGGCCGCCTGGCTGCGCGAGGGACTCGCCCGCAGCGGGCGGACCCAGCGCGGGCTCGCCCTCGCCCTGGGGGTGGACGCCTCGGCAGTGTCGCGCCTCCTCCACGGCCAGCGCCGGCTCCGCGCACACGAGATCGCCGCCGCCGCCCGCTATCTGGGCCTCGACCCCGCCGGCCCGCTCTCCGCCGCAAGGCCCGACGCGCCCGGGGCCTCCCCTGCCCCACGCCCCGTGCCCGGTGCAGCTGCGCCGCCCCTGCCCCTGCTCGGCGTCGCCGCCGGCAGCGCGCCCGACATCGACGATGACCTGTTCGTGGTCAACGGCGCCGCGCCGATCGACCGGGTGCGGCGGCCGGACGGGCTGATCGGCCGGCCGGCGGCCTTCGCGCTCCAGGTGATCGGTGCCTCGATGGCCCCGCGCTACGAGCCCGGCGAGGTGATCGCAGTCGATCCCGAGGCGCGGCCGGCGATCGGCGACGACGTGGTGGTGGCCCTGACCCCCGCGCCGGACGGCGGCGACGCCGGCGGCACCGGCCCGCTGCTCTTGAAGCGCCTGCTCCGCCTGACCCCGCGCCAGGTCCAGCTCGCCCAGTTCAACCCGCCCCGCGACGACCTCATCCTCCCCCGCACCCGCGTCGCCGGCCTGTGGGCCGTGATCCCGCTGCGGACGGTGCTCGGTCTCTAGCCCCGCCATCGCCCGCCGCGGGAACCGGAGGCCCCTCGCTCGCGCTCTCCCCGGCATCCCCGCAACCAAGGGAGGGACCGATGGCCTCCTCGGATTCGAAACGCACCACCGACCACGATACCATCCGCCGCTGGGCAGAGGAACGCGGCGGACACCCTGCCGCCGTGTCCGCCACCCACAGGGGCCGCGACCCGGGCATCCTCCGCATCGACTTCGACGACGGCGACGCGGACGAGGGCCTCGACCGGATCGGATGGGATGACTTCTTCGAGAAGTTCGATGCGGCGGACCTCTGCTTCCTCTACCAGGAAAGAACCAGCGACGGCGGCACCAGCCGCTTCTTCAAGTTCGTCCGTCGCTGACCTCGCTCTCCCCCGGTCCCCTCTCCCCTTGCGGGAGAGGGCGGGTGAGGGCGTCGGCGCCGCCCCCATGCCCGCCCCATCTCCCGGAAAGAAGCCTTCTTGCCCGAACCGCGGTGCAACCCCGGACACCCGCGCCCGCCCCTCACCCGCCGCGCGTCGACCCCTCCCGCAGGGGGAGAGTTGACTCTCCCGGGGCCGGAAAGCCGCTACCCCGCCCGGCAGACGTAGATCTCATCCGCCGGACGGGCGAGAAGGGTGAAGCCGGCGCTGCGCAGCATCGCCTCGCTGCAGGCGCGGTTGGGGATCCACCAGTTGGTGGGGTCGCCGGCGAAGCGCTGCTCGACGAAGTGGAGCTTCGGGTAATCCTCCCGGTCGAACACCGCGCGCTCGCCGAAGCCGTGGTCCGGCGCCATCGGCCCAGCCGCGCGGCTGCCCCGCTCCAGCGTCTGGCAGACGAACAGATCGCGCGCCGCGTGCTCGCGGATCAGGTCCAGCGCCAGCAGCGGGTGGCGCAGGTGGTACAGCACGCCCATGAACAGCACCACGTCGAACCGCTCGCCAAGGTCGGCGATGTCATAGACCGACATCTGCCGCAGCTCGACCTCCGCTCCCGTCACCTCCAGCGTCAGCCGGGCCTGGGCGAGGTAGCGCGGGTCGAGGTCGATACCGAGCACTCGCCCGGCGCCGAGGCGCTTCATTGCGATCGAGAAGAAGCCGGCGTTGCAGCCGATGTCGAGCACGCTTGCCCCGGCGAGATCCGCAGGCAGCGCGGGCCGCAGCCGCTGCCACTGGAAGGCCGGATAGTCGCCGAGGAAATGTCCGGGCGCGGTCTGGATGCCGTCGAGCTCGATGTTGTGGAACCAGTCGCCCAGCGCACGGATGCGGCGCTCAAGCTGGCGACGGCTCATGGCGCCGCCTTCCCCCGCCGCCGGCGCCGGCCCGCGACCAGCACCGCGACCAGCGCCTCGCCGCGGCTGCGCCGGCCGCCGGGCCGGGCGCGGGCGTAAAGGCGGGCGAGCCGGCCCTCGACGAAGGCGGCGACCACCTGGGCGTGGACATAGCTCCTGCGGCAGACCGCCGGCGTGTTGCCCAGCATCTCCGATACCGCGCGGATCACGTCCGCCACCTGGCGGCGCTGCTGGGTCGGCGTCGGTGCCGGCTCCATGCGGGTGAAGCCCAGTCCGGCGGCGGCGTTGGCCGCCAGCATCCGCAGGTCCTTGGCCGACACCGGGGCGCCGGCGAGCTTCCGCAGGTAGGCGTTCACGTCGTTGGAGGTGATGCGGCGGATGCGCCCGCCCTCGCTGCGGTACTGGAACAGCCGCGCACCCGGCAGGCGCCCGAGCGTGCGGATCGCATCGGCCAGGTCGGGCGAATCCACGGCGCAGGAGAACCAGTGCCCGCCCTTGGCGCGGAACTCGAGGCAGACCGTGTCCCCCTCCACCTGCACCTGGCGCTTCAGCAGCGTCGCCGCTCCGCGGCTGCGGCCGGTGTGGACGTAGTCCTCGCTGCCGATGCGGATATGGGTGCGGTCCAGCAGCAGCACCACGGCCGCCAGCGCATGGGTCTTCGAGCCCTCCGGCGCCTGCAGGTCGCGGGCGACCCGGGCGCGGATGCGCGAGATGGCCTGCACCAGCCGCGCCAGCCGGTCCAGCTTCTCCTGCTCGCGCACCGCCTCCCAGCCGGGGTGATAGCGGTACTGCACCCGGCCGGCATCGTCGATCCCGGTCGCCTGCAGGTGCGCGTCCGGGTCGTCGGAAATGCGGACATCGGTGTAGGCGGGCGGGATGGCGAGCGAACGGATGCGGGCCAGCGTCGGGCCGTCGATGATGCGCCGGCCGCCGGCCCCGACGTAGATGAACCCCGTGCCGCAGCGGCGGCGGCGGATCGGCAGGGCATGGGAGGGGACGTAGGTGAGGCCGGCGGCCTCCGCCGGGTGATCGATTTTGCCGCTCACGTCCGCCGCGCTCCTCACGATCCCTCCCGGCCGCTCACGAAAAGACCCGACCGGGACCTGCGTTGGTGGGGGAGAGAACCGGCAGGCCCGGTCGGGACTCAGGCAGGGGCAGCTTGCACCCCCGCCGCTCACGCCTCGCTGCAGGCAGAAGGTTCGCCGCCAGGGAGACCGTCGCATTCGCGGGCGGGGTGCGCCTGTTCAATTCCCGCGCATCCGAATGGTTCCATCGCCCGCCAGGCAAGAGACCACCTCCTTGCCCGCAACTCGCACACACACGAACCTGCACCACCCGCTCCTCACCCGCCCAACCCCCTTCCCGGGCGCGGCCCCCGCCCGTTTCCGCACGGCGGCGAGGGGAAGGCTTCCGCATCCGCGAGCGGCAGGGACGTCGCGATCTGGGGCTCGAACCAGTCGATGGTCGCTCCCAGACCCTCGCGGAGCGGGATCCGGGGCGACCAGCCGAGCAACCGCCGCGCGAGCGCAATGTCCGGACGGCGGCGCTGCGGGTCGTCCTCCGGCAGCGGCCGGTGGGCCAGCACGATCCGCCGCCCGGTGAGCGTGCCGATCAGGTCGGCGACCTCGAGGATGGTGTGCTCCTCGGGGTTGCCCAGGTTCACCGGGCCCGCCACCGCGCCCGGCGCGCGCAGCAGCCGCACCAGCCCCTCCACCAGGTCGGCGACGTAGCAGAACGACCGGGTCTGCCGGCCGCTGCCGTAGACGGTGAGCTGCTCGCCGCGCAGCGCCTGGCCGATGAAGTTGGTGATGATCCGACCGTCGTCGAGGCGCATCCGCGGGCCGTAGGTGTTGAACACGCGCGCCACGCGCACGTCCGTCCGGTACTGGCGGATGAAGTCAAAGCACAGCGTCTCGGCCACCCGCTTGCCCTCGTCGTAGCAGGCGCGCGGCCCGGTGGCGCTGACGTTGCCGCGATAGCTCTCCGGCTGGGGGTGCACCTCCGGGTCGCCGTAGATCTCGCTGGTTGAGGTCAGCAGGAAGCGCGCGCCGCGGTCGCGGGCCATCTCCAGCAGGTTCAGCGTTCCGACGATGCTGGTGGTCACCGTGTCGATCGGCGACTTCTGGTAGTGCGGCGGCGACGCGGGACAGGCGAGGTTGCACACCTCGTCGACGTCCGGGAACACGGGCAGCGGCCTGCGCACGTCGTGCTCCATGAACACCAGCCGCGGGTCGTCGGCCAGGTGGTCCAGGTTGCCGAGCCGCCCGGTCTGCAGGCTGTCCACGCAGTACACCCGGCGGCCCTCGGCGATCAGCCGGTCGCACAGGTGGGAGCCGAGGAAGCCGGCGCCGCCGGCAACGAGCGTCGCGCGCACCCGGCGGCCGGGGCGGCGCGCGCCGCTCCCGTTGGGCTTCGGGGCCCTGATCCGGCCCCTGATGCCGGGGCTCCCGGGACGGGCGGATTCATCCGGCGGCGGGGCGGAATCCATGCTTGCTCCCTTCGGTCAGGACGGACGGCGGCTGGGGGCGTTCGGCGCGCACATGGGCGAGGGCCAGCGCGAGCCCGCGCTCCAGCTCGCCGGCGCGGTGGCGGCCGGTGTGGCGGGCGAGCGTCAGCCGCCGTGCCGCCTCGGCGATTTCGGCCGCCCGCACCGCCGCATCCCCGCTCAGCGCCGCGACCACGTCGTCCGCGGTCTCGGCAACGAGGATCGCGCGCCCGCGCGGGAAGAAGCTGTCGAGCCCGTCCCAGTCGTCGCTGATCACCGCCGTGCCGCAGGCGGCGGCCTCGAACAGGCGCACGCTGGGCGACCAGCCCAGCATCCTCATGTCCAGCCGCGTCAGGTTCAGCGTGAACAGCGACCCGCCGTAGAAGGCGGGGTGGCGGTCGGGCGCGACGTGGCCGACGTAGGCCACGTTGGCGGGCCAGGCGATGGTGTCCGGATACTGCGCGCCCGCGACCACGAACTGCCGGTTCGGCAGCCGCCGCGCCGGCTCCAGCAGCAGCCGCTCGAGCGCCGGCTGGCGGTCGGGCGAATAGGTGCCGAGGTACCCCAGGCTCCAGCGGCGCCGGAGGCCCAGCGGCCGGTAACGCTCGTCGTCCACCATGCAGTGAAGCGGCAGCGCGATCTCCGCGCCGAAATCCTGCTCCAGCCGCTTCAGCGCCGGTCCGCTGGCGAAGCTGAACACGACGTCGAACATCGGGATCTGCCGGGCGGCGACATAGCTGCAGTCGCCGCGGTCCAGTGCCGCCAGCGTCACCGGGGTGTCGATGTCGTAGAAGCCGACCAGCCCGCCGGCGTGCGCCAGCACCCGGTCGATCACCATCACGCCCTCGGGCACGTAGGAGCCGACGACGACGGCGTCGGCGCGGGCGAGCGTGCGCCGGTGGCGGAGCAGCAGGTCCTCGACCCCGGAATAGTAGTCCAGTCGGCACCAGTCGGGTTCGCGCAGGTCCCGGTTGTCGCGGTACCAGGGCACGTCCCGCTCGAGGAAGGTGATGTCGTGCCCCTTCTCGGCCAGCCCGCGCAGCAGCGCGCGGTAGGTCGTCGCGTGGCCGTTCCCCCAGGACGAGCTCAGCGACAGGCCGAGGAAGACGAGGTTCTGCGGACGGGTCATGCTGCCAGCACCTTCTGCCTGTCGGTCAGGAGCCTCCTGAACAGGGCGTCCACCTCCCGGGCCCGGCGGGCGTAGGTGTGGTCGGCCAGCACCCGGTCCCGCGCCCGCCGCCCGATCTCCCGCGCCCCGGTGCCGGTCAGGCCGGCGAGCAGGTCGAGCACGTCCTGCCCGTCGCGCGCGACCAGGATCTCCTTCCCGGGCGCAAAGAATGCCGCGATGCCTTCCCAGGCGTCGGTGATGACGCAGGCGCCGGCCGCGGCCGCCTCGAACACCCGCGTCGGCGGGGAATAGCCGCGGCGGGCCATGCTTTCCCGGTTCACGTTGAGGATCGCGCGCGGCGTCGAGTTGAAGGCGTTGTGGTCGCCGGTGCCGACATGGCCGAGGTGGCGCACGTTGGCCGGCAGCACTGCGTCGTCCCAGCCGGCGCCGCCGAGGAGGAAGCGCCGCTCCGGCGCCTGCCGGGCCGGGACGAACAGGAACTCCTCCACCCGCGCCTCGCGGTCGGGCAGCCGGTTGCCGAGGAAGCCGAGGTCGGCCTCGAACCGCCGGTCGGTCGGGGCCGGGAAGTGCGTCTCCGGGTCGATGCCGTTGTAGATCGGGAAACAGCGGCGGGCGCCGAAGGCAACGTACTCGCCGCACACCTCCTGCCCGCCGCCATAGACGATCACCGAGTCCAGCGCCGGCAGCAGCCGGTGCAGCGCTGCCTTCGGGTCCGTACGGAGCGACGCCAGCGTCGCCGGCGCGTCCACATCCCACCAGATCCGGATCGCGTCGGGCCGCGCAGCGGCCATCGTCATCTCCAGCAGCGCGTCGTCGTGCGTCCCGACGCCGCTCGCCTTCACCACCACGTCCGCCATGCGGGCCCAGCAGCTCGCCCGCGCCACGCCCTCGTCGCTCGCCGGATAGACCACCACGTCGCACCAGTCGGGCGGCTCGATATCGCGTCGCTCCTGACGGCCGAAGGCGTTCGGCTCGAGGAAGGTCACCCGGTGACCGAGGGCCGCCAGAGCCCTGATCAGACCCCGGTAGTAGGTCGCAGCCCCGTTCCAGTAGGACGAGAGGATGCTGGACCCGTAGAAGGCGATGTTCATTCGGCGGCCTCCATGGTGGGCATGACGGCGGTCCCGGGCCTGATGCGGGCCAGGATCGCGAACAGTTCGTCGGCACGGTGGCTGCAGCCGTGCCGCTGCAGGATCGTTTCGCGGCCCTTGCGCGACAGGCTCGCGGCCAGGTCGCGGTCGCGGAGCACGCGCCGGAGCTGGCGCCGCATCTGCACGCCGGAGCGCGCGGTCAGATAGTCCTCGCCGGTGCGGAACAACCCCTCGGCGTCGGACCACGGCGCCGACACCAGCGGGATACCGCAGGCCAGCGCCTCGAACATGCGAATGGTGGGGATGCCCGGCAGCGCCTCCGCGTAGAAGCGGCGCGGCACGTGCACCGTCGCCCGGTGGGCCGCGAACACCGCGGGCACGCGGGCGTTCGGCAGCCAGCCGGCGTAGCGGATGCCGGCGTCCGCAAGCGCCCGGCGCGCAGCGTCCGGATAGCGCACCCCGTGCACGGTCGCGGCGAGGCCGAGGTCGGCGACGGGACGCACGAGATAGTCGGCCAGCTCCGCGCTGCGTTCGCCGTCGCCCCAGTTGCCGATCCACACCAGGTCGCGGTCGCGCGCCACGCCGGGGACGGGCGCGAACAGCCGCGTGTCCGCCGCCTCGTGCCATACGTGCACGTTGCGCCCCCAGCCGTGCCGGCGGTACGTCTCGGCCAGCACGGCCCCGAAGGCGAGCACCCCGTCATAGCCATCGAGGTCGAGCCGGCGCATCTCCTCCGGCGCCGAAACCGCCCGGTGGTGGGTGTCGTGGAACAGCAGCACGAAGGGAGCACCCGCCGCACGCCGCCGGCCGAGCGCCGTCACCAGCGCCGGGTCGGTCCATTCGTGGACGATCACCACGTCCGCGTCGTCCAGCGCCGGCTCCAGCTCGGCGAGCCTGCGGTAGCGGAGGAACGGCAGCTCCGGGAAATCCGCGCGGAATCGGTCGACCACGACCGGCCCCCGCTCGGCGACCAGGCTGGCCAGGCTCCAGCCGTCCGCCGGCTCGGCCGCCAGCGCCCGGTGTCCGCGGGCGATCAGCTCGCGCATCATGCCGCGCTGGAAATGCGCATTGCCGTGGTTCCAGTCCGAGATGATCGAGTGGGTGAGGAACAGGAACCGCATCGACGCCATCACACGGCCACCCGCCAGCCGGCGGCCTCCCGCCCGTAGGCGCGCATGAGCGCGGCGGCCTGGGTCGGCAGGCTGAACAGCTGCGCGCGGGCCCGGGCGGCGGTGGCGAAGCCGACGCGCAGCCGGTCGTCCAGCGCCAGCCGGTTGATGGCGTAGGCGAAAGCGACCGGGTCGCGCGGGTCGGCGAACAGCGCCGCCCCGTCCCACAGCTCGCGGAAGGTGGGGATGTCGGCGAGCACCAGCGCCGCGCCGGCGGTTGCCGCCTCCAGCACGGCCAGCCCGAACGGCTCGTAGAGCGAGGGCGAGGCGAAGATCCCCGCCTCCGCCAGCCGCGCCCGCATCTCGCGATGGCAGAGCTCGCCGACCCACACGGCCGTGCGCAGCGGCGGAGCGCTCGCGCTGTCGGCCGCCATCGGCCCGGCGACGCAGACCGGCCAGGCGGCCCGCGCCGCAGCCGCGTCGAGGCCGGCCAGGTTCTTGCCCTCGTCCCACCACCGGCCGGCGGCCAGCACGCAGGGCCGCTTGAACGCCGGCTCGACCGGCCGCACGCCGTTGCAGACCACGTGCAGCCGCGGCAGCGGCCCGTACTCCGCCTCCAGCGCGACCGCGAAGGCGCGGGTTGGCGCAATCGCGCGGTCGGCCTCGGCCAGGGCCGTCGCGGTGGCGTCGCGATGCCAGCGCCAGGTTTCGGGCAGCGGGCCCGTCTTCACCGCCCGCCACCAGGTGGCGAGGCAGGAATGGACCGCGGCGACGCGCAGCGAGTCCTTCTCCACCCAGGGCAGCAGCGCCGGAGCGTTGACGTGGACGACGTCGGCGCCGTGGCGGCGGACGAAACCGGCGAGCGCGCTGCCGCTCCGCTCCAGCCCCTCCTCGCCCGCGCACGACCAGTCCAGCGGGCCGTCCAGCCATGCGAGCGGCAGGCCCGCCGCCTCGGCTTCGGCCCGCCTGTCCACCGTCGGCGCCGGACCCAGCCCGACCAGCGTCACCTCCACGCCCAGCGCCATCAGCGCGCTGCCGGCGTCGATTGCGTAACGCCAGACGCCGCCGACCGCGTCGGTGGTCATCACCAGCCGCATCAGTCGCGGCATGTGCGCTCGAGCACCGCGAGGTCCGCGGGGCGCTCCTCCTGGATGTCGCTGAACCGTTCGAAGCTGGCGAGATAGTGGGCGTGGGCGCGCTCCCA
>CALKHQ010000115.1 GCA_937988735.1 uncultured Alphaproteobacteria bacterium
GGCGCGCGATTCGAGGATCTGCCGCTCGGTGCCGAGCGTCTGCTCGTTGGCGACGTGGCCGCCCTGGGAGGTCGGCGTCATCGTCAGCGCGCCCTGGTCGTTCACCAGCACCTTGGCCTCGGCGGCGTAGTTCGACGGCAGCCGCACGATCAGGACCAGGAAGCCGACGAACAGCAGGGCGGTGACGAACAGGAACAGCCACTTCCGGCGCCAGACGGTCGCGAGCGCGTCGGCAATGTCGCTGGAGGTCCGCCGCGGCGGAAAGGCCTCGGCCAGCGGATCGGGGCGATCGTCGGGAATCATCACCCCGAACGGGTCGCGGCGGCCGACGACCAGCGCCTTGTCAAACTCTGCGTTCATCGCTGCCTGTCCCCGCCGACGCCGGCCGGGCCGCTACGGGCGGCCCGCCGGCACGTGCCGGCTCAGGTTGCGCCCCGCGCCCGCAGAACGGCGGGAATGGTGCGGAAGATGATCATGATGTCGCCGAGCAGTGACCAGTTCTCGACGTACATCACGTCGAGGCGCACCCGCTCCGGATAGGCGGTGTCGGACCGGCCGCAGATCTGCCACAGGCCGGTGAGCCCGGGCGGAACGCTGGCGTAGGCGGCGAAGTGCTCGCCGTACTTCTCCACCTCGGCCTGCACGATCGGCCGCGGGCCGACGATGCTCATCTCGCCGCGCAGCACGTTGATGAGCTGCGGCAGCTCGTCGATGCTGGACTTGCGGAGGAAGCGCCCGAGGCGGGTGACCCGCGGGTCGTTGCGCAGCTTGTGCGTCTCGCGCCATTCGCGCGCCGCTTCCTCGTTGTTCGCCAGGTATTCCGCCAGCCGCTCCTCGGCGTCCACCACCATGGTGCGGAACTTCAGGCACATGAACCGGCGCCCGTTGATGCCGATCCGCTCCTGCCGGTAAAGCGCCGGGCCGCCGCTCTGCCAGATCAGCAGAGCCGTGAACAGCATGGCCGGGCCGAACACCACCAGCCCGACCGAGGCCAGCACCACGTCCAGCACGCGCTTCATCACGCGCTGGACGGAACCGTCACCGGACGTCCGGCGCCCGGCGCCGCGCGATGCCCCTTCGTCGACGGCCTCTGCCTGTGACCTCGAGTAGGTCAGCTGAGACATGCCTCCTGCCCTCCAGTCGCGAACGTCGGCGATTGCGATGGACGCGACGCTATCTCGCAGGTGCGAATACTGTCAATACCGGAGAAACGACTTTTGATAATTCTTATCCATCATAACAAAACAGTCATCTGTGTCTGGGTTAATGATGATTACATGAACATTAACTTGTTTTCAGAAACGTTTGACTTGATGAGCGCTTATTTTTTGGCCAGCTCCGTCCGCTTTCTGCCAACTGTTCGGGCAATGGACAAACAAGCCCTTTCATCCGGCCTTCCGATTGCTTGGCTGCATACGAATGAATGCATAACCGCCCGCTGCTGCCGCGCAGGCGACCATCCGGTAATGCTGCAGCGCACAAAAGACTGGCAGGGCGCGGGGGAACGGCCCGATCCGGATCAGGCGATCAGCCCGAACCAGAGCAGCGCGACAAGGCCCCAGCCTGCCGCGGCATAGGCAATGAAGATGAGGATGCGCAACGCACGACGCGCGTACAAACGCGACGGTTCGCCCTCGACGGCGTCCCGGCTTTCGGCTGCAGGCTTCTGCTCGGCCTCGATCATCGCCGCCCCCGCAACGGCTGTCCCGCTCCCCTGCCCTGCCATATCGCAGTCGATCGGCCCGGCGCAACATTGCAGAAAGGCGGACCGTGACACCCGGTGCGTGCAGGCGTCCCGCGGACAGGCCCGAAGTCATGCCGCGCGCGGGAGGAGCAGCCGGCGGTAGGTGCGGTCGAGGCGGCCGAAGTAACGCCCGGCCGACAGCGGGTCCTGCCAGTAGCCGGCATATCCCTGCTCGCTGAGGGCGCGGACGCGTGCATCGTCCTTCAGCGTGCGCAGCGCCTCGGCGAGGCTGCCAGGGCGGCCGGCCTCGAACAGGACCGCTCCGCCGGAGCCGGCCAGCGTGTCGGCCATCATGATGCCGTCGCTGGCGATCACGGGAATGCCGCGGCCAAGCGCCTCGAACAGGACCAGCCCGAATGTCTCCGGCCACAGCGACGGGAACACCAGCGCCCGCGCCTGCTGAAACCACGCGGCGGCCTCGGGGGCGGCCAGCCAGCCGGTGAGCACGGCGTCCGGGTTGACGGCGGCAATCGCGGCGGCCTCCCGGCCGGTGCCGACGAAGGCCGCCGGAACCCCGGCCTCGCGGGCGGCGGCGGCGAACAGGCGCGGCCCCTTCTCCGGCGTGAGCCGGCCGACGAACAGGAACAGCCGGTTGTCCTCCGCCCGGATCCGCGGCGCCTGCGCCAGCCGCACCGGGTTCTCGATCACCTCGATGCTGGCGGAATCGCCGAGGAAGGCGCGGGCGAAGGCGGCGTGACGCTCGCTGAAGGCGACGTAGTTGCGGAAGGCGCGCAGGCCGTCGAGGCGGGCCGCTTTCCAGTGGCGGGCGAACCGCCACAGCTTGTGGGCGTAGATGCGGGAATCGCAGTTGGTGGCGAGGCACCGCATCGACAGCGGCCGCTCGGCGCAGCGCTGCTGGCGCCGGAAGTTGTAGTAGCCGCCGTTCGGGCAGAACGAGAAGTGGTCGTGGAGCGTGATGACCACCCGCTCCGCTACCGGCCGCAGCGCGCGCAGCACGCTGGGCGACAGGATCCGGACCCATCCGTTGAGATGGAACACGGTATCCGGCGGCGCCTCGCGGACGATCTGCGCCAGTTCCGCCTCCGCACGCGGGTTGTGCAGGCCGCGGAGGAAGGCGCGGGCGCGGTTGCGGTCGTCGAGGATGTTCTCCTGGTCCAGCGTGCGCACGCGGATGCGCGGGTGATCGAGCAGCGGCGACCGCTCGCTGCCGCCGGCGAAGTAGGTGACGTCCCGCCCCGCCTCGGCCGCGAGCCGCGCCGTCTCCAGCGCGACCGCGGTCTGGCCGCCGAAGGCCTGGGCCATGTCGTTGATGATGACGAGCGAATAGGCCATGGCGCCGTGTCAGCCGGCCGCCCGACGGAGCGGCGCGTCGCCCCCCTGCCCCCACGGCGCCCGTTCGGGGACCAGGCGGTCCAGCACCTGCGCCACGTTGGCGGCGAGCGGAAAGCTCGCCCGGATGTGGTCGGCCGCAGCCCGGCCCATCGCGGCGCGCAGCGCCGGGTCGCCGGCGAGTCTGCCGATCGCGGCCGCCAGCGCCGCCCCGTCATCGACCGGAACCAGCAACCCGGTCCGCCCGTGCAGCACCACTTCCCGGATGAAGCCGACGTCGGTGGCGACGCAGGGGGTCCCGAGGCTGCCGGCTTCCGCCAGCACCAGCGGGCTCAGGTCCTCGCGGGTCGGCAGACACAGGATGTCGAACCCCGGCATCACTTCGCCGATGAGCCGGTCGTAGGGCACGGCGCCGAGCAGGGTGAGGCCGGGCCGCGGCGCGGTCCGTTCCGTCGCCGCGCCGACGAACACCAGGTCCACCTGCCGGTTCAGGCCGGCGTCGAACGCCTCGAGCAGCAGGTCGCCGCCCTTGCGCGCGAGATCGTTGCCGACGAAGCCGACGACCGGGCGCCGGCGCACGGGCCTGTGCGAAGGCGGGGCGTCCGGCAGCCTGCAGAACGGCCGGCACAGCAGCACCCGCCCGGCCGGGATGCCGTGATCGGTGCGGAAGCTCTCCGCCACCCCCTCCGAGTTCGCAAGGATCACGTCCATCGCCGCCGCCACCGCGCGCTCCCTCAGTTCGTCGCCGGCGTCGAGCTGGGTCGGCCGGAACAGGCGGCGGGCGACCGGAACGGTGATGTCGGCCACCATCCCGACCCGGTATGGTCGCGGCCCCGGCGGCAGCGCAGCGGCGGAGAAGTGGCCGATGAACAGCACGGCGTCGGGCCGGCAGGTCTCGATCGCACGGGCGAGCCGGCGGCGGAAGGCGAGGCGCGCCATGGTCATCGAGCTCACCAGCCCCAGCCGGCGACGCCGGAAGCGGGCGTAGACGTCCTTCAGCAGCGGCCGCAGCGCGCGCGGCGGCTGGTAGCGCAGCGTGTGCACCGTCACTTCCGGGAGGGCTGCGGCCACATGGGCGGTGAAGGCGGAGGCCTGGCTGCGCCAGCCGAGTGCGTCGGTGGCGACGACCAGCAGCTTGGGGCCGGCGCCGGCGGTCATGCCGCAGCATCCGGCTGGGCGCGCCACCCGGCGGCGTCGGCGGCGCGGACGGAGCGGGACAGGCTCGCCAGAGCCTCGGCGACCGCGGCACGGCTGCGCGCAAGCATGTGCTGCCAGACATCGGGGTCGATCCCCTCCGCGATCGCCCGGTCCAGCCGCACGAGCACGGTGTCCGGGACCGCGTCCTCCGGCTCGACCACGAAGGCGGACCGGCCGACCTCGGCGAAGAAGCTGCGCACCTTGCTGTCCCAGTTGAGCCCGACGTGGGGCACCTGGAGCCCGTAGGCGATGATGCTGGCGTGCAGCCGGTGGGCGACGACGGCGTCGAGGCCGCCGATCAGCGCCACCAGCTCGCGCGGCACGGCCGGCCGTCGGGCGATCGTGACGCGATCGAGCAGCCCGCTCTGCCCGAGCCGCGGCACCAGGTCCTCGCGCAGGAAGGTCTCGTCCTCGCCCGCACCGTTGGTGAAGCAGACCGGGTGCAGACCGCGGCCCGCGAGCACCCGGACCATGCCGAGGTAGAAGTCGGCCACCGGCACCGCCGCGGGGCCGGCGTCGGCATGGAGGCTCAACACGCCCGGGTGGGCGACGCAGAGGCCAATGCGCTGCGCCGCGCCCGGGCGGTGCAGCGGGACGCCGTAGGCTTCGTGCACGAGCACCGCGGGGTCGGGGCAGAGGGTGACCGGGCAGTCCAGCACGCCGGCGAACTCGCGCCGGGCGCGTTCCTGCGAGGCGGCGTCGCGCACGGCAAAGGCGCGGAAGCGCGCGTTCGCGACGGCGGCCCGCAGCATGCGCCGCCCCGGCCCCGACCACCCGCCGCCGATGCCGACGCCGTGGACGGCCGCCGGCAGCCCGGCCCGGGCGACGAGCCGGAGGCAGGCGCGGATCTTGACCGGAAAGTTGAGGTCCGTGTCCGCAAAGAGCTGGCCGCCGCCGAGGATGACCGCGTCGCAGCCGGCGAGCTGCTGCCGCCACAGCGGCTGCAGCTTCAGGCGGACCAGGCTTTCCAGCAGCAGGCGGACCAGAAGGCGGCGCAGCGGCTGCGGCACCCGGCCGAGCACGGTCAGCACCCGGGCGCGCGACCGGTTCAGCCCGTCGCCGAAGGCGCGGCGGCCGGCGAGGTCGATCGCCGTCACCTCCAACGCCGGATCGGCCTGGCGCAACGCGTGCTCCAGGCACTCGGCGATGACGCCGTCACCGAGATTGGAGCTGTATTTCACGCCGATGGTGGCGATCCGGGTCACGTCGGCATCTCCTGTCGGGCGACCTCGAAGTCCGCCCACAACGGCTCCCCGCCGTAGACGCCGCTCGCCCGCATCCGCGGCAGGGCCGCCGCCGCGGACAGGGCGGCGCGGAAGCGGTCGGCGAACACCGGGCGGTCGAAGCTGCGCGCGTGGTGGGCGATGCGGTACGGGTCGAAGGCCGTGGCGCTCTCCTCGAACGCGTCGATCGCCGCGTTCAGTGCGTCCACCGTCTGCTCCGGGAACAGCACGCCGGTGACCCCCGGCACCACGGAATCGCAGACCCCGCCGCGGCCGAAGGCGATCACCGGCCGCCCGGCGGCCATCGCCTCGACCGGCACGATGCCGAAGTCCTCGAGGCCCGGGAAGATCAGCGCCCGGCAGGTCCGGTATTCCTGACGCAGCGCCTCGCGCGGGATGCGGCCGAGCAGCACGATGTTCGGTGCGTCGCGGCACAGACGTCGCAGGTCCTCGCCGTCGCCGACGATGCGGAGCTGCCGGCCCGAGCGGCGGAAGGCCTCGATCGCGAGGTCCGGCCGCTTGTAGGCGACGAGCTGGCCGGCCAGCAGATAGTGGTCGCCCGGCTTCTCCGGCCCCGACGCCGCGAAATAGTCCACGTCCACCGGCGGCGGGATCACGATCGCGTCGCGGTTGTAGTACTTGCGGATGCGCTGGCGGACGAAGGTGGAGTTGGCGATGAACAGGTCCACCCGCGCGGCGCTCGTCACGTCCCACTGCCTGAGCCGCGCCGCGATCCGCGGCCACATCAGCCGCGTCACCCGCCCCGCCTGGCCCAGGTACAGGTGGTACTGGTCCCAGATGTAGCGCATGGGGGTGTGGCAGTAGCAGACGTGCAGCGCCTCGGGGTCCACGATCACCCCCTTGGCGGGGCCGGATTCGCTGCTGATCACGAGGTCGTAGCCCGACATGTCGAGCTGCTCGAGCGCGCGGGGCATCAGCGGCAGATACTTCTGGTACTGGCTGCGCGCGAGCGGCAGCCGGTCGATGAAGGTGGTGCGGACCGGCCGGTCGCCGACCACCTCCGCCACCTTCGCGCGGTCGAGCACATGGGTGTAGACGGTGGCGTCCGGCAGCAGGTCGAGGATCGCCTGCAGCACCCGCTCGCCGCCGCGCATCGCGACCAGCCAGTAGTGCACCACGGCGGTGCGGCCGAAGCCCGCGATCGCCGTCGAACCCGGCACCGGCATCTGGCTCATGCTGCTCACTGCGCGCCCTCTGTCATCGCTGAACGGGATGCGTGCTGCATTGCGACACGGGCCGCGGAGTGCGCGTCCGACCGCGCCTGCAATAGCCTCTCATGCCTCTTCGCACCTGCACAAAACTCGCGGACCGTGCGGCCATGGTCGAGTTACAATCGGCCCATGTTGGCCCGCCCCGCCCACACCGGAGCCGCCGCGGCGGGTGCCGCGGGCTGCATCGCCGGCGCCTGCCGCGCGAGCCCGAACGCCGCCTGCACGCCGAGGAGGAGCGAGATGCCCAGGATGCCCATGTCCGGGGAGGTGCCGGTCAGCGCGCTCGACGCGACGACCGGCGGCAGCGCCCAGGCGCTGCCCCGGCAGAGGACCATCTCCGAGCGGCTGTAGAACACCTTGCGGCGCAGGAACGCCTGGAGGGCGAAGACCACCAGCACCAGCGCGCCGGGGATCCCGAGGTTCGTCACCACCGCGACCGGCCAGCTCGACGCGCGGGTGGCGCCGACGCCGACCCCGATGCCGTAGGTGTCGGCCAGCGCCTGCAGCGACACGGTGTTCCACGCCATGCGCTCCTGGAAGGAGGAGCTGGTGCCCTTGCTCAGCACCATCCGGTCGATCAGCGCCTCCACGTGCGAGAAGGCGCCGGGGACGACGGCGTAGACCGCGAGCAGGAGACTGAAGCCGCCGACGGCGGCCAGCGCCCACGGCAGCGCGCTCCCCGACCGGGCCTCCGGGCGCCGGCGGAACAGCGCCAGCACCGCGCGGAAGCCGAGGACGACCGCGGCGACGCCCATCTCGAGGTAGGCCGAGGAGGACGCGGACAGGAAGGCGAACAGCAGCAGCAGCGGCACCAGCACCGGGATCCACCGCCGGATGCGGGCGCTCTCGAACGCGTCGCGCCACAGGAAGAGCACGATGGCGCGGCCGACGCACATCGGCCCGAAGGAGGAGGCCTCCGGCATCAGCCCGACCACCCGCTTCGCGTTGAAAACCTCGTGCTCGGTCAGCAGGCTGTAGGTGGCGGTGCGGAACGGCGCGAGCAGCGGCGACAGCGGCACGAACTGGCTGGCGTAATCGAGCGCGCCGGTGACGACCGTGATCACGCTGGTGATGAAGATCGCCTTCAGCAGGATCTGCCGGTAGCGCTCGTACTGCATCAGGAAGGCAATGCAGAAGATGAGCAGGACCGAAATCGAGAAGTAGAACAGCTGCGACAGGTTCTGCGGCGTCGGCGCCAGCCGCGAGAAACCGCCGCCGTAGCCGGAGAGCTCGCCGCGCAGCGGCACCACCTCGACCATCCCGGCGAAGATCCGCGGATAGAAGATCGCCGAGAAGACCGCGATCATCAGGTAGAGCGTGACGAGGCCGAGCCTGCGGGGGGTGAAGGCGGTCTCGATGACGAAGGTGCGGCCGGCCGGGCTCGCCGCGAACAGGCCGATCCCGATCAGCGCCAGCACCGGCGACGGCAGCAGTGTCAGCCCGCCGGTGACCGCCGTCGGCACCGCCGACATCGAGCCGAACGGCAGCATGACGATGGCCCCGGCAAAGGCAAGCAGCACCGCCCGCCGGACGATGACCCATAGGCAGAAGGCCCAGAACAGCGCAACGACGACCAGGTCCATGCGCGTCGTTCCTTCCCGTCAGCGTGCCGGCCCCGCCGGCGGGATCAGCGGGCGAGACCGACGGACGGCGGCCTCGGCCCGAGGAGCTGGCGCGACGCCGTCGTCGCCCGCCGGACGAGCTTCCGCCCCATCGACAGCACGATCCGCCGGTTGAGCTGGCGGTCGGCCCGCGTGCGGTAGCTTGCGCGGTCGAACAGGCCGCGCAGCACGCGGGCCCGGTATTCCGGCTCGCTCGCCGCCCGCGCGCCGGACAGCCGCCGCCACAGCCGGAACTCGATGTAGCGCTCGATGGTCGCGACCGGACACAGGCGGTCGCCCAGGCGCTGGTTGTACTCGGCGAGGCCGAGTGGCTGCTCGGCATCCCCCGGGTCCGGCAGCCCCGCCGCCCGCGCCTGCGCCGACAGCTCGGCCAGCACCGCGCTCCGCTCCTGGGTCTGCAGGTTCACCATCGACAGGGACCCGCCATGCACCCGGTACCAGAGCACCAGCGTCGGCGGATTGTAGAACCGGCCGTAGGCGGCGAGCCGCAGGTAGAGGTCGTAGTCCTCGGCATGGGGGAAGGTTCGCCGGTAGCCGCCGACCGCCACCAGCGCCGAGCGCCGGAAGGTGCCGGCGCTGTGCTGCACGTTGGCGACCACCGGCGGGAAGCAGTCGAGCCGGGTCTGTGTCACCCGGCTGGGCGAGCCCGGCGCCGAAATGGGATTGCCGTTCTCGTCGATCGACTGGATCAGCCCGCCGACCGCCACCGCATCGGGATGCTGCGCGAAGGTCGCCATCTGCACGAAGAAGCGGTCGGGCAGCGCGATGTCGTCGGCGTCCATCCGCGCCACATGGTCGCCGCGGCAGTGCTGCAGCCCGAAGTTGAGCGCGGAGACGATGCCGCCGTTCGGCTTCGAGAACAGCTTCACCCGCGGGTCGCGCCGCGCATAGTCCGCGATGATCTCCGCGCTGCGGTCGGTGCTGCCGTCGTCGACGACCACGACCTCGAAGTCGGCGAAAGTCTGCCCCAGAACGGAATCCATCGCCGCCGGCAGGAACCGCTCGGCGTTGAAGACCGGGATCAGGCAGGAGATGGCCGGGCTCGTCATGCCACACCTCCGCTCACCTCGGCCCGCTGCGCCGCCCGCCGGTGGGTCACGGGCCCGGGGGCGATCACGGTGCGCAGCTCTTCGACGCGGTGCAGGAAGCGGACGCCGCGGTCGTCGCCGAGCCATGTGCTGTGGAAAGCGCCGATCTTGCCGTCGAGCGAGTCCCAGACTACCCGCCTGCGGCCGAGCAGCGTCGACAGGATGAAGCCGTGCAGGCGGTCGGTCAGCACCAGCTCGCCGCGGCTGAGGAGGGCGATGCCGTGCTTCAGCCGGGACCGCGCATAGACCTCGAATGCGAACGCCCCGTGCCGTGCCACGGTGTGGGGCGCCAGCCGCCGCCGCGATACCCGGCGCAGCAGCCCGTGCAGGTAGCGGGCGGTCGAGGTGTCGTCGAGCCAGTCGCCGATCTCGTAGGTGAGGCGCGCCTCGTCCAGCCGCCGCGCTACCGCGTCGGCCTTGGGCTCCAGCACCTCCTTGTCCGTCCGGAACAGGCAGAACACGTCGAGCGACGCCCGGCGCGGCTCCAGCGGCCCCAGGCAGAACGCCATGTCCGGGCACAGGCTCACGGGGCAGTCGAAATGCGCCTCGGCGAAGGCAAGCCCCTGACGGTCGCGGGCGAGCAGGTGAAAGTCGGCACAGCCCGCGATCGCCGCCTTCGTCCGCTCCAGCGTCGCCGGGTCGGAGAAGGAGATGCTCTGCGGGAACTGGATGAGGCGCCGGTCGCGGTATGTCTCCAGCATCCGCAGGCGGAATTCGTGGTGCTGGGGCCAGATGTCGCCGAAGTTGCCCCCGCCGTGGAGGAACACCACGTCGGCGCTGCGCACGAGGTCGTCGAGTCCGGCGCGGTAGGTGGTGTAGCTGGCAACATGAAGCCGCGCGTCCGGGAAGTGGCGGCGGAGGAAGGCCAGCTCGCCAAGCAGGATCGCCTGGTCGCCCACATTCGGGTGGTCGGGCGCGTCCAGAAGGACGATCCGCCTCGGCGCGCCGCCGATGATCGGGAGCAGCTCGGCGTCGATGCGTGCGCGAAGCTGGTGAACGGGCGAAGTCATGGGCGCTCCTGCCAACGCTAGACGGGAAAGGTTCGCGGCCGGACGAGCCGGATCAGCCGGCTTTCCGGGCCTGCGGGCCGGCCGGCGGCCAGCCAGAGCAGCAGGTGGACCGCGACGTAGATGCCGACGCCCGCCACCCCGAGCGCGACCGTGTGCAGCAGCAGCGTCGTGTGATCGACGCCGGCCACGGGCAGCGCGCGCATCGCCGCGAGCAGGCCCAGCACCATCAGGCTGCCGCTGACGATCGAGCGCCAGGGCGCCAGCAGCTGATCGGTCAGCGGGGCACCCAGGGCGCGGCGAATCATGTGCAGGTTGAGGCCGATGCTGGCGAGGCCCGACGCAACGCGGGCCCAGACGACGCCCTCGAAGCCGAACAGGTAGAGACCGCCCAGGATCAGCGGCAGCCGGATCGCGAGCGCGGTCAGGTCGCGGCGGAAGATCATCCGGGTGAGTCCGGTGGCCATCGTCGCCGACTGCGCGGCGCCGGTCAGCATCTGGAAGGCGATCACCGGCGCCAGCACCTGTACGACGAAGGCCGCATCGAGCCACCTGGGGCCGATGGCGAGCACGATGACCGGCTCGGCCAGGACCGCGACGATGAGGCCGAGCGGTACCGCGAGCGCCATGACGATCGACTGGCTGGCGAGATAGGCCGTGCGCAGCCGCTCCAGGTCATCGGCCAGCCGGGCGAAGCCGGCGTAGAGCGCCTGCATCATCGGCAGCATCGGCGCGTTGGTCGGCAGGCTCGCCAGCTCGCTGCCGACCGTGTACTGGCCGAGCGCCGCGGTGCCGAGGTGACCGCCGATGAAGAAGCGATCGGCGTGCCAGTTCAGCGTGTTGACGACGTGGCTCGCCGTCAGCCAGCCGCTGAATGCGAAGATGGCCCGCCAGTGCACCAGGATGAACGCGGGCCGGTAGGGCGCCAGCAGGTAGGAAATGGCGGAGCTCAGCGCCGGCGCCGCCACCAAGCCGGCGATCAGCGCCCAGTAGCTGCCGGTCGCCATCGCGACGCCGACCGAGGCGACGAAGGCCGCCGCCTTGCCGCTCGCCTCCAGCACGAAGGCCTGGCGGAACATGAGGCCGCGGGCGAGGTGAGCCATGCGGGGGCTCAGCATGGCGCGGAACAGCGGGACCAGCGCCAGCACCAGCATCAGGTCCACCAGCCGCGGGTCGGCGTAGAGCGCCGCCATCGGCCAGGCAAGCCCGACGAGGCAGCCGGCGAGCACCAGCCCGCGCATCAGGTTGAGGGTGAAGGCGGTGTCGTAGGCGTGCTTGTCCGGATCGTGCATCCGGATCAGCGCGTTCGCCAGCGAGAGGTCCGAGACCGTGTAGAGGATCACCAGCACCGTCGCCGCCAGCGCGACCAGGCCGAAGTCCTCGGGGGTCAGGATCCGGGCGACGATCAGCATGGCGAGCAGGTCCATGCCCTTCGCCGCCAGCCGTGCCCCGACCAGCCACAGCGCGCCCAGCGCCACCTTGCGCCCGAGCATCACGGCACCCGCGGCGCGGGCGCGGCCAGTGCCGCGCCACCGACGACGTCCGCATCAGCTCTTCGACATCCTGTCACGGCTGGTCCTCGAGAAACCCTGTAGCCGGATACGCTGGTCGCGGTGCAAAGCTCGCGCCGCGGTCAGCCAGCCTTCGCCCAGATGCCCGCAGCAATGCCCGCACCGATGTGCCGTGCCGTCATGATCTGCCGGTCCGGCTGTCCCGAAATCCGCAGAATCGAGGAGACGACTCATGGTTCTGTGGCGATCGGAAGCGCATTGCGAGCGGTCATCACGTTGATGTCGGTTCCATGACTGCTCTGTGCGGGGGCTGTTGACGTCAGCTCTGCCTGACCGTCGAGCGGATGATGCGTATCGCTTCCGCCAATTCAAGGCAGAACACCATGAACTATTGGAAACGGTCCTTAACGGCGCACAATTGTCAGGCATCCTTCTGTGCAATGGTCAGTCACATGACAATATCGTCATGACAGTATTGTAAGAAACGTCGACAGGTTCGGACGAAAGTCATCATATTAGGGAATTCGTCCTTTTCGTCACTTTTCCGTCAGCGTGGATCGTGGCTAGAGATTGTGACGGAGGGCGAACAGGCGCCGGTGCCGATCCTGGTCCGCGTCGCGCCCCGATGATCCGTTTTGTGCGAGGTGGCATGCAGCCGCGTCACGGGGGTGCGGTTCGTCCGGAGCCGGGCGCGCCCCGACCCCGGCCCGTTGCCGATCCCGCACCCGCCCCTTCACCGGCCAGGCTGGAACCATCCGCGACCGCGCGCGGCCGGCCGCTCGAACGGCTGGACGTGCTCGACGGGTTCAGGGCGGTGGCCGTGCTGTGGGTGGCCGCCTACCACTATCTCTATTTCTGGACGCCGGCCGGCCCAGGCGCCGACCTCGCCGCCTACGGCGCGCGCTACGCCGACGTGCCTCTTGCCTCCGTCGGCTTCCTCGGGGTTCACCTGTTTTTCACCGTCTCCGGCTTCGTCATCCTGCTCACGCTGGAGCGGACGCCGACGCTCGGCCGCTTCATCCTGGCCCGGGTGATCCGGCTGTGGCCGCCGCTGCTTCTGATCGGCACGGCGACCTTCGTCGCAGGCCACCTGTTCGGGCCGCCCGAGCTGCGGGCGACCTGGCCCGAATATCTGCTGAGCCTCGTGGTGATCCCGCCGCAGTATGTCGGACGCGCGGTCGGCGAGACGGGCTGGGGCTGGCTGGACGGCGCCTACTGGTCGCTGTGGGTCGAGGTGAAGTTCTACCTGCTGATCGGCGCCGCCTTCTATCTGGGGCGCGGACAGGGGATCCGGCTGTGGTGCCTTTACGAGATCGTGGCGATGGCCATCGGCGTCGCCGCGCACGCCACCGACAGCACCAGCCTCACCATGCTCGGCGGCTTCCTGTTCCAGCGCTACCTGCCCTGCTTCTCCTTCGGCATCGCCGCCTACCTCGCCTTCACCGGCCGTTGGGGATCGGAGGCGCGCGGCCTGATGCTGCTGGCGCTGGGCCACATGCTGGCCGTCACCGCCGCTGACGCCACCGGCCCGCTGGTGGCCGACCCGTGGCGGTTCGCCGAATTTGTCGTCGGTCAGGCCGCCGTGTTCACGCTGTTCTTCCTGTTCGCATGGCGGCGGGCGCGGCTGCGGCTGTTCGCCCATCCGCTGCTCGCCGCGCCGGGGCGCGCGTCCTACGGCATCTACCTGCTGCACCAGAACATCGGCCTGATCGCGCTGGCGCAGCCATGGGCGGCCGTCGGCGGCGTGCTGGCGCCGGTGGCGGTGTTCGCCGCCGTCGTCGGCATCGCGATGACGAGCTATCGCTGGATCGAGCAGCCGCTGCAGGCGCGGCTGAAGCGGGCGCTGGCGGCGCGCCGGCCGGCGCCGCGCCCACCCGCAGACGGGCCGGCGCTCGCCGGAACCGACGTGAAGGACATGGCCTGACCGCTGTCCTCGCCCCTTCTACTGCAGCACGGCGCAGATATAGGCGCCCGGGCCCACCTGGATCACCGTCTCGCCGGGACGGCAGGTCGGCATCGTCGGCCCCGTCGGTCCGGTCGGACGCGAGGGCGACGGCGGAACCGGCCGGGTCGGCGACAGCAGGTTGGCGGCGGTGAAGCCGCGGATGCCGTCGGCCGTCTCCAGATAGTACCAGCCCTCCATCTCGCCCAGCACGGTGACCGCGCCGCCGGCCGGAATGGACCCGAGCTGCGGATAGCCAGTCCCCGGACCGGAGCGCACCCGCGACGATCCGCTGGCGTACATGGTGACGGGCGTTGCGAGATAGCGCACCCCCGCCACCGGCTCGTCGACGGACGGCGTGCTGGAGATGGTGCCGGCCCCCCCGCCGACGGGCGGCAGGGTTCCGGACGACGGATCCGGCTCGACCGGACCCTCCGGCGCACCGCCCTCCTCCGCGGCCGCCACCGGCGCGCGCAGCCGGTCTAGCAGGGCGCTGTCGGCGACTCCCGTCTCCGGCAGGCCTTCCGCCCGCTGGTAGGCGCGGATCGCGGCGGTGGTGGCCGGACCCGCGCGGCCGTCCGCCGGCCCCGGGTCGTAGCCGCGTGCCGCCAGCAGCCGCTGCAGCTCCGCGATCTCGTCCACGCCCAGCGGCCGTGCCGGCTGCGGCAGTTCCAGCACCGGCGGCTGGATCATCGCCGCCGGATCGTAGGGCCGGGATTCGAGTTCGATACCGATCGCGCTGCCCTCCCTGTCCAGCAGCACGCGGGTCTCCTGGTCCACGGCCACTGCCACCTCCACCACGATCGGCGGATCGGCCTCGACCTCGACACGGTAGGCGCCCTCCGCCAGCAGCAGCGGCGGTTCGTTGACCTTGCCCTCGGCAACCCGCTCGCCGCGGGCATCGACCACGGCGAAGGGCGCGCGCATCGCCTCCTCCAGCGCGGCCTGCAGCTCGCCGGCACTGGCCGCCTCGAAATACTGCCCGCCCGACAGGTCGGCGATCTGGCGCAGGAAGTCGCGCGTGTCGCTCTCGTCGATGGCGAAGCCGACGACATTGACCCGGATGTCCAGACCCTCTGCAAGGAGCGCCTGCACCACCGCCGGCGGGTAGTTCGGATCTCCCGGCTCCGGGTCGCAGGTCTCGATGCCGTCGGTCACCAGGATCACCACCTTCGGACCCTCCACCCCGGCGAAGTCCTCGCGCAGGCTCGCCAGCGACAGGCCGATCGGCGTCTGGCCCTGGGGATTGAGGCCGTCGATGGCGCTGATGAGGGCGGCACGGTCGAGAGGCCCGAACGGAATCACGAGCTCGCTGTCGGTGCAGCTCCGCGCCTTCGGATCGCGGGGGTAGTTGTGGCCATAGACGCGCAGGCCGACCTGCACCTGGTCCGGAAGGCCGGTGACGACCGACCGCATCACCTCGCGGGCGATCTCGATGCGCGGACGGCTGCCGCCGTCCCGCGCCCACATCGAGCCCGACGCGTCGAAGATCAGGGCGATCCGGCTCGGCGCCGCCACGCCGGCGATGCTCTCGCCAACCTCGACCACCGAGAGCGCGCCTTCGCCCTGCGGCGTGGTCACGGTCAGCCGGTAGAGACTCGGCCGCCGCAGCTCCTCGCTGATCCGTGCGGTGACGGCGTGGATCGCGTCGCCGGTCGGTGCCTCGAAATAGGCGCCGCCGGTCGCGGCCGCGAGGGACCGCAGCAGGTCGCCGCCGGTGGATCCGAGGTCACCGCCGCTGATCTGGTAGCGGATCGCGTCGCCGTAGCCGATGCCGTAGATGCGCGCGCTGGTCTCGCCGATCTGCGTCCACAGCGCATGGAGCGCGTCGTCGTGGTACCCGCTGTCCTCGGCGTCGGTGATCACCAGCACGGCGCGGCCGCCTTCGCGCTCGTCAAGCCAGACGAGCGATTCCCCGATCGCCCGGTAGAGCGCCGTACCACCGCAGCCGTAGTTGATCGCGTCCACCGCCGCCGCCAGCACGGCCCGGTCGCCGGTGAAGTCGGAGGCCCGGTCGATCTCGCCGCAGAAGCCGGCGATCGACACCTGCTCGAACTCCGTCACCTGGCCGACGAAGGCGCGGAGCGCCGCGGTGATGCTGTCGCGGACGTTGTCGGTGGACGGGCTGAGGTCGGACTGGACAACGATCGACGTCGGCGGCCGATGGACGCGCAGGTAGTAGACGCCCTGCGGCACCGCCCATGTCAGCGTGGCTTCGCTGCCGGTGCGCTCGTACAGCGGCTGCTGGTCGATCGGCTGTCCGGTCTCGTCCAGCAGGTCGATGCCGACGCGGAGCGCGGGATCCTCGGCCACGGACACCGTGATGCCGGGATGGCGCTCGCCGGTGGTGTCCAGCCGGTAGAGGTCGATGTCGTCGGGCGGATCGATCAGCCCCGTCAGCGTCTGTCCCGGGCGGATCGGCGTCGCCGCCGCCAGCACGTCGTTCGGCTCCGGCTCGCCCGGCAGGCTCGGCGCCGGCGGCAGCGGCGGCAGCCCCGTCGCGTCCACCGGCAGGCGGCTCAGCGCGGAGGCGACGCCGGGCTCCAGATGCTCGTGCACCGCGACCTCCGCCAGCGCGTAGCTGCCGCCGCCGCCGTTGCCGAGGATGCGGAGCTGGACGTAGCGCGCTTCCACCGGCGGGAAGGCGAAGCGCTGCGGCCGCACTTCCGGCGCGAGGGTGAAGGTGCCGACCGTGGCGAAGCCGCCGATCGGGCTGGTGGTGGAGACGCTGACCTTGATCTCGCGCGCCCAGTCCTCGGGATCGACGCTGGCGGGCGGCGTGATGGTGATGGCGTCGATGGTCGCCGTACGCTGCTCACGGAAGGCGAGCACGACGTCGATCGGCGGCGAGGCCCAGCCCTCCTGATACCACACCGGGCCGTCGGCGAGGCCGTCGATCAGCGCCATCCGGTCGCTGCCGTGGGGCACCGCATAGTGCCCGCCGAGCGCCGCCGCGGCGAGATTGGGCGGGTCGCCGGCCAGGATGGACTGGTAGTCCGGCGACACCGCCTCCAGCACCTCGAACTCGCCCAGTGCCGTGTAGCTGCCGCCGTGGTTCGAGAGGATGCGGAGCTGGACGTAACGGGCAGTGACCGGCTCGAAGGCGAACACCTGCCAGCCGGGCCTCGGCTCCATGTAGAAGCCGCCGACCCGGGTGAAGCCCGAATCCGGCGCCGCCTGCGACACCCAGACCTCGAAGGTGCGGACGGCGTTCTCGAAACCGGAGAAGTTGGTCTCGGCATTCAGCGCCACCGCGGCGATCCGCGCCGCCTGGCCGTCCCGGAACGAGACCACCACCTCCTGCGGCATCGTCGCACCGGCGGTCGCCCAGCCCGGAGAGCCGTGGACGGACAGCAGACCGTCGATCAGGAGCTCCGCCGCACGCCCCTCCTCCATCGGCGCGGTCGCCCGCTCGATCCGGCCGCCGAGCGCGGCCGCGGCGATGTTCGGGCCGCCGGCAAAGCCGGGATGGCGTCCCGGCAGGATCGAGGGGTAGCCGGGCGCGGCGCCTTCCAGCACCGCCACCTCGGCCACCGCAACCGGCAGGGCAGGATCGTAGCCCTCGGTCACGGTCACGCGGATGGCCGCCGTCTGCAACGGGTCGAGCGCGATCCGCTGCCAGCCGTCTTCGTCGAACAGGCCGAAGCGGCCCAGCGACTGCCAGGGATCCGCCGGGTTGCCGGTGGCCGCCGCCAGTTCGACGACACGGGGCCGGGTGGCATCCTCGCGGGCAGGGCTGCGCAGCGCGACCGCCTCCACCAGCCCCTCGCGGCCGCCGTTGAACCGGATCTCGACCGCCCGCGGCAGCGCGGCCGCCGTCCACGCCGCAGTTCCAAGGTCGCCGTCGATCAGCGCCGCGTCCCCGGCATTGGCCACCGTCCCGCCCAGGAGATCGAAGGCGAGGCTGCCGCTGATTGGCACCGCGTCATCGGCCACGGTCTCCGCCGTGGTGAGGAAGGGAACACCGTCGCGGCTGTAGGCTTCCAGCTCCACGACATCGAGGTTGTGCCCGGCGGTGTTGGTGGTGCCGACCACCCGCAGATAACGGAGGGTGGTCGGGGCGAAGGCGATCTCCTGCCATCCCCGGGCGCCGCCGGCGCTGTGGTCGGCGAGAAGCTGCCAGCGGCTGCCGTCCACGGTGCCGTCGATGCGGTAGCCGTAGGTGCGGTCGTCGCCATCCCACAGCAGCATCCGTACCCGCTCGAGCGCGTAGGGGCGGCCCAGATCAACCACGATCGGCATGCCCAGCCCCACATAGCCATATCCGCTGTAGCGGTCATAGACGCTGGCGTTGCCGTCGTTGATCTGTTCCTCCCCGCCGGTGCTGTAGACGCGCGCACCGAACGGCGCCGCCGCCACGTTGATCGGCGTCTCCGGAACGACGAGCTCAACAGCCCGGGCCGGCTCCTCCGGCGGCGGCGTGCCGTCGACCGACACCACGAAGCCGATCGAGACCGTCTCGAGCTGCGCCGACACGGCGTCGCCGTTGAGGCGAACGTCGTAGCGGCCGGGCTCCCGCGGTGCGGTGAGCCGCACCACGCCACTGGTCTGCGCATCCAGGTAGGACCAGGCGACGTCGGCCATGTCGTTGAGCTGGGAGCTGCCATGGGGCACGTCCGCCGGCACGATCCCGATCCACGACCCGCTGGCGAGAGGCTCGGGGACGGCGTAGGCAACAAGCATCTCCGCGCCGGGCTCGAAGACTGCCTGGGCGAGGCTCAGGCCCGGAACGGTGGCCGGGGCCGGCGGCTGCAGCGGTCCCTCGACCGTGAGCGGCTGCCGTGCCACAACGCTGCCGCCGGCAATCGCCCGCAGCTCGTATGCGCCGGGGTCCGGCGCGGTGAAGGCGAAGCGGCCGTCGGCGGCCGACCCGGCATCGACCCACAGGCCACGCGCGTCATCGGGCGCGCCGGCCGCGACGAGGGCGAGGCCGTCGCCTGCAGCGCCCGGCAGGCCGGTCACCCACGCCTCGATCATCTGCCCCGGCTCGAACAGTTCGCGGTCGAGCACCAGTTCGACCTCGGGCATCGCGGGCACGTCCGGCTCTTCCGCCAGGACGGGCTGCTCGGGCTCATCCGGAGCCTCCGGCGGCGCGGGCTCGTCCGCCCCGGCGATCTCCGGCTGCCCGGGCGCCGCCTCGACCCGGACGGGCACACGGGCGGCAACCACGCCGATGCTGCCGCCCGGCAGCAGGCGCAGCTCGTAGTCGCCGGGCTCCGGCGCGGTGAAGACGAAGCTGCCCTCGACAACGCCATCGGTGTAGGCCCAGTCGCCATAGGCGTCGTCCGGCTCGCCGGCGCCGACCAGCGTCAGCAGGTCCTCCGCGTGGCCCGGCAGGTTGGCGGCGGTGACGGCGATCGTCTCGCCGGGCTGGTAGACCTCGCGGTCGGTCGCCAGCTCGACCGGCGCCGGCTCTGCGGATTCGGCCAGCGGCTCGGGCTCCGCCTCCGGCTCCTCCGCCACGGGCTCCGGCGCAGGCTCCGGTTCGGAGACCGCCCCCGCGGCGACCTCGAGGCCGGCCCGCGCGTGCACGGTGTAGCCGCCGTCCGGGAAGTCGAAATAGACCCGGACCTCGTACCGCCCGAGCGCGGGCGGCGCGCGGAACCGGAACTCGCCTTCGGTCACGCCGTCGGTATAGGTCCACTGGCCGAGGCTGTCCTCCGGCGCGCCTTCCGGCACCAGCGCGACCCAGTCCTGCGCATTGCCCGGCAGGCCGCCGACCCTGACGACGATGGTGTCGCCCGGTGCATAGGTGGCGCGGTCGGTGGCCACGGTTGGCGCCGCTGCGGGCTGTTCCTCCGCGGACAGCTCCTCCTCCGCGCCGGACGCCTCCGCCGTCTCCGTCTCCGCGGGCGCCGGCGTCGCTTCGTCGGCGTCGGCCGTCGGCACTTCCGGCGCAGGCTCTGCCGCGACCGGGGCGTCCGCATCATCCGGCACGGCGACCGCGAGCGGCACCTCGAGGCGAACGCCGTCCGCCTCGTAGACCAGCGCCAGAGCGCCCGGCGCCGCCGGCACCAGCACCACGATCTCCCCCGTCATGCCCTGCTGCGGGGCGAGGGTTTCCGGCTGGAACAGACTGGCCTGGCTCACCGGACCGACCCGTTCCTCCGCGTAGTACGGGAACAGACCGTCCTCCAGCACCCAGGACTGCCGCCCCAGGGCCACGTCGGCGATCGGCGCCGTTCCGGTGTTGGCGAAGCGGAATTCCACCCGCAGGAAATGGAAGCCGAGCGGCGCCGCCTCTCCCGCGATCTGCGGCGCAAGCGTGGCCGCCGTCACGTCGAGGCTGCGTCCGCCGCTTTCCTCGGCACGGGCGCCCGCCGGTGCGAGCGCCAGGACGAGGACCAGCACCAGCCAGCGGACGAACAGTCTCGCAGTCGCCATCTCCGCCTCTCCTCCCCCAACGCCGCTCAGAGCATGCCGCCGATCCCGCAGACCACGACGCCGGCCGTGCTGCTGCCGAGGCCACAGGTGCTGGTGGCCGCAATGGCCCCTACAAAGTTCGTCGCAAGCCAGGCCAGCTCCAGGCAGATTCCGGTGATCAGCCCGCAGATCACACAGGCGAACAGCTTCCCACCGCCGATCGAGTCGCCGCTGATGCCGGTGCAGCCGAGAACGCCCATGGTGGTGCCGAGTATGAAGGGCCAGCCAAGCACGATCACGGCCGCCACATACTCGGTGAAATCGGCGCCGCCGTGCTGGGTCATGCCGAGCGTCGCGCCGGTCGCCGGGTCGATCCGCCACCATGCGCTCGCGGGCGTACCGGCGATTTCGACGGGAGCCTCCGGCACGATCACCCAGTAACCGGCATCCAACGCGGCGGCGATCCGCGCCCGGTCGTCGGCCGCAAGCGCCGCGGGAATGGCCTCCGCCATGCCCGGCGCCAGCACCGCCATCGCGACGCCGGCGGCGTTGGCCTGCTCCATCACCGTCGTGGTGCCGATCACCGTCTGCTCGCCGCACTGCGGGCATTCGGCCCGCCCGATCCAGCGGAGCATGTGATGCTCGAGGCTGGTCAGCGCCGTGCCGTAGTCGCGCTGGAACCGGGCGAACGCCTCGGCCGGCACCCCCGCCACCGCCGCCGCCTGCAGACGGACGTGCAGCAGGTCGATCGCCTGCCCGGCGCCAAAGCCGCCGTAGCTGTCCCGGCGCATGATCACGTGCCGCGCGACCATGGCCGGCTCGGCGGAATAGGCATGGACACCGGTCGCCGCAGCCACCAGCCGCGCCTGCTCCTGCTGCAGCAGCGCGTGGATCATGAGCTTGTTCGGATAGGGCGCATAGGCGCCGTAGAAGCCGCCATCCACCACCGCGGCGCCGGCGGCGAGCTCCGCCAGCCGCTGCAGCGTCTCCTGGTTGCGCATGTAGTTGGCCAGCATGGTGTCGAAGGCCAGCGCCTCGCTGACCACGCCCGTCGTCACCAGGATCTCGCTGACCCCCGCCAGGCCAAGGCGCACCGCGTCGTCGTCGGGCGCATCCTCCGGCAGCGCATCGATGCCGGCGGCGCGGGCCGCGGGGCCGAGCCGGTCGACCACGAACCGGCGCTCGCTGCGGACGCCGTAGCCTGGCCCCACGATCTCGAAGTCGATCCACTGCGCCGTCAGCACCGGCGGCTCGGCCGGGTTCGCCGTCTCCTCCGGATCGCCGAACAGGCTCTCCAGCGCGCCCGTCGCCCCGCCCAGCCCGGTGGCGACGCCCTCCGCAATCCCGGCGGCAGCCGCCATCCGCCAGTCGTCCGGCACGCGGCGCCCGGTGAGGTCGAAGCCGGTTCCCGCTTGCCGCTCCCCGGTGGAGAGCGCCAGCAGCGGCTGGAATTGAGTGGCCGCCAGCATCCGCTCCGGCCCCTGCGCCGCCGCATAGCTGCCGATGTCCTCCAGGGCCGCCTGCGCCGCCATCGCCTCGGGCCCGTTCAGCGGCAGGTTGCCGATCCAGATGCCGGGGAAGCCCAGCGACGCCAGGTCGGCCATCCGGATCCGCCAGCCGGCCACCTCCTCCGTCGCGAGCTGCCCTTCCTCCAGCCGCTCCACCGTCACCCGGAAGCGAACGAGGTGGAACATGTCCTCGGGCAGGGTCTCGTGGGTCGCCTCGGTCACTGCCAGCGCCACGCCGGGCGCATCGGCAAGCGGATCGAGGTCAAGCCAGCCGCCATCGACCGCCACCTGCACCCAGACATGCTCCCGTGTGCGGGCGATCAGCTCCGCCCGCTCCGCGGCCGGATCCACGGCGAGGGTCAGCCCCTGCTCCCCCAGCAGCGACGCGATCTGCTCGCCGTAGCCGGCGACGTCGTCGGCCACCGCCGCCAGCAGCGCGTCGCGCGCTGCCTGCCGCGACGCCACCGCCTCGTCAAACTGCGCACCTTCGATGCCGGCGACCGCGATCAGCCGCGCGGTCACCTCCGGCCCGGGCGCGGCCAGGGCCATCGGCGGCGCCGGCGGCCCCATGCCGTCCACGAGCCGCGCCGCCGTCGCCTCGTCGAGCGTGCCGGTGGCAAAACGGGTTTCGAAGCCATGCTCCGCCAGCAGCGCGGCGAGCAGCAGGCTCTGGTCGGCGGCGTTGCCGGCGCCGGAGACAAGGGCGCCGCGCGCGCCGCGCAGCACACCCTGATAGGCCTCGAACGCGATGGTGTCATGGACATGGGCGTGGATCGCCTCCGGCGACGCCGGCAGCCGGGCGGCACGCGCCCCGACGTCGATCTCGTCACGCGGCAGCGAGTCCCGCAGCGCCTGGATCGCCGCCATGCCCTCGTCGATCTGCGCAAGCTTGTCGAGGAGTGCGTCCGGCATCGCATCGGTGCCGGCGGCGGCCACGATCCGGTGGGCGATCCACGGCTCCTCGCCGGAAGCGACCGTGAACCCGCCGGTCAGCGTCGCGCAGTCGTCACCGACGGCAAGCCACGCCGCCCCCGGCACCGCCTCCCCCTCCTCCACCGCGACGTACCAGCGAAACTCGACCCGGCCGCCGCTGACGGCGCCATCGAGCCGGACCTCGCCCTCGGCCGTCCGCAGGCTGCCGGCCACCGCGCCGTCGCCGTCCGCAGGCCCGGCCGCGTCCGCGCCCCCGACCACGCCGCCGGTCATCTGCGGCAGCGGCGCATG